>DASTRO010000361.1:0-10802 GCA_035761165.1 Gemmatimonadaceae bacterium | reverse complement strand
GCCGGGGCTGGCGGCCGGGCGACGGCCAGCCCGCCGGTCCCGCGCGCTGCGGAGGGAAAGCGAGAGGCCCCGCCGGAACCACGGTTCCGGCGGGGCCTCGTCTCGTCGCCGTCCCCAGCGGGGCGGCGTGCCGCGTCAGCCTTCGGTGGTGCCGCGAATCGCCGCCCGCACCTCGGCGCGACGGTCGTCGATGTCGGCGGAGCGGCGGAGGTTCGTCAGGAACTGCTCCCAGCGGCGCTGCTTCGTCGCCTGCGTGAGCTGATAGCGCTGGACCTGCTTCTGTGCGACCCACGCGGCGCTGTCTGCCTCGACGCGGCGGTCCACGCGCAGCACGACCAGGGCATCGGTGGCCGGCACGGGCTGGCTGACGGCGCCCACCTTCAAGGCGAACGCGGCGCCGATCGCCTGGTTGGCTGCACCCAGGCCCGGCGCACCACCCAGTCGGGTGAACGTCGGCGTCTGACGCACCTCGCGGCCCTGCGCCTTCGCGGCGGCCTCGAGCGTCGATGCGACGGCCGCCTTCGCCAGCTCGGTGCCCCTGGGCATCAGCGCCTGGATCTTCTTGTCGCGCTCCAGCAGGTCGCGGATCTCGTCGCGCACCTGCTCCAGCTCCTGCTGTCCACCCGGCGCGAGACTGTCCAGACGCGCGAGGTAGTACGCGTCGTCGGCGGCGATCAGGTCGCTCATGTAGCCCGGCTGCACCCCGCCGAACGCCCACGCCGTGACGTCGGGCACGTAGCCGCGGTCGGTGACGAGCATGTCGCCCTCGGTGACCGTGTGCTGCGTGACGGCGAGTCCCATCGCCTTGGCCACGCTGTCGAACTTGGCCGGCCGGTCGCCGTTGGCGAGCGCGTTGGCCACCGAGTCGGCCCGGCGGTCGGTGCGCGTGGCCGACGAGTCGCTCTGCGTGATCGGGACGAGGATGTGGCGCAGCGACAGCGTGTCGCCCTGCCGCTCGTCCACCTTGATGAGGTGGTAGCCGAACGAGGTGAGCACCGGCTCGGAGACCTGACCCGTCGGCAGGCCGCGCACGGCGGCGGTGAACTCGGGGACGAAGTTCATGCTCTCCAGCGTGCCGCGGCCGAGCGAGCCGCCCTGCGCGCCGCTCGCCGTGTCCGCCGACTCGCGCCGGGCCACGTCCTCGAACGAGCTCTGGCCGCTCACGATCTCCTGCCGCAGCGCCAGCGTGCGTTGGCGCGCTGCCTGGCTGTCGGCCGCGGTGATGACGCGCGGGATGGTGATCAGCGAGACCGTGGCGCGGCCGACGCGCACGAAGTCGCGCTCGTGCTGCTCGTAGAAGCGGCGGATCTCGTCGTCGGTGATGGTCACCGCCGAATCGGGCACCGAGTCGGCCGGGAAGGCGACGTAGGAGACCTGCGCGCTGTCGTGCTGGTCCCGCCACATGCGCCAGAGCTCCGTGTCGGTGACGTAGACGTCGTTCACCACGCGGTTGATCAGCTTCTGCCGCGGGATCTCGGCCCGGTAGTACTGCTCCAGCGCGAGGCGGATCCCCTGCTGCTGGGCGGCCGGGCTGGCGAGGAAGCGGCGGTACTTCTCGATGTCGAAGCGCCCCTCGGTCTGCAGCTCCGGCGCCTGCATGAGCTGCGGCGGCGGGCTGTTCAGCGCGGCCTGGCGGATCTCCTCGTCGCTGGCGCTGATGCCGCGCCGCTCGAGCTCCTGCCGGAGCAGGATCTGATTGACCAGCTGCTCGAACGCCTCGTTCTCCAGCCGCTGCCGCTCGTCCAGCGTGATCGAGCGGCCGAGGCGCGCTTCCTCGCTCTGGATGAGGTTCTGGGTCGCGGTCTCGAGCGTGACGTAGGTGATGTCCTCGCCATTCACCGTGGCGACGGCGGTGCCGTTGGTCACCCGCGGCCGGCCGAGCAGCCCCGAGGTGTCGAGCAGCAGGAAGCCGCCGACGAACGCGACGACCAGCAGGATCCAGATGTACTTGGCGGCGCTCCGCATCGATTGCAGCACGGGGCGGGACTCCTGAAAGAGCGGAAGGGGGAAGAGGGGGCGCTCGGGGAGAGGCGGTAGCCTGAAAAAGTAGCCGGGCCGACGGCCCAAAAGCAAGCCTAAGATCAAGCGCGAACGACACTTCTGATTGACTTCGCTCGTCCGGGCGGTGTATTTTGCCGGCCTCCACTCCTCTATACCCGGGCGGCGCCCGAGGGTCCGGAATGTCCAGTAGTCCTCCCCGCCTCGACGACCTGCAGCAGAAGTTCACCGAGCAGCCGCGCCGCTACTTCGCCCCCCTCGCCAACGCGCTCCGACAGGCAGGCGACGCGGACGCGGCCGTGGAGCTCTGTCGCGGTTATCTGGCCGAGATCCCCGAGCACCTCAGCGGTCGCGTCGTCCTCGCCCTGGCGCTCCGCGACCGCGGCGACATCGATGCCGCCCGCGCCGAGTTCGAGCGGGTGCTCGCGCTGGACGCGGAGAACGTCCTGGCCCTGCGCTCGTTGGGCGAGCTCGCCTGCCGCCGCGGCGACGAGCGCGACGCCGCGCACTGGTACGAGCGCCTGGTCGCCGCCGACCCGCACGATCCTGACGCCGTCGCCCGGCTCGCCGCCCTGCGCGAGGACGCCGCCGCGTCAGCGGCCGCCCCATCAGCGGCCGCCTCGCCCGCCGCCGCCACGGCGCCGGCCGACCATCCCCAGCCGGCGGGTGAGACCGAGGACCGCGCCGGGCGCGAGGTGCACTTCGAGGCGGATGTCTTCACCGCCGGATTCGTGGCGGCGGTACTCGCCGAGCCGCCGGAATCGGTCACATCGGCGCCGACGCAGGGGCCGCCGGCGGACGCCACGCCATCGCGGCCCGATGCGGTGGTCGAGGCCATCGGTGCGGAGGACGCGGCCGTCGACGCGGCGGGCACGCAGGATGCCGCCGCGGCACACGAGGTCGCCGACGACGCTGCGGATTTCGGCGAGTTCGACGCCGAACGCGACGTCATCGCGCTGGCACCCGAGGGCGAGCCACCGCTCGCCGAGACGCGGCACGACGCCGCGTCGCTGGTGGCAGCCGGCGACGAGCGGGAGGCCACCGTCGACGAGATCGATCTCCTCTTCGCCGATCTCCCCGACCTGCCGCCGCTGGCGACGGAGAACGAGCCGCCGGCGCTCCCGCCGCTGGCCGACGTCGAGCCGCCGGCGTCGGAGGCATCGGCAGAGGTTTCCGAGCGGTCGGCCGCGTCCGAGCTGCCGGCCGCCGCGGAGCTGCCGCTCACCGCCGAACTGCTGCCCGACATCGAGCTGTCGCCCGTCGGCGAGCCCGCAGCCGAGATCCCGGTCGTGCCCGAGGCGATGCCGACCGCCGCCGAGCCGACGCACGCCGAGCCGACGCACGCAGAGCCGACGCACGCCGGGCCGACACACGCCGAGCCGCCCGCCGAGCCGCCCGCCGAGCCGCCCGCCGAATCCTCCGCGGCCGAGCCGCGTGTCGCGTTCGTCACGGAGACGATGGCGGAGCTCTACCTGCAGCAGGGCTTCCGTGCGGAGGCCCGCCACGTGTACGAGCAGCTCCTCGCGCAGCGTCCCGACGATGCCGCGCTACGGGCGAGGCTGGACGAGCTGGCAGGCGACGACGAGGGCCTCGCTGGCGCGGCGCCCGGGAGCGCGGCGGGTGCCGCGGTCGCGGGCGCGGGGTTCACGGAAGGGCCGGAGGGCGCCGAGGAGGCGGCCGCCCCGGCCATGGGCTGGGACGACGCCGTCCGCGAGCTTGCGGGCCTGGAGCTCTCGCCGGCTCCATCGGCCGCGTCGGTGGCGCGCGCGGGTGAGCCCGGTGGGGAGACAGGCGCACCGCCCACGTCGGGCGCGCAGCCCACCGTCGCAGACTGGCTGCGTGCGCTGACCCAGGCGCGACCGGCGACCCTCGCGGCGCCGGATGTCGGGGCACCCACGGCGGAGCCCACGGCCGGTGGGCCGGAGCCCGACGAGGCAGAGGCGCTCGTCGACGCGGCCGCGCTCTCCGATTCGGCGATCGTCGTGCACGAGATCGAGTCCATCGACCGCGAGCCGCTCGACGCTGCCGAGCGTGAGCCGGCCGCCGCCGAGGCGACGACGCCTGCCGGTGCACCGACATCCGCTGGCTGGCTCGAGGCCGCAGAGCCGGAGACCCCCGGGCCGGAGACCCCAGCGCCGGAGGCCGCGACGCCGCAGGCCGAGCTGCCGGAGATGGGCCTCGATTTCGTGCCGGAGGAGGTGCGGGCGGACGAGGGCGAGGCGCGGGAGCGGGAGGCGCGCGAGCTCGCGCGCCCTGCGGAGGAGCGGTCGGCGCCGGTGGCGTGGGTGGAGGCACGGCCGGCGGACACGTTCGACGAGCCGTCCGGCGCCGCCGGCGAGGCGCACGCCGCGGAGGACCCGTTCGGCTGGGACGATCTCCTCGGTGCCGAGGCGACGGTCGCGCCCGCCGGTGCGGAGCCGGCGAGCACCGCGGAAGCCGCGCCCGAGCGCCACGCCGAGACTGGGGTCTCCACGGAGACGCCGTCGCTCGACGAGCTGTTCGCGAGTCCGGTGAATCCGTCGGCTGAGGCGGCCGCCGGCACGCTGGTCGCCGCCACGCTGAGCCTGCAGAACGATCGCGAGCTCGATGCGCAGCTCGCGCAGGCAGCGAGCGATGACCCGGGCTCCATCGACCGCGTGCTGCAGGAGCCGACGCCGCCCGCCGCACCGGCCCGCCCCACGCCCACCTTCTCCTTCGAGCAGTTCTTCACGCCCGCCCTGGGCACGCCCGTCGCACCGGAGAAGGAGGCGCCGCCGCCGGCGGGCGAGGCCCGCCCGGGCGATGACCTCGACGAGTTCCACGCCTGGCTGGCGGGGCTCTCCGACTCGTGAGAATCGCCCTCCTCAACGGCCCCAACCTCAACCTGCTCGGCCGCCGCGAGCCCGCGCTCTACGGCACCACCACCCTCGCCGCCATCGAGGCACGGGCACGCGAGGTGGCCGCCGAGCTCGGGGTCACGCTCGACTGCTCCCAGCACAACGGGGAGGGGGAGCTGGTGGAGGCGGTGCAGCGGCTGGCGGGCGAGGCCGACGGGGCGATCATCAACGCCGGCGCGTACACCCACACCAGCCTCGCGGTGCGCGACGCGTTCGCCGCCGTCGCGGTGCCGTACGTCGAGGTCCACCTCACCAACATCTATGCGCGCGAGCCGGAGCGACGCCACTCGATGCTCGCCGCGGGAGCGCGTGGTGTGATCTGCGGCTTCGGTGCGCTGAGCTACGAGCTCGCGCTGCGCGGACTCGTCGCCGCGCTGTCGGCCGGTGTCTGACCCGCGGCCGCACCGCCTGGCGGCGCTGTCGGCGGCGCTCGACCAGGCACACCTCGACGCACTGCTCGTCACCGGGCTGGCGAACGTGCGCTATCTCACCGGCTTCTCCGGAACGAGTGCGCTCCTCCTCGTCACGCCGCGGGAGTCGCTCTTCGTCACCGACTTCCGCTACGCCACGCAGGCCGCCGAGGAGGTGGGCGCGCTGGCACGCGTCAGCGTGCAGGCGCAGAGCCTGTGGGCGGGCCTCTGGCAGCTGCTCGCCGACCTGCCCGCCGTGCGCGTGGTGGGGTTCGAGAGCGCGCAGCTGCTGCACCGCGACTTCCAGCGCCTGCTCGAGGCCGGGGCGCGGTGGCAATGGCGGCCGACCACGGATCTGGTGGAGCGGCTGCGCGAGCGGAAGGATGCGAGCGAGGTGGCGGCCATCCGGCGCGCCGGCCGCGCCGCGACCGACGCCCTCGAGCAGCTGCTGCCGCGATTGCGGCCGGGGCTCACCGAGCTGGAGGTGGCGGGGATGCTGGAGCACGCGCTGCGCGACGCGGGCAGTGAGGGCTTCCCGTTCCCGAGCATCGTCGCGTCGGGCCCCCGCTCGGCGCTGCCGCACGCGCGCTCGTCGGCGCGCGTGATCGAGCGAGGGGACTTCCTGCTCCTCGACTTCGGTGCGGTGGTGGACGGCTACTGCTCCGACGTCACCCGGACCGTGGTCGTCGGGCCGGCGTCGCCGCGGCAGCGCGAGCTCCATGGCGTCGTGCGCGCGGCGCTGGAGCTGGCGGCGGCGCGGGTACGGGCGGGGATGACGGGGCGGGATGCCGATGCCCTCGCGCGGGACTACATTGAGCGGCACGACCTGGGGGAGCGGTTCCAGCACAGCCTGGGGCACGGGCTCGGGCTGGAGGTGCACGAGGCGCCGCGGCTCGCGCGCCAGGCGGACGGGGTGCTCCCCGAGGGCGCGGTGGTGACGATCGAGCCTGGAGTGTACGAGCCGGGGTGGGGAGGCGTCCGGATCGAGGACGACGTCCACCTGGCGGCGAGTGGGCCGGACGTGCTCACCCATTTCACGCGGGACCTGCTGGAGCTGGCGTGAGCGGCGCGGCGGACGATTCCTTCCCAACCGACATGATCGACCTACGCTACGTCAAGAAGCTGATCGAGATGCTCGACGGCTCGACGGTGGATTCCATCGAGATCTCCTCCGACAAGGGGATGAAGCTCCGGCTGTCGAAGAGCGCCCCGCAGCGCGGCGTGCCGATGGCCGCGCCGCTGCCCATGCCGGCGATGCTCCCCGCGGCGGCGCCCGCCGCGGCGGCCGCGCCGGCGGCGGGGAGCGCGCCGGCGGCGGAGCCGCCGCCGGCCCCGGCCGCGCGCAGCGACCTGCTGGAGGTCAAGTCGCCGATGGTCGGCACCTTCTACAAGTCGCCGGAGCCGGGCGCCAAGCCCTACGTCGCCGTCGGCGAGCGCATCGCCCAGGGCCAGGTGCTCTGCATCATCGAGGCGATGAAGATCATGAACGAGATCGAGTCGGAGGTCTCGGGCGTGGTCACCGAGGTCCTGGCCGAGGACTCGCATCCGGTGGAATACGGCCAGGTGCTCTTCCGCATCGATCCCAATGGCTGACGCGGCCGGGCCCGGGCTGGCGCCCGAGGCCCCCGCGGGTCCGGGGCTGCCGTTCAAGGCGATCCTGCAGCAGATGGTGCTGCAGGGCGCGTCCGACCTGCACCTCAAGGTCGGGCGGCCGCCCACGTTGCGCATCAACGGCGAGCTGGCGGCCCTCCCCCTGCCGCCGCTGCGGCCGGAGGACCTGAGCGGGCTGGCCAAGGAGCTGATGACGCCGCGCCAGATCAAGGAGTTCGCCGAGCAGCGCGAGGCGGACTTCGCCACCGGCGTCGCCGGCGTGGGTCGCTTCCGCGTCAACGTCTACCAGCAGCGCGGCACGATCGCGTTCGCCCTGCGCACGGTGCCACACGTCACGCCGCAGCTGGAGGAGCTCAACCTGCCCCCGGTGGTGGCCGACATCGCGCTGCGGCCGCGCGGCCTGGTGCTCGTCACCGGCATCACCGGCTCCGGCAAGTCCACCGCGCTGGCGGCGATGGTGCAGCACATCAACGAGCGGCGACACGCCAACGTGCTCACCATCGAGGATCCGATCGAGTTCCTGCACCGCGACATCAACAGCCACGTCAACCAGCGCGAGGTGGGCACCGACACGGGCAGCTTCGCGCAGGCGCTGCGGCGCGTGCTGCGGCAGGATCCCGACGTCATCCTCATCGGCGAGATCCGCGACCTCGAGACGCTGGACACCGCGCTCAAGGCGGCCGACACCGGCCACCTCGTCTTCTCCACGCTGCACACGACCGACGCCACGCAGACGATCAATCGCGTGCTGTCGTTCTACCCGCCGCACCAGCAGGCGGAGGTGCGCTTCATGCTCTCCAGCGCGCTGGCCGCGGTCATCTCGCTGCGCCTCGTGCCGCGGGCCGACCGCCCGGGGCGCGTGCCGGCGTGCGAGGTGCTCATCAACACGGCCGCCGTGCGCGACAACATCCGCGACATGGCCAAGTCGCTCGACATCCCGGAGCTGATCAAGGAAGGCACCGTGCAGTACGGGATGCAGAGCTTCGACCAGTCGCTCATGGCCTGGTACAGCAAGGGCGTCATCTCGTACGAGAGCGCCGTCTTCCACGCCACCAACCCGAGCGAGTTCGCGCTGCGCGTCCAGGGGGTCGCCGGCTCCAGCGACACGAGCTGGGACGGCTTCCAGACTCCGCGCAGCGGCTGACCGCCGCCGGCCCCGCCTCGCCCCGCATGTTCAAGAAAGTACTCATCGCCAATCGTGGCGAGATCGCGCTGCGCGTCATCCGCGCCTGCCGCGAGCTCGGCATCCAGACGGTCGCCGTCTACTCGGAGGCGGACCGCGAGGCGCTGCACGTGCGCTTCGCGGACGACGACGTGTGCATCGGCCCGGCGCCGGCGCGCGACTCCTACCTCAAGATCCCGCGCCTCATCGCCGCCGCCGAGATCACCGGCGCCGACGCCATCCACCCGGGCTACGGCTTCCTCGCCGAGAACGCGGAGTTCGCCGAGACCTGCCGCGCGTCGAACATCACCTTCATCGGCCCCACGCCCGAGCAGATCCGCGTGATGGGCGACAAGGCGGCCGCCCGCAAGGCGATGTCGGCCGTCGGCGTGCCCATCGTGCCGGGCACGCCGGGCCCCGTGGAGGACGTCGACGAGGCGCTCGGCTTCGCGAAGGAGATCGGCTTCCCGGTCATCATCAAGGCGGCCGCCGGCGGCGGCGGCAAGGGGATGCGCGTGGCGAAGGACGCCGACGACTTCGCGCGCTCCTTCCAGCTCGCCCGATCGGAGGCGCTCTCCGCCTTCGGCAACGGCGACGTGTACGTCGAGAAGTACCTCACGCGGCCGCGCCACATCGAGTTCCAGATCCTCGGCGACGCCCACGGCCACGTCATCCACCTCGGCGAGCGTGACTGCTCCGTGCAGCGCCGCCACCAGAAGCTGATCGAGGAGGCGCCGAGCCCCGCCGTGACCCCCGACCTGCGCGAGCGCATGGGCGGCGACGCGGTGCGCGGCGCGAAGGCCATCGACTACGTCGGCGCCGGCACGATCGAGATGCTCCTCGACGAGGACGGCAGCTACTACTTCATGGAGATGAACACGCGCATCCAGGTGGAGCACCCGGTCACCGAGATGCTCACCGGCGTGGACCTCGTGAAGGAGCAGATCCGCGTCGCCGCCGGCGAGCCGCTCTCGGTGGACGGGCTGCCGCCGCTGCGCGGGCACGTCATCGAGTGCCGCATCAACGCCGAGGACCCGGCGCGCAACTTCCAGCCGTCGCCGGGCCGCGTGGAGGTGTTCCATCCGCCGGGCGGCCCCGGCGTGCGCCTGGACACGCACGTCTACGCCGGCTACACCGTGCCCCCCTTCTACGACTCGCTGCTGGCCAAGCTGATCGTCCAGGGACGCGACCGGCAGGAGGCGCTGCGGCGCATGCACATCGCCCTCGACAGCTTCATCATCGAGGGGGTGACGACCACGGCGCCCTTCCTCACCCGCGTCATGGACAATCCGCGCTTCCAGGCGGGCGACGTGGACACGAAGTTCCTCGAGCGCGAGAGCGACCTGTTCCGGGAGCCGGCGTAGTGCACCTGGACGTCTTCTTCGCCGCGGACCAGCTGACCACCGGCGACACGGCGAGCCGCGTCGTGGCCGTCATCGACGTGCTGCGGGCCTCGACGACGATCGCCGTCGCGCTGGCCAACGGCGCGCGCAACATCATCCCCTTCGACAGCACGGAGGAGGTGATCCTGCGCTCCAAGGCGTTCGAGCGCGGCAGCGTGCGGCTGGCCGGCGAGCGGAAGATGCTGGCCGTGCCGGGGTTCGACTTCGGGAACTCGCCCCGCGAGTTCTCGCACGCCGCGGTGGACGGCAAGACGGTGCTCTTCTCGACCACCAACGGCACGGTGGCGCTGGTGGCGGTGCAGGGCGCGCGCGACGTCGTCGTCGCCTCCTACGTGAACTTCACCGCCGTCGCGACGCTGCTCCGCACCGCGCTGCGGGGCGGCACGGACGTGGCCATCGTCTGCGCCGGGCGCGAGCGACAGTTCTCCCTGGAGGACGCCGCCTGCGCGGGGCGCTACGTGCGCCACCTGCTGGACTTCGACGGCACGCTGCAGCTCAACGACGCCGCCCGCGCCGCGCTCGAGATCGAGCGCGGCTTCGCCGACGACGTCGCCCGTCTGTTCACCGAATCGGCGCACGGGCGCGCCCTGCGCGAGGCCGGTTTCGTCGAGGACCTCGCGCTCTGCGCGGCGCTGGACGCCTACCCCGTGATCCCGGTCTACAGCGACCGGCAGATCACCAAGCTGGGGCCCGAGCGGGAGCGATAGTCGCGTGGGGCGGGCGCAGTTGCAGCGGGAGCTGGCGGGGATCGCGCTGCTCGTGGCCGGCGCGTTCCTGCTCGGGGCGCTGGTGTTCGGTGGCGCGGCCGACGGGGCGCGCTGCAGCGACGGCCATGGCCTCTTCGGGCCGGTGGGCGCCTGCGCGCGCGCGGCGCTCGTCGTCGCCGTCGGGCTGCCGTCGGCGCTGCTCGTGCCGGCGGCGGCGCTGGTGCACGGCCTGCGCCTGCTGGGCCGGCTGGAGGCGCGCACCGACCGCTCCTGGCTGGTCTTCCTGGTCGGCTCGGCGCTGCTGCTGCCGATCGCGCTCGGGCTGGCCGCCGGCCCCAGCGACGTGCCGCGCGCGTCGGCGTCCACCGCCGCCGGCCTCTGGGGCGACTTCCTCGCCTTCTACATGGTGCGCGGCTTCGGTGCGGCGGGCTCGTGGCTCATCGTGCTGCTCGCCCTGAGCGCGCTGACCGCGGTCACGCTCGCCTGGAATCCGCTGCGCATGCTCGTCGGCCGGCCGCGCGCGGTGACCGCGGTGGCCGGCGGCGCGGGGCGCGCGACCGTCGCGGCGCGGCTCGAGCCGCCGCCGGAGGAGATGCCAGCGCTGGAGCCGCGCTACGTCGCCGAGGCGGTCACCC
>DASTRO010000360.1:0-17915 GCA_035761165.1 Gemmatimonadaceae bacterium | reverse complement strand
GCCACCCCCCCCTCGGCGCGGTAGACGCCGTCGGGCAGCCCGACGTCGACCAGCTGCACCGGGCCGCGGTAGGGGAGCGCGTGGTTGTTGCGGACGGTGAGCGTGGCGTCCTGCGCCAGGACGGCGCGCGGCGCCAGCGCGGCACCGGCGGCCAGGCTGCCGGCGAGAAGGACGGCGCTGAAGGCACCGGCGGCGGGACGCCGGCGGACGACGGCGGCCATCACGCGACGGGGGTGTCGGGGATCGAGCGCGCGGTCGCCGCGGCCATGGAATGCTCGCCGGCGGCGGTGACGGGCGAGGTGGCCGGGTCCCAGCGCAGCAGCACCTGCTGCACCCCCTCCAGGTGGGCGCGCATGCGCTCCACGGCCATCGTCGGGTCCTTCCGGCGCAGCGCCTCCAGGATGCGGACGTGCTCCTCGTGGTCGTGGCGGCGGGAGCCGTGGATGTCGAGGATCATCCGCTGCTCCTCGCGGAAGAGGCTCGAGAGCACTTCGAGGAGCTGCTGCAGCACCAGGTTGCCGGAGGCGACGGCGATCTGGCGGTGGAAGGAGAGGTTGGTCTGGTTGAGCAGCGCGCCGTCGTCGAGGTTGGCGCTGGCCCGCTCGAGGAGGGCGGAGAGCTCGGCCAGGTGCTCGGGGGTGGCGTGCTCGGCGGCGAGGGCGGCGGACTTGAGCTCGATCGGGATGCGGGCCTCGATGAGGTCGAGGAGGAGCTTCTTGGAGGCCGAGCCGTCGTAGACCGGGTTGGGGATGACGAGCGTGTCCTGGTGCTGGCCGACGTAGACGCCGGAGCCGTGGCGGATGGCGACGACGCCCACCGTCTGGAGCTTGCGGAGCGCCTCGCGCACCGTCGGGGAGCCCACGCCGAAGTCGCGGGCCATGTCGGCGATGGAGGGGAGGCGGTCGCCCGGCTTGTAGTCGCGGCGCTGGATGAGCTGCCGGATCCGGGTGGCCAGATCGTCGGCGAGGCTCTGCCGGAGGAGGGGGCGGAGCTCGGGCATGGAGGGGTCGGCCATGGGTGGGCTCTTGTTGCGATTTGGTCAGCAAGTCATAATATGACCTGCTGACCGGGCCAACGTACGGCCCGGGTCCGAGCCCTGTCAAGCCTGGACGTGGCGCCACCCCCGGCCGTCGCGCCCCACGCCTCCCCCTACCCGAGGCCTGCGTAGTGAACGGCACCAACCTGCGCGACTCGCGGCCCGCCGCCGCCCCGCTCCAGCCGCCCACGCCGCGCTCGGCGGCCCCCGTCAGCCCCATCGGCCGCTACCGGTGGCGCATCGTCGCCCTCCTCTTCTTCGCGACGACGCTCAACTACCTGGACCGCCAGGTCATCGGGATCCTCGCCCCCGACCTCCAGCGGATGTTCGCCTGGAGCGACACCGACTACGCGAAGATCGTCGCCGCCTTCAAGATCGCCTACGCCATCGGCCTGGTGAGCATGGGCGGCATCCTCGACCGCATCGGCACGCGCGTCGGCTACGCCGCCGGCCTCACGCTGTGGAGCCTGGCCGGGATGGCCCACGCGGCGGTCGGCACCGTCTTCGGCTTCTCCGCCGCCCGCTTCGCCCTCGGCATCGCCGAGGCGGCCAACTTCCCGGCCGCGGTGAAGACGGTGGCCGAGTGGTTCCCCAAGAAGGAGCGCGCGCTGGCCACGGGGATCTTCAATTCGGGCGCGAACATCGGCGCCATCGTCGCCCCCCTCGTCGTCCCCATCATCGCCGTGCGCTACGGCTGGCAGTGGGCGTTCATCCTCACCGGCGGCATCGGCTTCGTCTGGCTCGCCTTCTGGCTCACCAGCTACCGGCGCCCCGAAGTGCACCCGCGCCTCTCCGGCAGCGAGCTGGCCTACATCCAGGCCGACGGCGTGGAGCCGACGACGAAGATCCCCTACCTGCGACTCCTCCCGCACCGCGAGACGCTCACCGTCTGCCTGCTGAAGTTCGTGACGGACCCGGTGTGGTGGTTCTTCCTCTTCTGGCTCCCCAAGTTCCTCAACGAGCGCTACGGCCTCTCGCTGCTCGAGCTCGGGCCCCCGCTGGTCGTCATCTACCTGGCCTCCGACGTCGGCAGCATCGCCGGCGGGTGGCTCTCGTCGTCGTTCGTGAAGCGCGGCCACTCGATCGACTTCGCGCGCAAGGCGGCGATCCTCATCTGCGGCCTCTTCGCGGTGCCGATCTTCCTCGTCACGCAGACGGACAGCCTCTGGGTGGCGGTGGCGCTCATCAGCCTCGGCACGGCGGCCCACCAGGGGTGCTCGGCCAACATCTACACGGTGATGGCGGACGTCTTCCCGCGGCGTGCGGTGGCCTCGGTGGTGGGGCTGGCCGGTCTGGCCGGCGCGGTGAGCGGCGCGCTGGTGGACGGCTTCGTCGGCATCATGCTGGACCGCACGGGGAGCTACGTGCCGGTGTTCGCCCTCTTCAGCTGCGCCTACGTGCTGGCGTGGCTGGTGCTCAGGGTGGGGATCCCGAAGATCCGGCCGATCGAGCTGTAGCGATTGTAAGGCGCGGGGGGAGCGAGCCAACGCTCTCCCCGCGCGCGCTGTCCCACGGGAAGGTATGATCGCGGAGCCTCGCTCCGCTCCGAGCCGCGGCCCGCACCGCATGCCGCGGCTCGCCCCCTCCCCTTCCCGCCTGGAGCGCGCGCATGGAGAGCGTCCACTCGCTGCGCCGTGAGCTGCGTCAGGCCCTGCGCTCGCTGCGCCGGGCCCCCTCGTTCACCGTCATCGCGCTGGTCACGCTGTCGCTCGGCATCGGAGCCACGACGGCCATCTACGGCGTGCTCGAGTCGGTGGTGCTGCGACCGCTCCCGTACCGCGAGGCGGACCGGCTCGTCGCCATCCGCCATCCGGCCACCGTGCCGGGCACCGGCGAGAGCCTGTGGGGGATGTCCGCCGGCGGCTACTTCCAGTTCCGCGCGCTCAATCACACGCTGGCGGACCTCGGCGGGTTCACCACCGGCACCGCGATCCTGGGCGGCGACGGCGGCACCCCGGAGCAGCTCCGCGTCGCGCAGGTGACGGCGCCGATCTTCACCACGCTGCGGGCGCGTCCCTACCTGGGGCGGCTCATCGGCGCGGCGGAGGACGCGCCCGACGCCGCGCCCACCGTGGTCCTCTCGTACGAGCTCTGGCAGCGTCGCTTCGGCGGTGACCGCGCCATCCTCGGCCGGTCGATCGAGCTCGGCGGCGGCCGCTACCAGGTGATCGGCGTGGCGGAGCCCGGCCTCACGCTGCCGATGCCCGGCCCCTTCGCCTCCACGGCCGACCTGGCGGGCTTCGGCGTGGACCTCTGGCTGCCGTTGCAGCTCGATCCCGCCGGCCCGTTCTGGAACTCGCACCAGTACACCGGCATCGGGCGGCTGAAGCCCGGCGTCACCGCCGAGCAGGCGCAGACGGAGCTGGCGACGATCACGGCGCGCTTCGCCGAGCTGGTGCCCAACGCCTACAGCGAGCGCTTCCTGCGGCAGTTCGACTTCCGCGTCGCCGTGACGCCGCTCGCCGAGGCGGTACTCGGGCCCACCGTGGCGCGCTCGCTCTGGATCCTCTTCGGCGCCGTCGGGCTGGTGCTCCTCGTCGCCTGCGCCAACGTGGCGAATCTCTTCCTGGTGCGCCTGGAGGCGCGGCGCCGCGAGGGCGCGATCCGCACCGCGCTCGGCGCCACGCGCGCCCGGCTGGCGCGGCATCACCTGACCGAGAGCCTCGTGCTGACGCTGGGCGCCGGCGTCGCGGGACTCGCGCTCGCGCGGTGGGGGCTGCCGGCGCTGCTCGCCGTGGCGCCGCGCAGCCTGCCCCGCATCACCGGGGTCTCGCTGCACTGGACGGCCGTCCTCTTCGACCTGGGGCTGGCCGTCGTCGCCGGCGTGGTGTTCGGCCTCGTGCCGCTCCTCCGGCGCGACGAGGCGCTCGGCACGCTGCGCGACGGCGGACGCGGGCTCGTCGGCTCGCGCCGGCAGCACGCCGTGCGCGGCGCCCTCGTCGTGGGGCAGATGGCGCTCGCCGTGGTGCTGCTCGCCGCGGCCGGCCTGCTCATGCGCAGCTTCGCGCAGCTCCGCCGCGTGGACCCCGGGCTCGACGCCACGGGGGTGCTCACCTTCACCGTCACGCTCCCCAGGGGCGAGTACGCGACGGTGGAGCAGGCGGTGGCCTTCCACCAGGCATTCTCCGAGCGGCTCGCCGCGCTGCCGGGGGTGACGGCGGTGGGCGCGTCCGACCGGCTCCCGCTGCAGGACTACGGCGCCGGCTGCACCAGCGTCGGGCGCGAGGGACGCCCGTTCGGCCCCGACGAGCAGCCGCCCTGCGTGGCGACGCCCACCTTCACGCCGGGCTACTTCACGGCGATGGGGATCACCGTGCAGGGACGGATGCCCGACTGGCGCGACGTCGGCGCCCGCACGCAGGCGGCGGTGGTCACCCGCGCCCTGGCGGACCGGCTCTGGCCCGGCGAGGATCCGATCGGCCAGGGGATCCTCCCCGGCGACCGCGGGCGAGGCGGGTACTACCGCGTGGTGGGGGTGATCCCCGAGCTGCGCGCCGCGGGGCTCGACGAGCCACCCACCGAGGCGGTGTTCGTGCCGGCCACGATGCTCGGCCCCCCGCCGCACGAGAGCGGCGCGCTCAACACGCTGGTGTACAGCGTGCGCGCCACGGGCGACGACCCGCTGGCGCTCCTCCCGGCGATCCGCACCCTGCTCACGTCGATGGACGCGCAGGTGCCGATCGTGAACCCGCGCACGATGGCGGCGGTGGTGAGCCGCTCGGTGGCGCGCACCACCTTCGTCATGCTGCTGCTCGGGATCGCCGCGGGGCTGGCGCTCGTCCTCAGCGCCGTCGGGATGTACGGCGTGATCTCGTACATCGTCGCCCAGCAGCGCGCGGAGATCGGCATCCGCATGGCGCTCGGCGCCCGCGTGGCGCAGGTCAGCGGGCGCGTGGTCGCGCGCTCGCTGCGGCTCGGAGCGCTCGGCGCGGCGATCGGGCTGGTCGGGGCGCTGCTGGGAACGCGGCTGCTGCAGTCGCTGCTCTTCGGCGTGAGCCCCACCGACCCGCTGGTGCTCTCGACCGTGCCGCTGGCGCTGCTCGCCGTGGCCGCAGTGGCGAGCTTCGCGCCCGCGCGGCGGGCGGCGCGGGTGGACCCGGCGGAGACCATGCGCGGGTGACGAGGGTGTGCGGCCGAACGCGGGGCCGGCGCCGCCGTGCCGGCCCCGCGCCCTGCGCCCTCCGCATTCGTCCGTGTCAGGCAGCGCCGCCGCTCAGGTCGAGTCGCGCGGGGCCTCCGCCGCGACGATCGCCGCCGCCGATCCGGGCTCCCCACGCCGCAGCGTCACCACCGCTACCTCGGGCGGCGTGCCTAACCGGAAGGGGATGCCCCAGTAGTTCGTGCCGGGGTGGATGTAGAGCAGGCTGCCGTCGCGCGCGTAGCTCCCCATGCTGTGCTCCAGGAAGGGGCTCGCCAGGCTCCAGCCCAGCGAGGGGAGCGCGAACTGCCCCCAGTGCGTGTGGCCGCTGAGCGTGAGCGGCGCGCCGTGCGGGACGATGGCCGGCCAGAGCGCCGGGTTGTGCGCCAGCACGACGACGAAGGCGTCCGCCGGCACGCCGGCGAAGGCGGCGTCCAGGTCCGGCCCACCCGTGGCCGTGCCGCCGCGGCCGCCCGCCGGATCGCCCGTGCCGACGATGGCGAGCCGCGCCCCACCACGCTCCACGACGCGCGCATCGTTCACGAGCACGGTGAGCGGCAGCGCACGGAGCCGCGCGAGCACCGCCGGCCAGCCGGCGTAGACGTCGTGATTCCCGGGGATGGCGTAGACGCCGAGCGGCGCGGCGAGGTCGCCGAGCGCGGCGGCGTAGTGCGTGACGTCGCCCGCGTGGTCGTCCACCAGGTCCCCGGTGACGGCGACGAGCTCGGGCCGCTCGGCCCGCGTCAGCCGCGCCACGCGGGCCAGGAAGCGGCGGCTGGTGTGCGGCCCCACGTGCAGGTCGGAGAGCTGCACGATGCGCAGCCCGTCCAGCCCCGCCGGCAGGTCGGGCCAGTGCGCCTCGAGGCGCCGCACGACGAGCCGCCGCGAGCCCAGGTAGCCGGCCGTCGCCCCGACCGCGAAGAGCGCGGCGCAGAGGGCGAGCGCCACGAGCCCGCCTGCTCGCGGCCGGCCGGCGACGGCGCCGACCATGAGCCCGATCAGCGCCGCCGGCCCGGCGAGGAGCAGCAGGAGCTGGGCGTACCAGAAGGGGCGCAGCAGGAGGAGCCGCGTCCACCGCCCGGGGTAGTGTCCCCGGGCCCGCTGCCGGATGACCGGGGCGAGCGGGAGCGGCGTGACGACCAGCGCCGCCAGCGCCAGCGTCGCCCACCCGCCCGGCAGCAGCGGCGCGAGGACCAGGCCCACGGCCAACCAGACCGCGGCGAGCAGCGCCAGGAAGGTGCCGAGCACGCGGCCGAGCCCCGGCGGCCGGCGGCGGGCGGGTGGGGCCGGTCGCGGGCCGTCGGTCATGCCGGGCGCGCTCCCCGTCCGGGCGCGGTCCCGGCGTCGGGCGGGCATGTCGCGCGATGCTGGCGCCTCACTGCGCCTCGACTGCCGCCGACGCGCGGTCACCGGACGGCAGCCGCTGCGGATCGGCCTCCACCAGCGCCCCCACGAGCCAGAAGTCGCGGCCGTCGTACCAGAAGACGGCCGACTGTCCGAAGTCGCGCGCCAGCCCCACGACGCGCGCTCGCGGCAGCTTCACCGCCAGGCTCCGCTCGCGGTGCGCGCCGTCGGGCGAGACGCCGTCCACGCGGAGCGTGAAGGCGTGCGCTTCCGCCCGCGCGGTGAGCTCCAGGTCGGCCTCGCGCGCGCGGTCGAAGGCGTCGGCCTGCGGCTCGCCGAGCGGTGCCGCTGCCGTCACCACCCCGAAGGGTCCGTCCAGCCCCAGCTCGGCCAGCCGCTCGCGCGCCCCGGGCGGCACCGGCCGCCGCAGGTCGACGCGCACGGCCGGCTCGCCGTCGGCCGGGCGGCGATAGAACTCCAGGATCGTCTCGGGATAGCGGGACCAGTTGGGGTCGTCGGCCGGGCGCATCCCCTAGCCCGCGACCTCGCTCAGGATCCGGTAGAGGTACTCCGCCGCCCACCCGAGCGCGGCCACCGGCACGCGCTCGTTGTCGCCGTGCATGCGCAGCTCGTCCTCCATCGGCAGCGGCATGGGCAGGATGCCGTACGTCGGGATCCCGGCCGCCCGCAGCACCGCGCCGTCCGTCGCCCCGGTGGACATGAAGGGGATCACCACGGTCTCCGGCGACATCGCCGTCGCGGCGTGCTCCATGGCCTGGTAGAGCGCCGTCGACACCGGCGACGGCGGCGGCGACTCGGCCGGCTCGCCGTCCAGGGCGAACTTCACCTGCGGCTCGGCGGCCACGCGGTTCATCGCCGCGACGATCTCGGTGATGTCGTCGTCCGGCAGCGTGCGCACGTTGAAGGTCGCCTTCCCCTCGGAGGGGATGACGTTGCTGCGGATGCCGCCGTCGAGCAGCGTCAGCGAGAGCCCGGTGCGCAGCACGGCATTGAGCAGCGGGTCGCGCGACAGCACGGCGGCGGCGCGGTCGATGGTGGCCGAGTCGGCGCCGGGGCGCGAGATGGCCTGCATCGCGGCGCGGGTCGTGGAGTCCTCCTCGATCAGCGCCAGCTTTTGGAAGTAGAGGCGCGTCGTCTCGTTCAGCTTCACCGGCGGCGCCCAGGCGTGGACGCGGGCGACGGCGCGGGCCAGCGCGGCCAGCGCGTTGTCCGGCAGCGGCACCGAGCCGTGCCCGCTCGGCCCCGTCGCCGTGCCGACGACGTCGTAGTAGACCTTCTCCGTGGTCTGGATGTTGACGGTGCGCACGCGCCCGTCCTCCACGCGGATGCGCCCGCCCTCGTTGAGCGCGAACTCCACCCCCTCCAGCACCTCGGGGTGGTGCTCCAGCACCCAGTCCACCCCCACCGTCGGCCCCCCCTCCTCGCCGGCCGTGCCGAGGAGGACGATGTCGCGCTGCAGCCGGTCGCGCTGCGTGGCCAGCTGCTGGAGCGCGGCGGTGGTGGCGGCCAGCATCCCCTTGTCGTCGATCGCGCCGCGGCCGTACAGGTAGCCCTCGCGGACGGTGGCCTCGAAGGGGGGCGTCTGCCACTTGGCGGCGTCGGCATTGACGACGTCCATGTGCCCCATGACGAGCAGCGGGCGCTTGGTGGGATTCGTGGCCCGCAGCCGGGCGACGAAGTCGGCGCGCCCCGGCGCGGCCTCGAGGATCTGCGTCTCCACGCCCGGGATCTGCTTGAACACGGAATCCAGGTAGCGGGCGACGACGAGCTCGTTCCCCGGCGGGTTCTCGGTGTTGCGGCGGATGAGCTCCACGAGGTGCGCCTGCGTGGCCTGCAACGCGGCGCCGCGGTCGAAGCCGGCCGGTGGCTCCGCGGCGACGGTGTAGGGCGAGCGCACGCTGGCGGATTGGGCCGCGAGCGGCGCGGCGACGGTCAGCGGGGCAAGGGCGAGCCCGGCGAGGGCGAGCGCGGCGGCGACCGCGCGGGCGCGGGGGCGAGGGCGGGAGCGGGGCCAGGCGGACGGGGCCGGCCAGCGCGGCGCGGCAGCGGACGGAGATGGAGCGGCCATGCGAGTCCCTGGATGCGCGAGGAAGGCGCGCGGCGCCGGAGGGCGCCGCGCCGACGAGCGGAATATATGCCCCGGACGGAGACGGCTGTTCCGGCCGCACGGCAGGCCGTGCGGCGGGCCGTGCGGCGAGCCGGGACCGAGCGTCAGCGGAGCCGGCGCGTCCCCCGCCGCTGACGTTTGGCTGACGCCGGGCCCTACCGTGCGCCGGACGATCCGGCCCCGCCGGAGCGCGCCTCCGCTCCTCGTCCCCGCCGCATGACCAACCCCTGGGATCTCCCGCTCCCGAGCGACATCTACGCCTGCGCCAAGCGCGGCGACGTCGACGGCATCCGCCAGGCGATCGCGGCCGGCGCCGACCCGAACCGGCACGACCGCCCTGGCTACCCGCCCCTCCTCCTGGCCGCCTACAACTGCCATCTGGAGGCGGTGCGTGCCCTGCTGGACGCCGGCGCCGAGGTGGACCAGCGGGACGTCGTCGGCCAGACGGCGCTGATGGGCACCTGTTTCCTGGGCTGCATCGACGTCGCCCGCCTCCTGCTCGAGCACGGCGCGGACGTGAACGCCCGCAACAGCGACGGCGCGACGCCGCTGATGTTCGCCGCCCTCTTCGGCCGGCAGGAGCTGGCCGAGCTCTTCCTCGCCCACGGCGCCGACAAGTGGGCCACCGACGTGCGCGGGCACACGCCGGGGAATCTGGCGCGCGGGCAGGGCTACCCGGAGCTGGGGGATTTCATCGAGCGATGAGCGATGAGCGATGAGTGACGAGCGATGAGTGACGAGCGGTGAGCGGTGAGCAGGGACGGTCCCGCCGGGTCGCTCCAGAGCGCGCTCAGGACCGCCCTGTCATCCCGCAGGAGCGAGCGCAGCGAGCGAGTGTCGGGATCCGCTGTCCGTACCTGGTGGCTGGCTACGTGGCAGGGACACAAGATCCCGACACTCGCCCCGCTTTCGCGGGGCTCCTGCGGGATGACAGGATGGGTCGCCCCTCACGCCCCTCTTCCCTCTTCCCTCTTCCCTCTTCCCTCGTCCCTCCGCGCTCCCGAAGCCCGCCGCCTCCCCTACCGCTGCACGACCCCGCACGCGATCCGCGGTCCCGCGTTGCCCGACGGGTCGGTGCGGTAGTCATCCACCCCGGCGTGGACGACCAGCGCCGAGCCGTCGCCGTCGAGCAGCGGGGCATCGCCGCCGCGCAGCGTCACCGTCCACGCCACCGCTTCGGCGCTCGCCGTACCGTCGGAGCGCACGGTGATGTTGGGCAGGTCGCCGTTGTGCTGGCCGTTCGGAGCGAGGAAGCCGTGCTGCCGCTGGGCCGGGTTGTAGTGCCCGCCCGCCGACTCGAAGGGCGGCTCGCAGCGCCCCACCGCGTTGATGTGGAAGGCGTGCGTCCCCTCGGGCAGGTTCTGCAGCTGTGCGCTGACGAGCACCCCGCGCTCGCCGAGCGAGGTGAGCGTGGCCGTGCCCGCGGGCTGCCCCTGCGCGGTGGTGAAGGTGGCCCGCGCCGTCTCCCCACGCGGGCTCGGCGTGGCGCCGCCGCCGCGACCGCAGGCGGCGAGCAGCGAGGTCGCGGCGAGCGCGGCGAGCACGAGCGGGCGAGAGGCGGACGGTAGACGGGGCAGGAGACGGGGCATGGCGAGGCTCCGGTCGAGGACGGACGCGCCGCACGGCCGGCGGCGCCGACGTCGAACGGGAGGTAGCCGGGGGCAAGATTGGTTCCTGACACCCGGCGCCAAGCGCCAGGCGCGAGACACGAGACGCCAGACGCCAGACGCCAGACTCGTCGCTCGTCGCTCGTCGCTCCTGTTGACAGCCGACACCACCCACCCCATTCTGGTGTCGCCTCTCGACAGGACTGACCCCACGATGCCGTCCCGGATCGACCCTGCCGACCGTCTGCAGGGCACCCTCGACATGCTCATCCTCCAGACCCTCACCGCCGGCCCCATGCACGGCTGGGGGATCTCCCACCACCTCCGCCAGACCTCCCGCGACGTCTTCCAGGTCCACCAGGGCTCCCTCTATCCCGCCCTCCACCGCCTCGAGGACCGCGGCTGGATCGCGGCCCAGTGGGGCACCACCGAGAACAACCGGCGCGCCCGCTTCTACACCCTCACCGCCCAGGGCCGTCGCCAGCTCGCCCGCGAGACCGAGAGCTGGCTGCAGTTCGTCCACGCCGTCCACGCCGTCATGCAGATCGCCGGTCTCCCCGCCCTTCCCAGCGGCCACCCCGCCTGACCCCCTGATCGCTGATCGCTCCCCGCTGATCGCTGATCGTCCCATGCCCCTCCTCCCCCGTCTCCGGCGTCGCCTGCGCGCCCTCGTCCGCCCCGGCGCGGCCGAGCGCGAGCTCGACGCCGAGCTGCGCTTCCACCTCGACATGGAGATCGAGCACAATGTCAGCCTCGGCCTCAGCACGGAGACGGCCCGCCGCAAGGCGCTCCACGACTTCGGCGGCGTGGCCCGCGTGAAGGACGACGCCCGCGACGCGCGCGGCCTGCGCCTCCTCCAGGACCTGCTGCGCGACCTCCGCCTCGCCTCCCGCTCGCTCCGCCGCAGCCCCGCCTATACCCTCGTCGCACTGCTCACCCTGACGCTGGGCATCGGCGCCACGACGGCCGTCTTCACCGTCGTCGACGGCGTGCTCCTGCGCGCCCTCCCCTACCCCGAGCCCGAGCGGCTCGTCCGCCTCTTCGAGCGCACCGGGGCGGGCGACCACGTCGACTTCGCCGGCGCCAACGTGCTCGACGTGCAGCGCGAGACCCGCACGCTCTCGCACGTCGCCTTCTTCGGCAGCTACGACGCCACCGTGCTCGGCGCCGCGCAGCCGCTCCGCGTGCAGGTGGCCCCCGTCTCGCACGACTTCTTCGACGTGCTCGGCGTGCGCCCGCTGCTGGGCCGCACCTTCGCGCCCGACGAGCCCGTCTCCGACGCCGCACTGCCGACGGTCGTCAGCTACCGCTTCTGGCAGACGGTGCTCGGCGGCGACCCGAACTGGGCCGGGCGCACGCTGCGCGTCGAGAGCGGCACGGCGCGCATCGTCGGCGTCATGCCGCCCGGCTTCGACTACCCGGCCGGCGTCGACCTGTGGGGGCTCACCGTCGACGACAACCCCCATCGCACCGCGCACAACTGGTCCGTGCTCGCCCGGCTGGCGCCCGGCGCGACGATCGAGCAGGCGCGCGCCGAGCTGGATGCGCAGTTCGGCCGGCTGAAGGCGGCGCTCGGGAAGGACATCGACGCGGAGGGCGTCACCGTCGAGCCGCTGCACGCCTACCTGACGCGCAACGCGCGCACGACGCTGCTCGTGCTGATGGGCGCCGTGGGCTTCGTGCTCCTCATCGCCTGCGTCAACCTGGCCAGCGCGAACCTGGCGCGCGGCGAGCTGCGGCAGCGCGAGCTCGCCGTGCGCACCGCCATCGGCGCCGGCCGCGGGCGGCTCGTGCGCCAGCTGCTGACGGAGAACCTGCTGCTCGCCGCCGTCGGCGGCGCGCTCGGCGTCGCGCTGGCGTGGGCGCTCGTGCGCGCCGTCGTCGCGCTCGCGCCCGAGGCGCTGCCGACCTTCGCGCATCCGCGCCTCGACCTGCGCGTGCTCGCCTTCGCCGGGCTGGCGACGATCGTCACCGTGCTCCTCATCGGCGTCGCGCCGGCGCTGCAGTCCACGCGCGACCTGCGCGGCGCCATCGGCCAGGGCGGGGGCGGTGCGGTGGGGCCGCGCCGGCGGCGCACGCGCCACCTGCTCATCGCCACCGAGGTGGCCTTCGCGCTCGCCCTGCTCGTCGGCGCGGGGCTGCTCATGCGCAGCCTGCGCACGCTGCTCGCGCAGGACCCGGGCTTCCGCAGCGAGGGGGTGCTGACCGTGGACCTGACGCTCCCGCAGGTCCTCTACGACGCGCCCGACGGCCGCATCGGCGGCGACACGCTGAAGATCGCCGCCTTCTACGACCGCGTGCTCCCCGCCCTGCGCGCCATCCCCGGCGTCGCCGCTGCGAGCGTCATCAACCAGATCCCGTTCGGCGGCGGCGGGATGGGCTCCAGCTTCATGGCGGACGGCGGCACCGAGGCCGTCGGCGCCGCGGACTACCTGGTGGTCGACACCGCCTACTTCCGCACGCTCGGCATCCCGCTGCTGCGCGGCCGCGCCTTCGGCCCCGGCGACCGCGCCGGCACGCCACACGTCACCGTCGTCAACCGCGCGATGGCCGAGCGGTACTGGCCCGGCGCCAGCCCGCTGGGGCACCGCCTGCGGCTGCCGAGGATGGACGTGCATCCGGACGAGTGGCTCACCATCGTCGGCGTGGTGGAGAACGTGCACCACACGGGGCTCGACGAGCCGGTGGAGCCGGCCATGTTCATCCCGTACGCGCAGCGTCCCGAGCGCATGCTCTACGCGACGCTCGTCGTGAAGGTGACTGGCCGCGCGGCCGCGGTGGCGCCGGCCATCCGCGAGGTGCTGCGCGCGACGGACGCCAACGTGCCGGTGGAGCTGGGCACGCTGGCCGCGCTGGTGGACGCGTCGGTGGCGTCGCGTCGCTTCTCCGCGACGGTGCTGACGTCGTTCGCCGCGCTGGCGCTCTTCCTCGCCGCCATCGGCATCTACGGCGTGCTCGCCTTCGCCGTCGCGCAGCGCCAGCGCGAGATCGGCGTGCGCATGGCGCTCGGCGCACGCCGCGCGACGGTGCGGGGCATGGTGCTCCGCGAGGCGATGGGCGCCGTGCTCGTCGGCCTCGTCGCCGGCCTCGTCGCCGCCGTCGCCCTGACGCGCGTCCTGCGCTCGATGCTCTACGGCGTGCGCGAGACCGACCCCGTCACCTTCGTCACCGTCGCCGCGCTGCTGGCGCTCGTCGCGCTCGTCGCCAGCTGGATCCCGGCCCGCCGCGCGACGCGCGTGGATCCGATGATCGCGATCCGCGCCGAGTGACGCGGCAGGCGACGACGGAACGACGGAACGACGGAACGACGGAACGACGGAACGACGGAACGACGGAACGACGGAACGGCTTGCGGCCGATCACGCGGCGCGCCGGCGGCGCGACCCGGATCGATCGGGGACACTCCACCCCTCCTCTCGCCGGAACCGGCAGGCGAGGGGTGGTGTGTTTCGGGGGGGGGGAGCGAAGCTCCGCGCGCCTGCCGCCTGCTCCCGCGACCACGCCATCATCGTATCCCACAGGAGCCCGCCGCAGGCGACCGTGCGCTCACGTCGTCATCGGCTCTGTTGAACTGGTCCCCCGCGGGAGCATCTTCCGAGTCCCAGTGGGCTTTCAACCGAGCCGTTGTCATCCCGCAGGAGCGCCGCAGGCGCGAGTGTCGGGATCTCCTCTCACGTGCTGGTGGCCGGCCACGCGGTAGGGACAGTAGATCCCGACACTCGCTCGCTGCGCTCGCTCCTGCAGGATGACAGGAAGACACTGCGGCGCACGCTCACCGTTCCTTCGCGCCCTTCGCGCCCTTCGCGCCCTTCGCGCCCTTCGCGCCCTTCGCGCCCTTCGCGCCCTTCGCGCCTCCGCGTGCCCCCGCCGTTCCGGCCCCGGCGCACGGAGCCGTCCCCGCGCTGCGATCGCTCCGAACCGATCCGAACGATCCGCGTGATCCGCGGCCGCCGGCCCGTAGGGCCCCGAGCCGCGCCACCGACGTCGCGACGCGCGACGCTCACGGATTGAGCCAGTACGACACCTTGAGCAGCAGCGTGTTGTCCGGATGGATCGCGAACAGGTCCTCGCGATCGCGCCGGATGTCGAAGTCGTGGGCCTCGCCGTCGAAGCGGTCGCGCCCCTGCGACCAGACGAGGAAGAGCGTGGAGCCGGGGCGGTACTCCCAGCGCAGCACCGTGTTGGAGCGGAACTGCAGGGAGCGGAAGCCGCCCGGATCGCCCGCGTACGGCCGGTAGCGGTCCTCGTAGCGCTCGGCGCGCGGATCGGCCAGCTCGCGCCAGTCGCTGTACGTGCCGGTGCTGACGAACGGCTGCGCGTAGACCTGCAGCGTGACGTCGGGCGTGAAGGTGTAGTTCACGCGGGCGGTGAGGGAGAGCGTCGACTGGTCCAGCCGGGCGAAGGTGTAGTGCGTGGTATCCACGCCCACGACGCCGAAGTTGTCGCGCCACTGGTTGTCGTTCACCTGCTGCGAGTAGAAGAGGCCGAGCGAGCCGGAGAACTGGCTGGCCAGGCGGAAGGTCACGCTCGGCTCCACGTACCAGTCGTGCGAGTGCCCCTCGTCGCCGCCGCCGGTGCCGGCGAAGAACGAGGCGTAGGTGGTCTTGCGCGTGTCGGTCTCGATGCCGCCCCAGACGTTGGGATACAGGGACCGGCGCACCGCCGGGCCGCCGCGCGAGGCGCGATCGTCGTACGTCGTGCCCACGGCGTTCAGGTTGCTGCCCAGGTGCACCCACCAGAAGCTGGGCAGCTGCATGTGCCCGTTGAAGTTGAAGCTGAGGTCCGTGGGCAGCCCGCCGGCCGTCCAGGTGGACCAGTGGTTGAAGTTGAGGAACATGCGCGTGTAGGCGCGCGTCGGCTCGTTGTAGTTGAGCGAGAACCAGTTGCGGAAGAGCTGCTCGTCGGCGCGCGAGAGGAAGCCGACGTCGTTGATCTCGAAGCCCGGCGAGTAGCGCTGGTAGACCGACTGGAAGCGCGTCACGCCGCCGCCGAACTTGCTGACCGAGAGGCGCTGCGCGTCGCCGGCCAGGCTGGTGCGCCCCGGATCCACGCCGGGCCCGCCGTCCGGCCGCTGGTAGTAGTGCACCGCGTCGCGCTGCGTGCGCTCGATGGCCGCGGCCGAGCCGCGCACCAGCGACCCGGTGAGCGTGGCGCTCAGCTCGTAGTTGTCGTCCCGGCCGAAGCGGTGCCGCGCGTCGAGCCCCGCGGCGTAGGCCTCGCGACGCAGGAAGGGCTCGGCGCTCGCGTCCAGCGAGCGGTTGACGGCGGTGAGCATGAGTCCGACGTCGGAGCGTCCGCCGCGCAGGTCCTGCCGCAGCCGGCCGACGGCGTAGTTGGTGCGCGGCTCGATGGCGCGCCGCTCCGTCCCCATCTCCTCCCCCGTCACCGCCTCCAGCAGGCCGACGGAGAGGCCGTTGCCGAGCCGCCCGGTGAGCTTGCCCGCGCCGAGGATCGTCGTCGCCGTCGCGCTGCGCTCGTCGCCGTAGCGGCCGGAGAGCTGCGGGGCGCGGCCGATGCGCCGCGAGTAGAAGAGTCCCGTGCAGCCGGTGTCGATGTCGTCGCACTGCACGCGGTAGTCGAAGATCCCCGTCCCCTCCAGGAAGAAGGGGCGCCGCTCCTCGAAGCGCGTCTCGAACGCGGTGAGGTTCAGCACCGCCGGGTCGGCCTCCACCTGGCCGAAGTCGGGGTTCACCGTCGCGTCGAGGGTGAGGTTGGAGCCGAGGCCGAGCTTGAGGTCGGCGCCGGCGGTGGTGTGCTGCGGGTGCGTGAAGGCATCGCCGCTCGGCCGCGTGCGGTTCTCGGTGAGCACGTACGGCACGACCTCGATGCGCCGCGGCGCGGGGAGCCCGACGATGCCGTCCAGCGTGCCCGACTGCGAGACGTAGCCCTGCTGGTCGCGGTGGTAGAGCGGCCAGCTGATGCGCTGCCCGGTGCGCGCGACGTCGCGCACGATCATCAGCCCGAAGGTGTGCGTGGGCCGGCTGGCGTAGCGCAGCTGGCTGAGCGGGATCCGGAACTCGGCCACCCACCCCACCGAGTCGATGGCGGTGGCGACGTCCCACACCGCGTCCCAGCTCGGATCCTCGACGTTGTCGTTGTAGACGTAGAAGTCGCGCTTCACGCCGGCCGGGTTGACGGCGAACTGGTACGCCGTGCGCCGGTCGTGATAGGAGTCGATGACGATCTTGAGCTGCTCCGACGGCACGCGCTCGTCGCGGCGGGCGAGGAGGGAGACGATGCTGTCCGGCGCCGGATCGAACATGCGGACGAGCACGTACAGGTTGCGGTCGTCGTAGGTGACCCGCGCCTCGGTGCGGAAGCGCGGCTCGGCCCCCTCGTTCGGCTCGTACTCCAGGAACCGGTCGATGACCGGCGCACCCTGCCAGGCCGGATCGTCGGTGCGTCCGTCGAGCGCCGGCGCCTGGGCGGCGCGGGCGGCGGAAGCGACGGTGGCCGTGGCCGCGCCCGCGCCGGCGGCGTTGCCGCGCAGCATCTCCGTCCCCTGCGCGGCGAGGGGTCGCGCCGCGGTGGCGAGCAGGAGGGCGAGGGCGAGCGGCCGGCGGAGGGCGGCCGCGGCGTCGTGACGCGGGGGGCGGGGGACCCGAAGGAAGGAACCGAGCATGCGGAGGTCCGGCCGAGGCGGTGGGGCCCGGACGCGCACCGGAAGGCGTGCTCCGGGGTAGACAGCGGTGGGACACTGTCCCGCCACGAACGGTTTGGCCGCGACCGGTGGTGCGCGAGGCGGCGGCGGGTTTCCGTACAGCACCGGCGAGGGTTGTTTACATCGGCGCTCCGCGCCGAGCGCGCAGCGCTGAGCGCGCAGCGTTCAGCGCAACGGCCCCGGACCGGCCAGTATGGACCAGCCCGAGGGTGTCCCCCTGATCGCTGAGCGCTCAGCGCTGACCGCTGCTTCCTCATGCCCCGCACCCTCCTCATCGTCGAATCGCCGAACAAGGCGCGGAAGATCCAGGGCTTCCTGGGGCGCGACGTGACCGTGCGCGCGTCGGTGGGGCACGTCTGCGACCTGCCGCAGAAGGAGTACGGCGTCGACCTGGAGACGCTCGAGGAGCGCTACGAGGTGCGGAACCCGAAGGTGGTGGCCGAGCTGCGCGCCCTCGTGCGCTCCGGCGGCTACGACACGGTGCTCCTCGGCACCGACCCGGACCGCGAGGGCGAGGCGATCGCCTGGCACCTGTCGCGCGAGCTGAAGCTGGGGCGCGGCGAGCGGCGGGTGGAGTTCCGCGAGATCACGGCCGCCGCCGTGCGCGCCGCCCTCGCCCGGCCGCGGGCGGTGGACCTGGCGCGCGTGGACGCGCAGCGCGCCCGGCGCGTGCTCGACCGCGTCGTCGGCTTCGACGTCTCGAGCGAGATCTGCTGGCCCGCCGGTGCCTCGAGCGCCGGGCGGGTGCAGACGCCGGCGCTGCACCTCCTCTGCGAGCGCGAGCGCGAGATCCTGGCGTTCGTGGCGGAGACGTACTGGACGCTGGGGGTGCGGTACGCGGAGGGGTTCGAGGCGGTCGTGCCGGAGAGCGACGAGCGGCGGGCGGCGAGCGGCGAGGGAGCACGCCGGAACGGGGCGGTCGGCGGGCGGGGGGAGCGTCGACCGTCGAGCGGGGAGCGGGGTGCGGACGACGGGGACGACGGGCGGGAATTCGATGATGC
>DASTRO010000359.1:0-15148 GCA_035761165.1 Gemmatimonadaceae bacterium | reverse complement strand
GCACGCGGAGGCGCAGCGTCGCGCTGTCGGCCCAGAGGACGCCGGCGATGTCCGGCACCCGGCGGTCGCGCGCCGGGGTGAAGGCGATCCCCACCATCCCCGCGCGCGCCCCGTCGCCGGGCACGAGGCGGAAGCAGTGCTCGGCGGCGAAGGCGTCGGAGAGGAGCACGCGCTCGTCCGGCGCGGCGACGACGAGCCCCGACGGCTCGTGGCGCACGTAGCCGCGCGCCGAGAGCTCGGCCGGCGTGAAGGTGGCGAAGGGGCGCGGCTGCGCCGGCTGTGCCGGGCGCACCGTGTGGCGCAGGACAGTGTGCCGGTCGGGCGCGAGGCGGGTCACGTACTGCAGCACCTCGCCGGGGGCGTGCTCGGCGTCGAGCGTGTCGCCGCCGGCCGCGTCCTGGCGCGCCAGCTCGGTGAGCGCGAGCGCGGTGCGCAGCTGCTCCCAGAGCGTGAAGACGCGGACGCGCTCGGCGCCGCCGGCGCCGTCGCGCAGGTCGCACTGCGCGGCGCCGGTGCTGCGCACGGCGGGGAGGACCACCGGCCGGTTGGGGAGGCGGACGACGAGGGGCACCGTGTCGCCGACGGCGACGGTGATGGCGGGAGAGGTGTAGGGCTCGTAGCCGATGCGCCGCACGTGCACGCGGTAGGCGCCGCCGCCGGGGAGCGCGACGGCGCGCCGCCCGGTGGAGGAGGTGGCGGTGCGCAGCACTACCTGCCCACGCGCGTCGAGGATGCCGACGAGCGCGCCGGGCACGCTGCGGCCGCTGCCGGCGTCCACGACCTCGAGGCGCAGCAGCTGGGCGCGCAGCGGGGCGGCGGCGAGCGCGAGGGCGGCGAGGGCGGGGAGGAGGCAGCGGGTGATCGGGAGCGGGGAGCGGCGTGCGAGGGTGTGCTCTGCCATCTCTCAGCGGCTCGGAGGGTTCCTATGGTAGATTGCGCCAGGAGGCTCTCATGCGATACAAGATTGCGTTGCTCCGGAGCGACGAGGGGTTCAGCGTCTCCGTGCCGGGGCTGCCCGGGTGCTGGTCGCAGGGCGCGACGGAGGAGGAGGCGCTCGCGAACATCCAGGATGCCATTCAGGAGTACCTCGCCGCCCGCGACGAGCTGCTGCGCGATGCGGAGGTGCGCGAGGTCGAGATCACGGTCTGACATCCGGACCGACTCGCATGGGTAAGATTCCGGGTGTCAATCATCTCGATGCCATTCGCGCGCTCGAAAAGGCCGGCTTCCGCATCGTGCGTGACGCTGGTCTGACACCAGACGCATTCCGCCGGCTCCTGTAGCGCCGGTCTCTCGCTACTCCGTCCACACGATCACCACCCCACACAGCTCGCTCCGGCCGTACAGCGAGCGCCCAGTGGCGAAGAAGGGCGCCTGCGCCGGGTCGCGGTAGACCTCGATCGCCTCGACGTCCTCCGGCGCCAGCATCACGACCTCGTCGTAGTCGCGCTCCCGCCCGTCGATGTAGAGGCGCGCCACGCACTCGCCGCCGCCCAGCCCCGCGTGGCGCATCCACACCACCCAGCTCGCGTCCGTGTCGCTGCGGGCGCTGATGCGCACCCCCGGCACGTCCTGCAGCACCGTCGGGATCGTGGCCCGCTCGGCGATCTGGTCCGCGGTGAAGAGGTGGCCCACGCCGGACCGGTGGCGGCGCACTGCGTCGGCCACCGCGGCCGAGGTGGCCGACGGGCGCGCGCCGAGCACGACGACGGCGTCCAGCAGCTGGCTGCGTACGAGGGTGAGCGAGACGCGCGTCGTGTCGCCCGGCACGACGTCCACGGTGCGGCGCCCGGGGCCGAGCCCGACGAGGCGCACCTCCACCGTCTGCGTCCCCGGCGGCACGCCGCGCAGCATGAAGCGACCGTCGGCGTCGGTGCGCGCCTCGAGCACGGCGGCACCGTCGTCAGCGCCGTCGAGCCGCACGTGCGCGCCGTCGATCGGGCGGCCGGCGGTGTCGCGCACGGTGCCCGACAGCGTGCCCGGTGACGGCGCCAGCTCCCCCTCCGCCACCTCCGCCAGCTGCAGGTTGACGCGGGCGACACCGAGCGGGCCCACCTGCACGCTCACCTGGCCGGTGGCCGAGTGCGGCCCCGCCGCCTGCACGGTGGCGATGGTGCTGTCCGGCACGCCGCAGAGGCGGTAGACGCCCAGCGAGTCGGTGCGCGTCTCGGCCACCGAGGGGTGCACCGTGGTCAGCGTGGGGGAGAGGCGCCGGAGGTCCACCCACGAGGCGCGCACGAGCGCGTTGGCCAGCGGGCGCTGGTCGGCGGCCGAGCGCACGACGCCGACGACGAGGCCGCCGTGCGCATCGGCCGGGGTATCGTCGGGCAGGACGCACCCCGTGGCGAGCGTGGCGAGCGAGGGCACCGCGAGGTCGGCGGCGACGATGGCGCCGGGCTTCAGCCGCAGGTCGTAGCGCGTGGGCACGATGCCCAACGTGTCCAGCCCCGGGTGCTCGAAGCCGAGGCGCCAGGTGCCGGCGGGGATCGCGTCGAGGCTGAAGCGGCCCGCGTCGTCGGCGGTGTCGGCCACCGGGGCCGCGGCCAGCGCGCCGTCGGGCGCGGCGAGCCCCATCTCGACCACCTCGGGCGGCTCGATGGGGACGACCCAGACGCGCGCGCCGGCGAGCGGCCGGCGGGCCAGGCTGTCGTACACCGTGCCGGCGATGCGCGCCGGGGCGAGCAGCGCGCGGTAGGGGACGAGCACGGGCGGCGGCGCCGGCCCCGCCTCGGGTGGCGTGACGACGCCCCCGATCTCCTCGTAGCCGTCGGCGCGGCCGGGCTGGCGCAGCCCGCGCTCGCCGTCGAAGCGCGGCATGCGCAGCCGCCAGGCGCTGACGATCCACAGTCCCGTCGGCAGCCGCTCGAAGATCACCTGGCCGCCGCTCCGGCCTTCTCCCACCACGGCGCGCGGCAGGAGGCCGGTCACGTGCCAGAAGTCCAGGTAGCGCAGGTCGGCGCTGGCCGAGTCCACCCAGAGCGTGCCGGCAATGTCGTTGGCCTCACGGCGCGAGGCGGGGGTGAAGCGGAGCCCGAGCAGCCCGTCGGCCGGGCCGCGGCCGCGCACCGCCTCGAAGCAGTGGGCGACGAGGAACTCGCCCGAGAGCAGCACCCGCTCGTCGGGGCCGTAGAAGACGGTGCTCTTCCCCTCCAGGCGCACGTAGCCCTCGCGCTGCAGCTCGCCCGCCGGCCGGGCCACGTAGGGGCGCTCGGCCCGGGTCGCCTGCGGCAGCCCGACGAACTCGGCCTGCACCTCGCGATCGGCGTCGAGCACGCGCCGGAAGGGGCGCATCTCGAGGGTGAGCGTCCCCACCTCGCGGCTCAGGGCGGTGGTCGTGAGCGCCTTGCGGATCTCCTCCCAGAGGGCGGCGAGCCCCGGGTCGGCGAAGGCGTCGCCGGCGCAGCGGCGCGCCGCGGTGACGGTGATGGCGGCGAGGACGACGCGGCGCGCCGGCGCGCGCAGCTCGACGGAGACGGTGTCGGCGCCGGCCAGGACGACGGGCGGGGCGAGATACGGCTCGTAGCCGATGCGGCGGAGACGGACGCGAACGGTGCCGGGACGCGGGAGGGAGAGGAAGCGGCGGCCGTCGGCGCCGAGCACGGCGCGGGCGACGACGGAGTCGCGCTCGTCGAGCACGTCGGCGAGGGCGCCGGCGAGCGGCCGCTCGCTCACCGCCTCGACGGCGTGCAGGCGGAGCGCCTGGGCGGCGAGGGATGCCGGCGCTCCGAGGCCCAACACGACGGCGAGGGCGAGCGCGGAAGCGACGAGCCGCGATCCGACGAGCCGCGATCTCACGGTGTGCCGCCGAGCGGGATGAGGAGCGCCTGGTAGGCGGCGCGCCAGGAGCCGAGCCGCACCGTCACCGGCTCGGAGGTGCGTGCCGGAGCGCCGTAGCTGAGCGTCTCCCGCGGCATCTCGGCCTGGATCCAGAGCGGCACGTCGCGCGGCACGTCGCAGATCCGGTAGCGGCCGCCGGAGCCGGTCGCCGTTCGCTTCTCGTGCAGGCGCCCGTCCGACGAGCGCCAGCGCACGTAGACGCGCGCCGCGACCTGCGGCAGTGCGTCCGGCGGCGCGTAGCCCTCGCCCTTGAGCACCACGCCGTAGACGGCCGTGCCGCTTCCCCGGCACATGTCGCCGAGCTGCACGCTGGGCAGGGGCGCGAGCCCGGCCGTGCTCGTCGAGTCGGGCGCCACCGTCACCACCACGGCCGGCGGCTCCACCCCGCCGGCGCGCGGCTGCTCCGGCCCGAAGCGGAGCTCGTAGCGCCCGGGCGGGAGCCCCGCGACGTGGACGCACCCGTCGGGGCCCGTGACCACCGCCGTGTCGACCACCGGCAGCGTGCCGCGCGCCGTCGCGTCCTCGCCCGCCAGCCCCTCGAAGAGCGTGGCCATCGTCTCGGGCAGCTGGCGCAGCTCCACCGTGGCGCCGGGGAGGCCGTGCCCGTCGGGCGCGTCCAGCACCGTGAGCGCGATGGCCCCGGGTCGCACCGACGCCGCGAGGCGCCGGAAGCCGGGGGTCGCCGACCGGATGGCCGCGCGGCGAGCGGCGTCCGTCGTGTCGAACGCGACGACCGCGCCCACCTCGACGAAGCGCAGCGTGTACGCGCGCTGAGCGGCTTCCGGCCGTACCAGCTGCGGCAGGCGGAGCGTCCACCCGGAGGTCACCCAGCGGCCGTCGCCCAGATCGGCGAAGTGGACCGTGCCGCCAGCGCGCCCCCGTCCGCCCGCGCCCGGCGGCAGCCGGTCGTCCACGAACCAGAACTCGAGGAAGCGCAGCCGCACGCCGGCCGTGTCCGCCCACAGCACGCCGGCGATCTCCGGCACCTCCCGGTCCGGCGCGGGGGTGAAGGCGAGGCCCACCAGACCGGCCGTCTCGCCGCGCCCCTGCTCGAGCCGGAAGCAGTGGTCCGCCACGAAACGGTCGGAGAGGAGCACGTGCTCGTCGGGCGCGACGAAGGCGGCGCCCTCCGCACCGTACCGCACGTAGCCGTGCTCGGAGAGCTCGTCCGGCGGGAGCGTGGCCAGCGGCCGCACGGCGGCCTGGCGACCCGGCAGCACCGTGTGCCGCGGTCGCAGCCCACTGCCGGCGGCAGGCAGGCGGGTCACGTACTGATGGACGCGATCGCGGGCGGTGGCGGCGCCGCCGTCGGCGCGCGTGAGCTCCGTCAGGCCGAGCGCGGTGCGGAGCTGCTCCCAGAGCGTGGCGAGATGGGCGGCGTCCTGACGCGTTCCGGCGCGATCGAGGTCGCACCGGGTCTCGCCGATGCTCGCCACCACCGGCAGGCTGACCGGGACGGCGCGCACGCGGAGCACGAGCGCGACGGTATCCCGCGGCCCGACCGAGACCGGCGCCGAGTCGTGGAAGCGGTACCCGACGCGCCGGATCCGGATGCGGAACACGCCGCCGCCGGCGGGCACCGGCAGCAGGCGGCGGCCAGCGGCGGTCGATCGAGCGGTCGAGAGCGTGTGGCCGGTAGCGTCGCGGAGGTCCAGCAGCGCGCCCGGGATCGGGGCGCCGGAGGTCGCGTCGACCGCCGTGACGGCGATGGCCTGGGCGGAGAGCCGCTCCGCGGGCACGAGGAACAGGCCGGCCGTCAGCGCCCACGCGATCGGGTGCGCGGGTCGATGGCGGCGGATGGACGGCAGGAGCACGATGAGCACGGAGGAGGGGAGCATCGCGTGCGGTGGTGCCCGTCGTCGGGCGCGCGGCCGCGGGGTGCATCCGCGCGCGGCACAGCCCTCACCGGCGCCAACATGCGCCCCGGCTTCCACCGCCGCCAGGGCGTCGCAGCCCGTGCGCTTTGTCGCCGTCGCGGCGGCTGCTATCATCCGTAGCACGTGGCGGGCGTGGCGCCCGCCGGACGGTCGACCGCCGCGCCGCGGCGCGCCGCCCCGTCCTCTCGCGAGACGCCTCCCTCCAGCCGTGCTCCAGCCGCAGACGCTTCCCTCGCACCGCCGGCCCTTCCGCCACCAGACGGCCGGACGCGCGGCGTGAGCGCCATCACGCCGCCGGCGCCCGCCGCGGGCGAGGGGAGCGCCGCCCGCCTGGCCGCGCTCCTCGCGCGGGGGCGCGTGCAGGCGCGGCGCGCGCGGCGCCCGGTGCTGGTGAGCCTGGTGGAGGCGGTGCCGGCGCTCGACCTGCTCGACGCGCTGCAGCGCGCCGCGGCGCCCGACTACGCCGCGCCGGAGCGCACCGCCACCGACCGCTTCTACTGGGAGCGCCCCGACCGCGGCGTCGCGCTGGCCGGCGCGGGCGCGGCGGTGACGCTCGCCCCCGCCGGCGCGCGGCGCTTCGAGACCGTGGACCGCGCCTGGCGCGCCCTGGTGGCCGGCGCGCTGGTGGACGACGAGGCCGACGGCGCGCCGATGACCGGGCCGCTGCTCGTCGGCGGCTTCGCCTTCGAGCCCGACGGCCCGCGCACCGAGCGCTGGCGCGGCTTCCCCGCCGCGCTGATGCTGCTCCCGCGGCTGCAGCTCACCGTCGTCGACGGGCGTAGCTGGCTGACGACGAACGTCGTCGTGCGCGCCGACGGGCAGCCGGACATCGAGGCCTCCACGCTGCGGCGGCTGCGGGGCGTGCTGCTGGGCGAGCGCGCGGCGCCGCCGGCGCCGGCGGTGCCGCGTCCGGTCGCGGCGGGCGGCGAGGAGACGGAGGTGCCGCCGGCGGCGGAGTGGGAGCGCGGGGTGGACGAGGCGGTGACGGCGATCCGCGGCGGCGCGCTGGAGAAGGTGGTGCTGGCGCGCGAGGTGCGCGCCCGCGCCGGCCAGCGCTTCGACGTGGCCGACGCGCTGCGCCGGCTCGGGGCGGCCTATCCCTCGTGCTTCGTCTACGCCCTCTGGCGCGGCGAGCGGGCGTTCGTCGGCGCGAGTCCCGAGCGGCTGGTGCGCCTGGAGCAGGGCGACGTGCGGGCCACCTGCCTGGCCGGCTCCATCGGCCGCGGCGCCACGCCCGAGGCGGACCAGCGCCAGGGGGAGCGGCTGCTGGCCAGCGCCAAGGACCGCCACGAGCACGCCGTGGTCGCCCGCGCGCTGCGCGACGGCCTGGCCGAGCTGTGCGACGACGTACGCGCGCCGGCCGAGCCCACGCTGCTGACGGTGAGCAACGTGCACCACCTCCACACGCCGCTGCGCGCGCGGCTGCGCCCGGGCTGCGGGCTGCTGGACCTGGTCGCCCGGCTGCACCCGACGCCGGCGGTGGGCGGGGCGCCGCGCGAGGCGGCGCTGCGCTTCCTGCGCGCGCACGAGGCGCTGGACCGCGGCTGGTACGCCGGCCCGATCGGCTGGCTGGGGCGCGACGGCGACGGGGAGTTCGCGGTCGCGCTGCGCTCGGCCCTGGTGGACGGCCGCGAGGCGTCGCTGTTCGCCGGCTGCGGCGTGATGGCGGACTCCGACCCGGCCGAGGAGTACGCGGAGAGCGCGCTGAAGCTGCGGGCGATGGAGGCGGCGCTGGGACTGGAGGGCAGGCTCCAGGCTCCAGGCTCCAGGCGCGAGGGCGAGGAGGGCGACGAGGTGGAGGGCGCGGAGGGCACGGACCGCGCGGAGGGCGCGGAGGGGTCGGGCGCGGGGCGGCGCGCGGCCTCGTGAGCGGGCCGGGCGAGGGGGACGGCGCGCCGCCGCGGGCGACATGGCCGGCGACGTCGGCGACGTCGTCGCCGGCGCGGGCGGCGCACGCGTACGTCGGGGCGTTCGTGGACGAGCTGGCGCGCTCGGGGGTGCGACACGCCTGCGTGGCGCCCGGCTCGCGCTCCACGCCGCTCGCCCTGACGCTGGCGGCGCACCCGGCGATCCGCGTCTGGATGCACCTCGACGAGCGCTCGGCCGCCTTCTTCGCGTTGGGCATGGCAAAGTGGAGCGGGCGGCCGGTGGCGCTGCTCTGCACGTCGGGCACGGCGGCGGCCAACTTCCTGCCGGCGGTGGTGGAGGCGCGGCAGGGGCGCGTGCCGCTGGTGGTGCTGACGGCGGACCGGCCGCCGGAGCTGCGCGAGGTGGGCGCGGCGCAGACCATCGACCAGAACCGGCTCTTCGGCGCGCACGCGAAGTGGTTCGTGGAGGCGGCGCTGCCCGAGGCCACGGCGCCGATGCTGCGCTACGCGCGCACGCTGGCCTGCCGCGCCGCGGCCACCGCGGCGGCGGCGCCGGCCGGCCCGGTGCACCTCAACCTCCCCTTCCGCGAGCCGCTGGTGCCGGAGCCGGTGGCGGTGCCGCCCGGCCTGTCGGCCGACGACGCGCTGGCCTGGACGGGGCGCCCCGACGGCGAGCCCTGGGTGCGCGTGCACGACGCGCCGCGCGTGCCGGACGCGGAGACCGTCGCCTGGCTGGGCACGCTGCTGCGCGACGCGCGGCGCCCGCTCGTCGTCTGCGGGCCGCAGCCGGACGCCCGGCTCGGCCAGGCGTTAGGCGGCCTGGCCGAGCGGCTGGGCGCGCCGCTGCTGGCGGACCCGCTGTCGCAGCTGCGGTGGGGGGCGCACCCGCGCGGCGCGGTGATCGACGCCTACGACGCCTTCCTGCGCGACGCCGGCGTGGCGGCGGAGCTGGCGCCGGACGTCGTGCTGCGCGTGGGGGCGATCCCGACGTCGAAGCCGCTGCTGCAGTACCTGGAGCGGCACGGCGGGGCGCGGCAGGTGGTGGTGGACGTGGCGGAGTGGCCGGACCCGTCGCTGCGGGCTGCGGCGGTGGTGCACGCGGAGGCGCGGGCGGTGTGTGAGGGGGTGGTGGCGTGGCTGGGATCAGGGCGCGACGACGGGGTTGGGGCGGGGGGGCCGGCGGAATCCGCGACGCGAGGGGCGGCGAGCGGCGGGGGGCGGGGATCGCGAGGGGGAGGATCAGGGAGCAGGGAGCAGGAAGCAGGGTCGGCGGGAAGGCCTGCGGCGCGGGGGGCCCCCCCCAACGGCACGATCGCCGCCGGGGCGGCCGCGAGCATCATCGCGTCACCGCAACCCGCATCCGCCTGGCTCGCCCGCTGGCGCGCCCTCGACGCACGCGCGCGCCGCGCGATCGACGTCCACCTCGACCGGCTCGCCGAGCCCTTCGAGGGGCGGGTGCTGCGCGACGTCGCCGCCGCGCTCCCCGACGGCGCCACCCTCTGGGTGAGCAGCAGCATGCCGGTGCGCGACCTCGACGGATTCGCCGCCGGCGACGGCCGCGCCCTGCGCGTGCTCGCCAACCGCGGCGCCAACGGCATCGACGGTGTCGTCTCGAGCGCGCTCGGGGCGGCGGCCGCGGCGGCCGAGGCCGGGGCGGGGCCGCTCGTCCTCGTCGTCGGCGACCTGGCCTTCTACCATGACCTGAACGGCCTCCTCGCCGCGCGGCTGCACGCGCTGCACGCCACCATCGTCCTCGTCAACAACGACGGCGGCGGCATCTTCTCCTTCCTGCCGCAGGCGGCGCAGCCAGCGCACTTCGAGCGGCTCTTCGGCACGCCGCACGGGCTCGACTTCCGCCATGCCGCGGCGCTCTACGGCGCCAGCTACGTCGCGCTGGACGCGGGCGACGACGTCGGCGCCGCGGTGCGTGCGGCGCTGCCCGAGCCGCGGCTCGACGTCATCGAGGTGCGCACCGAGCGCGCGCGCAACGTCGTGCTGCACCGCGCCGTGTGGGCGGCGGTGGCGGCCCAGGGCGGGGTGACGGAGATAGCGGACGTGGACGCGGACACGGTGGCGGGGGCGGGGACGGGCTCCGACGAGTAGCGCGCGCCCCGGATCCGACGCGCAATGGATCGATGCCGGGCGCGTGGCGGTCCGGCCCGATCGTGGTGTTCGGGGGGGCCCCGCGCCGGAGGCCCTCGCGCCCCCGCGGTCCCCTCCCCGCTCCCCGCTCCCGCCGTACGCCCCTGTACGCCAGACGCCAGACGCTCCCCTCGTCGCGGATCCACCGTCCCCGCCACCGGAACGCGTCGTCGCGCCCCGACCCCGCTCGTCGCTCGTCGCTCGTCGCTCGTCGCTCGCCGCTCCGCTCGTCGCCCCCCATGCCCTCCCTCACCCACCGCACCCCCGACGGCGTCCGCTACCACGCCACCCGGCTCGGCCGCCCGGGCGCGCCCGCGGTGCTCCTCCTGCACGGCTTCACCGGCAGCTCGGCCACCTGGGCGCCGCTGCAGGCCGAGCTGGCCGACACCCTCGACCTGATCGCCGTCGACCTGCTCGGCCACGGGCGCTCCGACGCGCCGGCCGATCCGGCGCGCTACGCCGCCGGCCGCTGCGCCGACGATCTCGCGGGGCTGCTCGACGCGCTGGGCCTGACGACGGCGGCCGTCGTCGGCTACTCGATGGGGGGGCGGATGGCGCTGCGCCTCGCGCTCGACTGGCCGGAGCGCGTGCGTGCGCTGCTGCTCGAGAGCGCGTCGCCGGGGATCGCCGACGCGGCCGAGCGGGCGGCGCGTCTGGCCGCCGACGCGGCGCTGGCCGCGGAGATCGAGCGCGACGGCGTGCCCGCCTTCGTCGACCGCTGGGAGCGGCTCCCGCTCTGGGCCAGCCAGGCGGCGCTGCCGGCGGAGGTGCGGGCGGCGCTGCGCGCGCAGCGGCTCCGGAACGACGCCCGCGGACTGGCCGACAGCCTGCGCGGCGCGGGGGCGGGCGCCGAGCCGCCGGTGCTCTCCCGGCTCGGCGCGCTGCGCATGCCGGCGCTGCTCGTGGCCGGCGCGCTCGACGCGCGCTACGTGGCGCACGCGCGGGCGATGGCGGAGCGGATGCCCGCGGCGCGAGTGGAGGTCGTCCCCGACGCCGGCCACGCCGTGCACCTCGAGCAGCCCGCCACCTTCACCGCCCTCGTCCGCCGCGCCGCGACCTGACCGTCCGGCGTCCGGCGTCCGGTACCTGGTACCTGCCGTCCCCCTTCAGCCCGCGCCCGGCAGCAGCAGCGTGAAGCACGCGCCCTCGCCCGGCGCGCTCGTGGCCGTCAGCTCGCCCCCCATGCCACGCGCCAGGTCGCGGCTGATGGCGAGCCCCAGCCCCACGCCGTCGGCGTGGCTGAGCGGGCCGGTGGCGAGCTGCACGAAGGGCTCGAAGATGCTGTCCAGCTTCGCCGGCGGGATGCCGATCCCGGTGTCGCGCACGCGCACGCGGGCCATCGTCGGCGCCTCGGGGCTCGTGTCGGCCTCCACCGTGATGCGGCCGCCGGCCGGCGTGAACTTGATGGCGTTGGTGAGCAGGTTGAGCAGGATCTGGCGCACCTTCTCCCCGTCCGCGCGCACCAGCGGCGCGGCGTCGGTCGCGACGTCGCACGTCAGCCGCCGGGCGAGGAGCAGCGGCTCGACGAGCGCCACGGCGTCGGCGAGCAGCGCCGCCGGGCGGACGTCCTCCACCACGTACTCCACGCGCCCCTGCTCCACGCGCACCAGGTTCAGCACGTCGTTGATGAGCGAGAGCAGGTGACGCTGGCTCGCCTGCACGCGCCCGAGCGCGACGCGCTGCGCCTCGGTCACCGGGCCGTGGATGCCGAGCTCGATGAGCTGCACGTGGCCGGCGATGGCGTTGAGCGGGGTGCGCAGCTCGTGGCTCATGGCCGCCAGGAAGTCGCTCTTCGCGCGGTTCGCCGTCTCCGCGTCGGCGCGCGCCGCCTGCGCGCGCGCCAGCAGCTGCTCGCGCTCCTGGAGCGCCTCGCGCAGCCGCGCCTCGAGCGCGGCCCGGTGGGCGATCTCGGCCTCCAGCGCCTGCGCCTGCTGCTGCAGCCGCGTGATCTCGCGCAGCCGCGCCGGCTCGTCGGCGTGCAGGTAGCGCTCCGTGGGCACGACGTGCGCGTGCTGCCGGCAGATCTCGTGGAAGCGCGCGTCGTCCGCCGCGCCGGCGAAGTGGCTCAGGTCGTAGGCGCAGAGGAGCGAGAAGCCGTGCCGCGCGGCGAGCTCGTTCCAGAGCTCCTCGAGGCGCAGGGCCGCGTCGGTGTTGCCGTCCTCGCAGAGCAGGTCCACCATCTCGCCGTAGGCGCGCACCTCGGCCACCGGCCGCGCGCCGCGGCTGCGCTCGAGCGCCTCGCCGATCACCAGGTGGAAGCGGTCGCGATCGGGGCGCGCACCGGCCATGAGGCTCGCCAGCGTCTCGCGCGCGTCGAGCCACGTCAGCAGCCCGCCCTGGAGGGCGCCCGCCGCGTCCACCGCGTGCGTGGCGAGCCGCCGCGACACCTCCTCCCATCGCGCCCGGCCGACGATGGCGAGCGACGGCTGCCCGGCGGCGAGGCCGGTGGCGAGGTAGTCGGCGACCACGGAGGCGAGGAAGCCATCGCTCTCGTAGAACTGCACGCGGTGCCCGGCGTGCGCGCGCACGCCGCTCCCGGCCGGAGACGTCGGCAGCTGCGCCGCGCCCCGACTGGGCTCGTGTTGGTCCACACGCGCGTCGGCTGCCCTCATCCCTGGCATATCCTCGAGATCGATAGGGGGCGTAACGTAGCACCCCGCGTGCCGCCGTGAAGAGCCGCCGCCGACCGGCGTCCGGCATCGTGCGGCCCGACGGATCGGAACGGCGGCCGCGGATCAGGCGGATTTTCCGGATCGATCGCGGCGTGGGGACGGCTCCGGGCTCCGGGGCGGAAGGGCAGGCTCACGCGGAGACGCGGAGGGCGCGGAGAACGGCAACGGCAGAGGAATGGACGAGGAGCAGTGCCGTTCCTCCGCGTTCCTCCGCGTCTCCGCGTGCGGCGCCGTCGATGGAGCCGTGAGCGATTCGTGGAGGTGGTCCGGGCGCGAGGAGCTCCGCCTCCGAGACAGCTCACCCCTCCTCTCGCCATCTCTGGGAGAGGAGGGGTGAGTTGTACCCGATCGATCCGCGGCCGTCTCCGCGTGATCCGCGGCCGCCGTCCGGACGGTTCCGGTCGCGGATGCGCCTACCGCGACCCGCCGGCCTCCGCGGTCGTCGTCTTCGGCCGCGCCTCGCTCAGCCAGTAGCCGAACCACTGGCGCAGCCGGCCGAGGCGATCGACGAGCAGCCAGGGCTCGCCGGAGCGCGACAGCTCGTGCGTCGAGCGCGGGTAGCGCACCATCTCCACCGGCACGTCCAGGTTCTTGAGCGCCATGAACCAGAGCTCGGCGTTCCCCATCGGCGTGCGGTAGTCCTCCTCCGACTGCACGATGAGCGTCGGCGTCTTCACGCTCTTCACGTGGCGGATGGGGGAGAGCTCGTCGTACATCTTCTGGTTCTCCCACGGCCGGCCGAAGAACTCGCCGTTCGTCAGCCCCTGCACGTCGGAGGCGCCCCACCAGTAGGTCCAGTCGCTGATCATGCGGTCCGTCTGCGCCGCCTTGAAGCGATCGGTCTTCGTCGTCACCCAGGCCGTCATGAAGCCGCCGTACGAGCCGCCGGTGACGCCCATGCGCGTGGAGTCCACGTCGGGGCGCGCGGCGGCGATGTCCACCGCCTTCATCAGGTCCTGGTAGTCCTTGCCCCCCCAGTCGCCGCGGCTGGCGTAGGTGAAGTCGGCGTTGGTGCCGCTGGAGCCGCGCGGGTTGGTGAAGAGCACCCACATCCCCTCGGCCGCCAGGTTCTGGAACTCGTCGAACCACCCCTCGCTGTAGCGCGAGTGCGGGCCGCCGTGGATGTAGAGCACGAGCGGGTACTTCTTGCCGGGCTGGTAGCCGTAGGGCTTCATCAGCCACCCCTCGATCTCGAGCCCGTCTACGCTCTTGTAGGTGAAGCGCTCGGCGTCGGACCAGGCCACTTCGGCGTTCAGCTTGTCGTTGAACGACGTCAGCTTGCGCTCGTTCTTGCCGTCGGCGTCGGCGACGAAGAGCTCGGTGGGGTGCGTGAGGTCGGTCGAGATGAAGGTGATGTGCGACTCGGACGAGTCGTACTGCACCCCGCTCACCACGCGCCGGCCGCCGAGGATGGTCGTGACCTGCTTGGTGCGCGGGTCGAGCTCGTAGACGCCGGTGGCACCGCCGGTCATCGCGACCATGGAGATGCGGCCGTTGCGCAGCCAGCGGATCTGGTCCGGCTCGTACTTCCAGCTACCGAGGACGTCCTGCGCCCTGCCGCCCTCCGCCGGGGCGACGAAGAGGCGCGCGTTCTCGAAGCGGCCGAGGCGGCCGACGAAGGCGAGCTGCTTCGAGTCCGGCGACCAGACGATGTCGCTCTCGTTGCCGGGGTAGTCGATCTTGCGCGGCGTGCACTCGGCCGTCCTCGCCTCGCAGGCGGCGACGGGAAGGACGTAGACCTCGGTGTCGTTGCGCAGCGCCTCGTCGCGCTCACGGCTCGGCGGCAGGTCGGCGACGGAGTCGCGCTCGGCCTCGACGACGGAGTCGGGGCGCAGCCGGGCGTCGGCGATGAAGGCCACCCACTTGCCGTCCGGCGAGAGGGCGAAGCCGCGGTGCGAGTAGGCGGTGCTGGTGAGCGGGGTGCGCTCCCCGTCGCCGCGCTGGATGTAGAGCTGCGCCGGCTTGCGCTCCTCCTCCCTGGGCGCCGTCTGCGGGCCGGGGATGAAGCCGGCGTTGTTGGACTTGTAGCGCTCCTGGACGATGTGGCGGCCGTCGAAGCGCTCGGGGACGGCGGGCTTGGTGATGGCGCCGTAGGGGGGGCGGGCCATCGGCTCCATCTTCGCGTAGGGCGACGTCGCCGTGGAGTCGGTGGACAGGGAGTCGTCGTCCGGGCGGCCGCGCCCGCCGAAGGCGCCGAAGCCGCCGCCGGCGGGGTCGCTGGTGATGGTGAAGCTGCCGTCGGCCGGGGACTGCCCCTCGCGCGGCCGCTCGCCGCGCGGCGCGAGCATGGCCTCGCCCGGCTGGTCCATGCGGAGCTGCCAGGTGGTGCCCCGCCCGCCGGGGCGGCGGGAGGTGAAGCTCAGGACCGAGCCGTCGTCGGACCAGCGCGGGTTGCTGCTCTCGTAGCCGGGCGAGGTGAGGCGTCGCGGGGCGCCGCCGTCCACGGGGACGAGCCAGATCTCCTGGTGGCGGTCGTTCCGCGCCTCGCGCGCCGTGGTGACGGTGAAGGCCACCGCGTCGCCGTCGGGAGAGAGGGCGGGGGTGCTGAGCTGGACGACGCGGTACCAGTCGCTGAGCTGGAACGCGCGCCGGGCCGGGGCCGCCGCAGCGGGCTGCTGGGCAGCGGCGACGGTGGCCGCGGTGCCGACGAGCAGGAGCCCGACGGCGAGCGAGGGGCAGGGTGCCTTCATCGAGGTACTCCGGGGAGGCTGCACGGGAATGCGCCGCCACCACCGAGGGGGTGGGGGTGGGG
>DASTRO010000358.1:0-34633 GCA_035761165.1 Gemmatimonadaceae bacterium | reverse complement strand
GCGGCGTGAGGTGATGGACATCGGCGCCGGCGTCGTCGGGGTGCACCGGCGGCTCGGCGCCACCCTGGCGCGGCTGGACAGCGCCGTGCGCGTCGGGCAGCCGCTGCCCCTGCAGCCGATGCTCGAGACGGAGGCCATCCAGCCGCACATGTGGCAGACGGCGATGCAGTCCGGCGCGCTGGACCTGCTCGACGTGGCGACCGTCTGGCGGCTGTCGGAGTTCTACAACGAGCTGTCCGTGGGCACGCAGCAGCTGCACCGCCTGGGCGAGCTCTCCGAGACCGTGCTCCTCCCCGTCGCCGGTGCGCCGGCCGAGGAGTTCTGGCGCCCGGCGGCCGGGCTGCCGTCAGGCGGGCCGTCGGCAGCCGCCGAGCCGCCGACGGGCGGGCCACCGGCAGGCGCGCCACAGCCGCGCTACCGGCTGCAGCCCCGCTACCAGTGGTACACGGCCACGCTCGGCGAGCTGTACGAGACGACGGGGACGATCGTCGCCCAGTCCGACTCGCTGGCGCGACTGCTCGCCCCTCCGGGGCGTCGCTGAGCACGCCCCGAGCGCCCGCGCCGCGGACCGGGCGCGCCGGTCAGCGCACCGCGGCCACCGCGCCGGCCTCCTCGACGACGGCGCGCACCAGCCCGGCCACGTCGGCCTCGGTGGTGCGGAAGCCGAGGACGCAGAGACGCAGCGTGAAGCGGCCGCGCAGGCGGGTGGAGGAGACGAGATGGCGGCCGCGCGCGTTGACGGCGGCGTTCACGCGCTCGTTGAGCGCGTCGAGCGCCGCGTCGTCCAGCCCCGGCGGCCGCACGCGGAAGCAGAGCACGCCGAGCCGCGCCGGCGACGTCACCTCGAGCAGCGGCTCGGCGCGCACCAGCCGCTCGGCGTGGCCGGCGAGGTCCATCGCATGGTCCATCGCCTCGCGCAGCGCGGCGAGCCCGAAGTAGCGCACGCCGAGCCACACCTTGAGGGCGCGTGACTGCCGCGTGAGCTGCTCGCCGTAGTCGGCGAAGTTCACCTGCTCCTCGCCCGGCGCGACGTCGCGCAGGAAGTCGGGGAGGATCTGGAAGGCGGCGCGCAGCCGCTCGGGGTCGCGTGCCAGCAGGCAGCCGCACTCGAAAGGGACGAAGAGCCACTTGTGCGGGTCGAGGGCGACCGAGTCGCAACGCCCGAGGCCTCCGAGCAGCGCGCGACCGCGCTCCGTGAGCGCGGCGAAGCCGCCGTAGGCCGCGTCGGCGTGCAGCCAGATCCCCTCCGCGGCACAGAGGTCGGCGAGCTCGTCGAGTGGATCGACGGCGCCGGTGCTGGTGGTGCCGGCGCTGGCGGCGACGGCGAGCGGCAGCAGGCCGGCGGCGCGATCGGCGGCGATGGCGGCCCGCAGGTCGGCGGCGCGCAGCCGGTAGTCCGCGTCGGTGGGGAGGACGCGCACCTGCGTGCGCGGCACGCCGGCCATCCACGCGGCGCGGGCGACCGCCGAATGCGCCTGGTCGGAGGTGTACAGCACGAGGCGCGGCAGGCGGGCCGGGTCGTCGCCGACCACCGCATGCCGCGCCGCGACGATGGCGGTGAAGGTCGCGCCGGAGCCGCCGTTGGTGAGCAGCCCGCCACTGCCCGGCGGCATGCCGATCCAGCGGCGGAACCACTCGAGCACCGCGAGCTCTAGCGCGTTCGGCCCCTCGGCGATCGGCCAGACGCCGGCGAAGATGTTGAAGCCGGTGGCGAGCCAGTCGCCGAGGACGGCGGGGAAGGTGGGGCAGCCGGGCACGTAGCCCATGAAGCCTGGATGCGGCTCCCGCGCGGCGTAGGGCAGGACGTCCTCGCACAGGGTGGCGAGGAGATCCTCGAAGTCGCTGGCCGCCTCGGGAGGCGGTGCGGCGAGTCGCTGCCGGACGTCGCGCGGCAGGTCGCCGCGGATCACCGGCTGACTGCGCAGCGACGCGAGATGCTCGGCGACGACGTCGGCCACCCGTCGGCCGAGCCGCTGCATGGTGTCGTGGTCGAGATCGAGGGGAGAGGGCATGAGGGAGTATAGGCGGGACGGCAAGTGGGGGAGGAGCGACGAGCGATGAGCGACGAGCGACGAGGGGCTCCGGTGCAGATCGGGGCCCGTCTTGTCGTGCGCAGGCCACGCGGTCGTGCGGAGGGGCGTCGAGCGTAAAGCGTACAGGGCGGCGAGCGGGGAGCGTCGAGGGGGGGGCGCCGCGGTAGGGCCGGGCTCCACGTACGGTGGGCTGGGCCCTCAGCGGCGCCGGACGGGCGTCTGGCGTCTGGGGGCGTGCAGCGGAGGGCGTCTGGCGGCAACGTTCTGGTGGTGGTCGCGGGGGCGGGCGGCGGTATCGTGGTATTCGGGGGGGGCCCCCGTGCGCCCGGCGCCGTCGCGCCCCCGCGCTCCTCCCCGCTCCATGCTCTACGCCGCTATACGCCAGACGCCCCTCTCGTCGCGGATGCGCCGTCCCGCCCGACACCCTCCTCTCGTCGCGCCGGCAGCCCCGCTCATCGCTCACCGCTCCTCGCTCACGCTCATGGCCTACCCCAAGGACCAGCTCCCCCCGCCCCCCGCCGCGCTCGACGACGCGCGCGCCTTCGAGCTCGCGCGCGTCTGGTTCGCCGGCGAGGCACCGGTCGTCACCGCGCGGCTCGAGCCGTGGCCCGATCCCGCCGCCTGGGGGCTCCTCCTCGGCGACGTCGCGCGGCAGGTCGCGCGGATGTACGCTGAGCGCGGCGACGTGGACGCTGCGGCGGCGCTGGCGCGGCTGCGCGCCGGCCTGGACGCGGAGCTCGGCGACGGCGGCGATCACGACGCCTGGAGTGCGCTCGATGCGGGCTGAGCGCGGCCGACGCGCGGCCGCCTCGCGCCGAGCGCTCCACCCCGCCGTGCAGGCCTGGCTGCACGAGGCGCTGCGCGACGCGGACGCCGCGTGCGCCCTCTCCTTCGCCGAGGCGGTCGTGATGCAGGTCGCGCAGCCCCTCGGCGCCGTGCCCGAGCGGCAGGCGGTCGACGCGGCGCAGCCGTCCATCCGGGAGTCGACGGTCGCGGAGGCCGTCGTCGCGCTCGCGCGCGTCGCGCCCGGGCCACCGTCGCCGGCGGTGGCCGGGCTGCACGCCGACGCCGCCTTCCTCGCAGCCTGCTTCCAGAACATGGACCTGCTGCCGGCGCACGGCTGCCCGGCCGGCGACCGGATCGCGCGGCGTGTGGCCGACGCGATCGCGCACCTGCCGCACCACGATGCGCCCGACGCCCTCTGAGCCCGCGACGCGACGGCCGTGACCCGCGGGGTGCACCGGCGCTATCGTTCCCGGGCGATCACCTGCGCCCACCCTCCCCGCTCATTCGCCGATGTCGTCATCGCTCCGCCGTTCGCGCTCCGGCTCCGCCGTCTTCCACGTCCCGCGTGCGCTCCTCGTCGTGCTGGTGGGGCTCGCCGCGCCCACCTTCGTGCTCGCGCCAGGACTGGCCGCGGCGCAGCGGGCCGTCGCGCCGGTGGCCGCCCCGCGTGCGCCCGTGGACAGCGCGGCGCTCCACCGGCGGCTGCAGACAGTGCTCGACTCGGCGCGGCAGGCCGGCGGCTTTCCCGGTGCCACGGCCGGCGTCGTGCTGGCCGACGGCACCGCGTTCGGCCTGGCCACGGGGATGAGCGACACGGCGCGCCACGAGCCGATGCGCCCCGACCACCTCCTCCTCGCCGGCAGCGTCGGCAAGACGTTCGCCGCCGCGGTGGCGCTGCAGCTCGTCGAGGAGGGGAAGCTCGACCTCGACGCCAAGGTCGCGCGCTACCTCGGGGACCTGCCGTGGTTCGCCCGCGTGCCCAACGCCGCCGACGTCACCGTGCGCCAGCTCATGACGCACACCAGCGGCATCGTCCGCTACGAGTTCGACGAGCGCTTCCTGAAGGATCTGGTGCGCGACCCGTACCGCACCTGGACGCCCGAGGCGCGCCTCGCCTACCTGCTCGACGCCGAGCCGCCGTTCGCCGCGGGCGCAGGGTGGGAGTACTCCGACACGAACTACATCCTGCTCGGCATGATCCTCGAGCGGCTCACCGGGCGGCCGTACTACGACGAGATGCGCCGCCGACTCGTGGAGCCGCTGGGGCTGCGCGGCGTCGTGGCGGCGGACCGGCCGGCCATCCCCGGGCTGGCGCAGGGCTATGCGGGACCGGACAACTTCTTCGGCGGCTGGGACGCGATGGTCGGCGCCGACGGACGGCTCGTCTTCAACCCGCAGATGGAGTGGACGGGCGGCGGCGTGGCGACCACGGCGCGCGACCTGGCGCGCTGGGCGCATCTGCTCTACGCCGGCCCGGTGCTGGACTCCGCCACGCGCGCCAGGATGCTGCAGGGAGTGCCGGCCAAGCTCGGCCCGAACACGCGCTACGGCCTCGGCGTCATCCTCCGCCCCACCGCGCTGGGCCCGACGTACGGGCACAGCGGCTTCTTCCCGGGCTACAGCACCGACATGATGTACTTCGCCGACCACGGCGTCGCCGTGGTGCTGCAGGTGAACACGAGCGCCCGCGGCCGGACGCCGCGCACCGCTCCGATCCTGCTGGCGCTGGCGCGCGCGGCGCTCGCGGAATGACGGACCAGCGCCCGGAGCCAGCGCGGTCGTCCCCACCCGGAGCGGAGCGGCTCGTGCACCGCGTCGTGCCGCCGCTCCGCACCGCGCGCCTCGACCTCGTGGCCGCCACGCCCACGCTGCTGCGCGCGGAGCTGAGCGGCGCCGACACGCTGGCGGCGGCGCTCGGCGCGCGCCTGCCGGCGCAGTGGCCGCCCGACCTGTTCGAGGCCGACGACATGGCGCGCGTGCTGGCCGCGCTGGAGGCGCCGGACGCCGAGCCCGGGTGGCAGCTGCGCTACCTGGTGGAGCGCGACGCGCCCGGCGGCGCGTGCCTGGTCGGCGTCGCCGGCTTCGGCGGTCCGCCGTCGCCAGAGGGTACGGTGCTGCTCGGCTACTCGGTCGTGCCCGAGGCGCGGGGGCGCGGCCTGGCCACCGAGGCCACCCACGCCCTGGTCGCCTTCGCCTTCACCGACCCGCGCACGCGACGCGTGGCGGCCGAGACCTTCCCGGAGCTGGCCGCGTCGATCCGCGTGCTCGAGAAGGCGGGGTTCGCACGCGCGGACGGCGCCGAGACACCCGGCGCCGTCCGCTTCGTGCGCGAGCGACCGCGCGGCGGCTGAGCCGCCACAGCAGCTCGACCGTCGCGACGGCCAACTCCGCGGCGACCTACTCCGCGACGCCCTACTCCGCGGCGGCCGGCGGCGGAGCGGCCAGCGCCGAGAGTCCCAGCGCCTCGTGGGGGACGTCGCGGGCCGGCACGGAGTAGCGCAGCACGCCGGGCCGATGGCCACGCGACTCGAGCAGGCGCGCCGCCCGCTCGGCGATGTACACCTCCCCCACGGCCGACGTGCGCGGCTGGAAGTAGCGCAGGACGTCGCCCCCCTCGCCGGCGGCGTCGATCCCGCACTCCCGCAGCTCCGCCTCGATCTCCCGCATGGTGGCCGCCGCGTCGGGCGTGCTCACCACGAAGTACTTCGCTTCCGGCGCTCCCATGGGCATCCTCCCGGCACGGTGTGGTCGGTGCGCGTCCACGTGCGACAAGAGCCGGGGTAGACGGTGGGGAGCGGCACCGACCGCGTCAAGCACCGCGTCAAGCACCGGGTCAGGCGCTGGCCGGGCGGCCGCCCACCGCCTCCACCGTCTGCCGCGCCTCCTCGCGCACCCGGTCGAACTGCCGTGCGCGCACCCAGTCGGCCGGCGCCACCCACGAGCCGCCGCACGCCATCACCCGGTCGAAGGCCAGGTACTCGGCCGCCTTCGCCCGGTCGATGCCGCCGGTGGGCATGAACTCCACCTGGCCGTAGGGTGCGGCGATGGCCTTCAGGTACTTCAGCCCGCCCATCGACTCGGCCGGGAAGAACTTGAGCGTGCGCAGGCCGAGCTGCAGCGCCGCCTCGATCTCCGTCGGCGTGCAGACGCCGGGGTAGACGGGGACGCCCTGGTCCAGGCAGTAGTCCACCATGCGCTCGTTGAGCCCCGGGGCGACGATGAACCGCGCACCGGCGGCGCGGGCGTCGGCCGCCTGGCGCGCCGTCAGCACCGTGCCGGCGCCGACCAGGAGGTCGGGCTGCGCCGCGGCCATCCGGCGCAGCGCCTCCAGCGCCGCCGGGGTGCGGAGGGTGACCTCCGCGCAGGGGAGCCCACCCTCGACCAGCGCGGCGGCCAGGGGTTCGGCGGCGTCCGGCTCGTCGATGACGAGCACGGGCACCACCCGCAGTCGTCGCAACCGTGTGCGTAGTTCGTCAGTCATGACCTCGACCCCCGCGTCGGGGTTGAGCGTGGATGATGGGACGGGCCGCGGGAGATCCCCTCCCACAGCCCGTACAGGTAGGTGGCACCGAGAGCCCGGTCGTGGAGACCGTAGCCCGGGCGACCCGTCTCGCCCCAGATCATGCGGCCGTGGTCGGGCCGCACGGGTCCACGAAAGCCCGCCCCGACGAGCGCGTGCAGCACCGCGTACAGGTCGACGCTGCCCAGCGCACTCGGGTGCGGGCTCTCGTGAAAGGAACGCACACCGGTCACCCGGACGTTGCGTGCGTGCACGAAGTGCACCCGACCGCGGGCGGCGAGGGCGCGTGCCAGGGCCGGCAGGTCGTTGGCCGGCGACGCGCCCAGGGAGCCGGTGCAGAAGCAGAGGCCACTGGCCGGGCTCTCCACGAGGGAGAGGACGCGCTCCAGTGCCGGGCCGTCGGTGACGATGCGCGGCAATCCGAACACCGGCCAGGGCGGGTCGTCGGGGTGGAGGGCCAGCCGCACTCCCACCCGCTCGGCCACCGGCGCCACGCGGGCCAGGAAGTAGGCGAGGTGCTCCCACATCCGCTCGGCGTCCACGTCGGCATAGGCGGCGAGCAGCGCGCGCAGCTCGTCGGCGTCGTAGGCCGCGGCCCAGCCGGGGAGGGCGCCGGTGCCCTGCGACAGGTCGATGCGGGCGAGCGCCGCGTCGTCGTAGGCCAGCGCCGTGCTGCCGTCGGGGAGCGGGTAGGCGAGGTCGGTGCGCGTCCAGTCGAAGACCGGCATGAAGTTGTAGCACACCACCGGGACGCCGAGCGCGCCGACGTGCTCCAGCGTGCGGCACCAGGCGTCGATCCAGCGGTCGCGCTCGGGGCGCCCGAGCTTGACGTCCTCGTGCACCGGGATGCTCTCGACGACGGCGAGGCGGAGCCCGGCGCGCTCGATGCGCTCGCCCAGCCGCGTGAGGGCGCCGAGCGGCCACTCGATGCCCGGCGGCACGTCGTGCAGCGCGCTGACGACGCCGGTGACGCCGGGGATCTGGCGGATGTGCTCGAGCGGGATGGCGTCGCGCTCGCCGTACCAGCGGAAGGTCAGCTCCATGCGGCGGCTCCGGGGCGGACGTCGCGCGCGCGTGTCACCACGGTGATCGTGGCGATCACGGCGGCGGTGGCGGCGCCCACCGTGGCGAGGAAGTCGCAGCGGTGCACGACGCGTCCCGACTCAGCGCGCGCGCGCCGGCCGCCCCGTCGCCGGCACCGTCATGCCACCGACGACGTCTCGGCGCCCACGTCCAGCCGCTCCACCGCCTGCAGCGCGGCGCGCATGTAGCCCAGCGCGTAGGCCATCCCGGCGTGCCAGGGCGCGTCGCAGCTCATCTCCGGCGTGTGGTCGGGGATCAGCACGCCCTCGTAGCCCACCTCGCGCAGGATGCGCAGCACGCGCAGCATGTCGATGTCGCCCTCGTCGACGAACACCTCCTGGTAGTGGGGCACCTTGCCGCGCACGTTGCGGAAGTGGACGTAGGCGATCTTCCCCTGCCGCCCGTAGTGCTCCACCGCCTCGTAGACGTCACCGTCGGTCATCTCGGCCAGCGAGCCGAGGCAGAACTCGAGCGCGCTCGCCGGGCTCGGGACGAGGTCGAGCATGCGCTGGTACTTCTGCGGCTGGTTCACCAGCCGGGCGGTGCCGCGCAGCGTGTCGGCCGGCGGGTCGTCGGGGTGGAGCGCCAGGCGCACGCCGGCCTCCTCGGCCACCGGGAGGATCTCCGAGAGGAACCACTCGTAGCGCTGCCAGAGCTCCGCATGCGACACCGGAGCGACGACGCCCGGGGGCGCGTCGGGGTCGTAGATCATGTTCCACACCATGCCGTTGGGCATCGGCGTGTCCTTGTCGATCGCGCGCTCGTCGTAGCGCACGCTCATCGCGGCGCCGCGCCCGAAGGGCCCCTTCGTCCACCCCCACACGCCGGCGAGGCTGAAGTTGTAGCCCATGATCGGGATGCCCACCCGGCCGATGGTGCGGATGGTCTGCTTGAGATCCTCCATCTGCTGCCGCTTGCGCGGGCCGTCGAGGAGGATGTCGTGCCAGTGCGCGGGGTCGAAGTTCTCGATCGCCTCCCAGGTGAGGCCGTGCGCCTCGATGGAGCGCTTGATGTCGCGCAGCTCCTGCTCCGTCCAGAGGCGGCCGGCGCCGTCGGTGGTGCCCCATCCCATGGCCGCCGGCCCGCTGGTCACGTCGGGATTGGCGCCGGCGAAGTAGTTGACGAGGTGGACGACGAGGTGCGTCACCCCCGCCTGCTGGGCGAAGCGGAAGTTGTCCTCCGTCAGGAGACCGCGATACAGTCCGAGTCCGAGCTTCATGTGTTCCGTCGGGGCGTTGAGCCGTCTGAAGACATCCGGTCGCGCGCGGCGTCGCGCGCGGCGCGGCGTTACACGCCGCTGAAGGCGCTGAACCCGCCGTCCACCGGGATCACGGCCCCGGTGACGAACGAGGCGGCGTCGCTGCACAGCCAGTGCACCGCGCCGTTGAGCTCCGTGGGGTCGCCGAAGCGCCCCATCGGCGTGCGCGCGACGATGGTGCGCGCGCGCTCCGTGTAGTGGCCGTCGGCGTCCACCAGCACGCCGCGGTTCTGGTTGGCGATGAAGAAGCCGGGCGCGATGGCGTTCACGCGCAGCCCGTCGCCGAAGCGGCGCGCCAGGTCCACCGCCAGCCACTTGGTGAAGTTGTCGATCGCCGCCTTGGCCACCGAGTAGCCGAGGACGCCGCTGATGGCCTGCGTGGCGGCCATGGACGAGACGTTGACGATGCTGCCGCGCCGCGCCGCCGCCATCGCCTCGCCGAAGACGAGGCTGGGCAGCACGCTGCCGTGCAGGTTGAGGCGCACGACCTCGTCGAAGGCGTCGATCGGCAGCCCGAAGACGGGCGCGCCGTCGGTGCGCGCGCGGGCCACGTTGCCGCCGGCGGCGTTGAGCAGGATGTCCACCCGCCCCCACGCACCGAGGAGCGCGTCGCACGCGGCACGCAGCTGTCCCTCGTCCAGCACGTCGGCGACGAGCGCCATCGCCTCGGCGCCGTCGGCGCGCAGCCGCGCGGCGGCCTCCTCGCCGGCGTCCCGGCGGCGCCCCAGCAGCGCCACCTTCACGCCGGCCGCGGCCAGCCCCGCGGCCATGCTGCCGCCGAGCACCCCGGAGCCACCGGTCACGACGGCCACGCGGCCGGCGATGTCGAACGAGTGTGAGGTCATCTATGCGTGGGAGAGATTGGGATCATGATCGGGGTGCGAGGTGCGAGGTGCGAGGTGCGAGGTGCGAGTGCAGCGAGCGAGTGTCGGGATCTTCTTCCACGTGCTGGTGGCCAGCCACGCGGCCGGGAGAGTAGATCCCGACACTCGCCCGCCTGCGGCGGGCTCCTGCGGGATGACATCCCCTCGCACCCGCGCGCCTCGCACCCGCGCGCCTCGCACCCTCACCGGAATTCCGTCCGTCGCAGCACCAGCCGGCGGTCGCCGCGGTAGACGATGCCGAGCGTGCCGCGGGTGGTCGCGTCGGGGAGGGGCGTCGTGAGCTCCACCGTCGCGCTGGCGGGGACGGTCTCCACCCGTGCGGAGTCGCCGACCACGATCTCGAGGGCGAGCGGCTCGTCGGTCGGGTTGGCCACCAGCGTGAGCATGCGCGTGCGGTCGTGCGGCACGCGCACCCAGAAGCGACCCTCGCCGGTGGAGTCGTGCTCCGCCGGCAGCCGCACCGAGCCGCCGAGCGTGAACTCGTAGGGGCCGAAGGGACGGCGGCCGGCGGGGACGTACTGGATGGCCGGCTTGGTGTTCCAACCGCCGGCGCCCCCCGCCTGCACGAAGCCGTCGGCGTCCATCCGCACGGGATAGCGCGCGCGCAGCGCCGTGGGCACCAGCGGCACGGTGTGCAGCACCAGGCCGCTGTAGATGCCGGTGACGAGCCCGCGCTCGGAGGCGTAGTCGCCCCACGTGATGGGCGCGGTGACGAGCGGCGCCGGCTCGTGCGCCTCGCCGCTCGCCATGTAACGCACCATGTTGGCGAGCAGGCGGTCGGCCACCGGGTCCAGGCCGGCGCGGTCCACCACGTCGAAGCCCGAGAGGAGCACGGAGCCGTGATCGCCGAACAGCTCCGCCAGTGCCACGCCCTCGAGGCCGTGATCGTAGTTGGCCAGCACGGCCACGCGGCCGAGCTGCGTGCGGTCGGCGAGGACGAAGCCCTGCGTCACCGGGTAGACCTGCGGGAACCCCTCGCGGCTCTCGTCCCATCCCGTCCAGTCGCTCCACAGGAAGAGCCGGTCGCGGTCCACGCCGGCGAACACGGGGTGGTCGGGGCGCTCCGGGTTCACCGCCATGCCGTTGCGGAACGGCCGGCCGCCGGGGTAGACGAGCGGATGATCGAGCGGCTCGGTCTGCAGCCGCACGCTCACCGGGAGCCAGCTGGCGTCGAAGGTGGCGGGGTCGGGGCGCAGCAGGAGCACGCGCCCGCCGGCGGCGACGAAGGCGCGCAGCGTGGTGCCGCTCCCGGCGGGGGCGCCGGCCAGCGCCCCCGGCGCGACGACCAGCGCGTCGCGCCCCGGGTCGAGCGCGTCGAGGTCGGCGGGCTGCGCGGCGATGCCGAGCGCCGCGAGGGCGCGCGTGGTGGCGCCGTCGGGGTCGAGCACGCGCACCCGCCGCGCCGGTGCCGCCGAGGCGGCACCGGGCACCGGCGCGGCGGCGTACCCGCGCCCGGCGACGAAGAGCGTCACCGCGTTGTGCGACAGCGTGTCGCCGCCGCGCAGCAGCACGCCGCGCAGCCGGTAGCTCCCGGTGCGCAGCGAGTCCGGCAGCGCGATCCGGAGCGGCGCGCTGCGCGCCGCGTAGTAGGGCACGTCGGGCAGCGGGACGCGGCCGCTGTCCCGTACCGCCCCGGCGTCGTCCACCAGCGTCCAGCGCAGCGCCAGGCCGTGCAGGTCCTCGAGCGTCTCGGCGTCGTTCACCACGTGCGCCACCGGGCGCAGCGTGCTGCCGGCGTAGATCTGTGGCGTCCACAGCTCCCAGCTGAGCAGCACCGGCTGGTACGAGATCGCGTACTGCGAGACGACCGGCTTGGGCTCCATGTCCTCCACGCCGTCGATCCCCCACCACCGGCTGAAGGCGATGGTGAACGGCGTGAGGCCGGAGAGGTACGGGTTGCGCTCACGCAGGCGGCGCGTGATCTCGATGGCCTGCTTGGCCACCCACGCCTGGTAGCCCAGCGCGCGGCGGCTCTGCTCGGCGTCCGGCGCGTGCCCCGTCCAGTTGAGCTGTGAGGCCGGCTGCTTGGTGCGCGAGACCAGGTTGTAGCGGCCGTCCGGCCCGGTGTAGTTGCCGGTGTTCTCGGTGAGGGTGATCGGCTGCCCGGTGTCGCCGCGCCAGCAGATCCGCGGGTCGCGCAGCGTGTAGAAGCTGAGCGCCGAGTTGTAGTACCAGCCCCAGTAGCGGTGCAGGTCGCAGATCTCGCCGCCGCGGCCGAAGCCGTAGCCGGCGTTGCCGATGTACGGGCGCGTGTCGTCCCAGGCGCGCAGCGAGTCGTGCACCGCCTGCAGGAAGGCGGCCACCTCCTGCCAGTTGCGGCTCAGGTACGAGATCTCCGGCGCCGCCTGCTCGTTGGAGAGCACCCAGACGACGAGGCTGGGGTGGCTGGCCTGCGGCGCGAAGATCTCCCTGTACCAGCGCACGGCCGCGCCGATGTCGTCCGGCGGGTTGGTGGAGGTGCCGCCGCGGGGGGTGCCGTAGTGCCCCTGGAAGACCATCATCCCCACCTCGTCCGCCGCGTCGAACCAGACCTCCGAGGGGTGCGTGAAGCGGACGATGTTGACGTGGGCGCGCTTGAGGAAGCGCAGGTACTCGCGGGCGAAGCGCGGGCTCTCGTTCAGCGAGTCCGGGATGTTGCGCTCGGGCGGGTTGATGGCGTTCCCGCGCAGGAAGACGGGGTGCCCGTTGAGGAGCAGCCGTCCGTCGCGCGCCTCGAAGCGGCGGAAGCCGAAGCGCACCTCCCCCGCCATGGCCGCGCCGCCGGCGCCCACCGAGACGCGCGCCGTGTAGAGGTGCGGCGTGGCGGGGCTCCAGAGCTGCGGGTGCACGCCGCTCACGCGGCCGGAGAGGCGCCCCACCCCGGCGGAGTCCACCGCCAGCGCGCCGAGCGCGCCCTGCCAGAGGGTGCCGCCGTCGGCGTCGGTGACGACGGCGGTGACCGCCGCGCCCTGCAGCGCCACCGCATTCGTCACGCGGACGTCGAGTCGGACGGCGTTCGTGTCGCTGAAGGCGACCACGCGCAGGCTCGCCGAGTCGGCGGCGACGACCGAGTCGGCGGGCGCCTCCTCGTCGGCCTGCGCGTGCAGCGGGTGCGTGAGCAGCGCCGCGCCGGCGAGCAGCGCGGCGGCGAGCAGGAAGCGGTGCACGGTCACCCCTCGCATCAGCGCCGCACCACGCGGATGGCGTTCAGCACGGCCGCCCCCTTCACCACCGGGAAGTCGATGCGCAGCCCCTGCCCGCCGGTCACCGCGGTGGTGAAGCGGATGGGGAGCGCCGTGCGGAAGCCGGCGCGCGCCACGAGGTCCAGCCGCTCGATGACGGGCTGGCCGTTCACCGTCACGCCGAAGACGCGGTCGCCCGGTGCGGCGTCCGGGTCGGGCTCCATGAAGTCCAGCTCCACCTCGTACTCCCCGTCGGGCAGGTCCATGCGGTAGCCCTGGATGGAGTCCTGGTAGAAGAAGTACATCCCGGTGCGCCGCGTGCCGGTGATGGCGTAGTTGCGGTTGAACATCGTCGGCCGGCCGCCCACGTGGCCGTAGCTCCCCGGGCGGTACGGCTGGTCGCCCAGCCACACGATGCCGTCGGCGTCGGCGTACTGCGCCCGGCTGCCGACGTTCACCGCCAGCGCGCGGACGGGCACGGCCGCGTCGCGCAGGTCGCGCGGCACGACGTCCATGTGGATCACCAGGCGGTCGGTGCGCACCTGGCCGTCGCCGGTGGCGCGCGCCTCGAGCACGTTGTCGCCCGGCGCGAAGGGCACCTGCCAGCTCGTCTTGCGCACGTCGTCGGGCGTCCTGGCGCCCAGCGAGCGGCCGTTCACGATCAGCTCCACGCGGCCCAGGTTGGAGTACACGTCCACCGGCTGCACGACCGGCGCCACGCCGCCGCCGGACGCCCCGCTGTCGGGCATCCCGGCGCGGCGCGCCCAGTCGCGGCTGGCGATGTGCACCATCGGCTCGCGCGTCCAGTTCGCCTGGTACAGGTAGTACACGTCCTTCGGCTGCCGGTCGAACGTCGCCATCCCCTTCTGGTTCATGTTGGGGATGGTCTCGCCGATGTGCGGCTGGCTGAAGTCGAACTCGTTCCAGATCGCCGTGCCGGCCACGAACGGCCGCGCCCGCGCCTGGCGCAGGTAGGCCTCGTGGTACCAGCGGTGGTAGGTGCTGGAGTGGTCGAAGCGCTCCGGGTGCAGCGAGTTGAGGCGCCAGTCGCTCCCCGAGCCGTACTCGCTGACGAACAGCGCCTGCTCGGGATGCGCGGCGTGCCGCTTGTCGAGCACGGTGCCGAACTCGTCGTAGTCGCCGCTGTACCAGCCGTTGTAGACGTTGATGCCGAGCACCTGCGGCACGTCGGCCACGCCGCTGAGGTCGTAGTCCCCGCTCATGTGCGTGGCCATCGCCGTGTAGCGCGTCGGATCCTCGGCCCGGGCCAGGCTGTCCATGCCGCGCGCGAAGTCGCGCACCCAGCGCATGTAGGTGGTGTCGCGCTGCCGCCCGATGCGCGCCCCCTGCTCGCTCCAGAGGAAGACCTCGTTCATCGTCCCCCAGAGGATCACCGAGGGGTGGTCGTAGTGCTGGCGGATCATCTCGCGCAGCATCCCCTGCGCGTGCGCGACGAACGCCGGCGACCGCGTGACGTAGTTCACCACCGGCACCTCCTCCCAGACGAGGAGGCCGAGCCGGTCGGCGGCGTCGAGCACCGCGGGGTCCTGCGGGTAGTGCGCCAGCCGCACGAAGTTGGCGCCCATCGCCTTGATAATCTCGAAGTCGCGCACGTGCAGCGGGTCGTCCAGCGCCGAGCCCAGGCTGTCGCGGTCCTGGTGGCGGTTGGTGCCGCGGATCCGGTAGGGCGCGCCATTCAGGAAGAAGCCGCTGTCCGGGTCGAAGCGGTACCAGCGGAAGCCGAGCGGGCTGCGCACGCGGTCGGCCAGCCGCTCGCCGTCGTAGACGTCGGTGTGGACGGTGTAGAGGTAGGGATCCTCGGGGCTCCACAGGTGCGGCCGGGCGACGGCCGCGAGCGTCGCGTCGAACGGCACCTCGGCGCCGGCGGCGGCGGTCACCTCGCTCGTGCCACGAGCGACGATGCGGCCATCGGCGTCCACCACCGTGCTGACGACGCGCAGCCGCCTGGCGGTGGCGGCGTCGTTGGTCACGTGGCCGCGCACGCGCACCGTGCCCCGCTCGCGGCTCACCTGCGGCGTGCTGACGTAGACGCCGCGCGAGCCGTGGTCGGTCATCGTCACGTGCACGGAATCGGTGGCCACCAGCCAGACGTCGCGGTAGATGCCGCCGTAGAGCGCGAAGCCCACGGAGAGGGGCGGGATGTCGGGGTCGTGGCTGTTGTCCACGTGGACGGCGATCAGGTTCTCCGCCGCGTCGCCGCCGAACGTCACGAGGTCGGTGACGTCCACGGTGAACGCGGTATAGCCCCCCTCGTGCCGCCCGGCGTAGGCGCCGTTGACGTAGACCTCGGCCGTCTGGTTCACGCCCTCGAAGTGCAGGTAGAGCTTCTTCCCCCGCAGCCGCTCGTCGAGGCGCAGCCGCTTGCGGTACCAGGCGGTGCCCCGCCGGTAGCTGTCCACATCGTCGAAGACGTCGCGATTGTTCCACGTGTGCGGCAGCGTGACGCGCTCCCACCCGGCGTCGCTGATGCCGGGCTTCTCGGCGAACTCGACGCCCCCCGCGCGGTAGCGCCAGCCGTCGTTCACGGTGAGGCGGGTGCGGACGACGGCGGGCTGCCAGCGCGCGCCGTCGCCCGCGCGCGGCCCGGCCTGGGCGGCGAGCGGGCGCGCTGCGGGCAGGAGCAGCGCGGACGACAGGAGGATCGGAGCGAGAGTCTTCAGCACGAGATTCGTGAGATGATGATCAGCGGCGAACGGTAACGACGGACAGGATGGACAGGATGGACAGGATGGAACAGGATGAACGACATCGAGGAGTCGCGCGGCAACGGCTCACGATGCTGGAGGCGCGGGGGGCCAGACACCACGTCGAGACGCGCACCCCCATCTCCCCGGCTTCCTCACCCTGTTCATCCTGTTCCTCCTGCTCATCCTGTCCATGCCGTTCATCCTGTCATTCCTGCCCGGCGCGCACGCCGTACTGCGTGAGGTAGCGGCCGAGGTCCCCCTCGCCGCGCATGAGGAAGACGCCGCGGTCGGCGTCGGCCTGGAGGAAGGCGACGAGCTCCTCCACCCCGGCGCGCACGGTGGCCGGATCGGCCCCCCCGGCGCGCAGGCGCTGCAGCGCCAGGTCGCGCCGGGCGAAGCCGAGCATGAGGCGCAGGCGGTCCAGGTTGGCGGCCAGCACGGGGTCGGCCAGGCGCACCCCGTCCAGCGCGGCGGCCCGCTCCTCCACCCGGCGCAGCGCGGCGGCGATGCCGTCCGCGGGCTGCGACGGCGAGTAGGGGATGGCGCCGTAGACGCGGACCACGTCCTCGAGCGTCACCAGCGCCGCGCGCGCCGCCTGCCACGCGCCGCCGTAGCGGGCGCGCGTCATGCGGTCGAGCAGCGCGTCCACGTCCACCCACGGGTTCCAGGCGAGCTGGCCGAAGAGGTAGTGGTTCACCTCGTAGGTGTACCAGTCGCCCGGCTCGGCGTAGGTGGAGGCGGCCTGCAGCGGCACGCCGGCGTACCACTGGAAGTCGTGCTGCAGGTAGTGCGGGATGACGACCGGGCGCGACCGCCAGGCGTACTTGCGGTAGTAGGAGTAGAGCCCGATGTCGCCGCGGAAGCGCTGCCGCCAGTGGTGGATGGCGTCCACGTAGATCGCGTTGTTGTGTCCCGCGGGATCGTCGATCTGCACGTGGAAGTTCTGCCCGATGGGGCAGAAGTCCACCAGCACGCTCGGATCGAGCGCCACCGTCTGCGGCGGGAGCTTGGCGTGCGCGTAGGCGATGATCTCGAGCCGCGTCGGGATGCCCGCCTCGCGCAGCGCGGCGGCCACCTGGTTCACGAGCTTCGCCTGCCGATCCTCCGGCGTGCCGAAGGCGGCCCAGTCCTCGCACTCGGCCCAGCGCGCCCCGTCCGGCGGCCAGAAGTCGAAGATGTCGATCTCCGGGTGCGCGCGCAGGTAGCGGATGACGTTGTCGATCACGTACCGCACCGCGTCCGGGCTCTCGGTGTTGAAGACGAGGTGCTCGGCCCTGCTCGGCCGGCACTGCGCGTCCTGCCCGAACCAGTCCGGGTGCTCGGCGAAGAGGCGCCCGCCCTCCATGTCGGCGTTCAGGTAGTTCTGGTAGCCGTGCCCGCCCACCTCGATGAGCAGCCCGCGGCGGTCCAGCTCCGGCGTGAGCGCCTCGCGCCAGGCGTCCCATCGCACGCGGCCGCGCCCCTGGTAGTCCATGGGCACCTGGAGCGTGTTGTAGCGCAGCTTGGGCATCCAGGCGACGATGCGGCGCAGCGACTCCGTGTCGTGCGAGAGCCCCTCCTCCACGTCCAGCTTGCGGATGGCGAAGGCGGGGCGCTCCACCACGTCGCCGGCGGGCGCGTAGACGAGCGTCGGCGCGCGCGGCACCACCTCCGCCGCACCCTCGTAGAAGTCGAGCTGCGGGGCCAGCCACTGGCAGCCCAGGCGCGCCAGCAGGTCGTAGGCGGCGTAGAGCACCGCCCGCCCGCTGCCGCCGGTGAGGAGCAGGGTGTCGCCGCGCACGGCGATGGTGTAGCCCTCCTCGCCCGAGCCGGAGTCGCGCGCCACGCGGAGCACGATCGGCGCGCGGCCGGCGGCGCTCGCGGCGATCGGGAATCGTGCCCCGGTGATGCGCTCCAGGTAGCGCGCCAGCTCCCCGGCGGCGAGCCGCTCCGGCCCGTCCTCGGTGGCGGTGGTCACGATCGTGTAGCGCGTGCGCCCGTCGCGGGCCAGCGTGATGCTCGCCGTGCGCGCGGACGACGCGGGCACGCTGCCTGGCGCGTGGACTGGCGCGGCGAGCGCGCCGGCCGCCGTGCCGGCGAGGAGCAGCGCGGCGAGCGCCGGCGCGCGGAGGCGGCGCGCGCTCATGCGCCCCCCTCCACCACCCGCACCGTGCTCTCCGTGGTGTAGTGCTTGGTGAGCCGCGTGCGGTCGTCGTCCGGCGTGCGGGTGAGGAAGAGCCCCTCGCCGGCGTGCGCGTGCCAGAAGCGCACGAGCTCGGCCACCAGCTCGCCCACCTCGGTGGGCGTGGCGCCGAGCGTGCGGCGCTCCTGGATGTGCAGGTCGCGTCGCGCGAACTCCAGCACCGTGGCCAGCCGCTCCAGGTTGGCGGCCACCGCGCGCGACCGTGCGCTCCCCCGCGCCGCGCGTGCGGCGGCGGCGCGCACCGCGGCCTGCCGCGTGGCCAGCGCCGCGTCGGCCGCCGCCAGCTCGCCCGGCGTGTCCGGCGCCGAGAAGGGGATGCTGGCGCGCAGACGGTAGACGTCCTCCAGCGTGGCGAGCGCCGCGCTGGCGGCGCGGGCCTCGTCGTCGTAGCGCGCCGCCACGAAGTCGGCCACCAGCGAGTCCACGTCCAGCTCGGGGTTCCAGGCCAGGCGCGCGAAGGCGTAGTGGTTCAGCTCGTACGTGAACCAGTCCGCCGGCTCGGCGTAGGTGGAGATCCCCTGCACCGGCACGCTGGCGTACCAGCGCATGTCGCGCTGCATGTAGTGCGGGATGACGATCGGCAGCGAGCGCCAGGCGTACTTGCGGTAGTAGGTGTAGGCGCGGAGGGTGCCCGGGAAGGCCCGCCGCCACTGGCGCAGCACGTCCACGTAGTGCCGGTTGTTGGCGATCGTCGGGTCGGCGAGCGGCGCGTCGAAGCTCTGGTCGATGGGGCAGAAGTCCACGATGAGCGACGGCGGGATCGGCGCGTGCGCCGGCGGGCCGAGGGCGAGCGCGTAGGCCACGATCTCCAGCCGCACGTCGGGGCGCACGGCACGCAGCGCCGAGTCGAGCTGGCCGACGAGGCGCATCTGGCGATCTTCCGGCGTGCCGAACGCCGCCCAGTCGTCGCACGCCGCCCAGCGCACGCCGTCCGGCGGCCAGAAGTCGAAGACGTCGATCTCCGGCCGCCGCCCCAGGTAGCGCACGACGTTGTCGAGGACGAAGCGCACCGCCTCGGGGCTCTCGGTGTTGAAGACGTCGCGCGCGCTACGGCTGGGGCGGCACCGCGCGTCGCGGCCGAACCAGTCGGGATGCTCGGTGAAGAGGCGGCCGCCCTCCATGTCGGCGTCGAGGTAGGTCTCGTAGCCGTGGCCGCCCACCTCCAGCTCCAGCCCGCGCCGGGCCAGCTCGGGGGCCACCGCATCGCGCCAGAGGTCCCACTTCTCGCGCCCGCCGCGCTTGTGCGGCACGCGCAGCGTGGTGTAGCGGGCGGTGGGCATCCAGGCGACGATGCGCCGCAGCGTCGCCGTGTCCTGCGACGCGGCCTGCGCCACGTCCAGGATCCGGTCGCGCAGCACCGGCCGCTCCGTCACGTCGGCGGCCGCCGTGTAGCGCAGCCGCGCGACGTGCGGCACCACCTCGCCGCCCATCGGATCGTGGTCGAGGGCCGGCGCCAGGAAGCGCACGCCGAGCCGCTCGAGCAGGTCGTAGGCGGCGTAGAGCAGGGCCCGGCCGCTGCCGCCGGTGAGCAGCACGCTGTCGCCACGAATGGCGACGGTGTAGGCGTCCCCCTGGAGGTCGGCGGCGGTGCGCAGCACCACCGCCGGTCCGCGCGCCGCACCGCGCCGCACGGCGAAGCCGGCGCCGGTGATGCGTCCCAGGTAGCGCGCCAGCTCGCCGGCGGCGAATGCGGCGGCCGGCGGCGCGTCGGGCGCGACGCGGATCGTCACGCGCGCCTGGCCGCCGTCGGCCAGCAGCACGCTGCGCGGGGCGGCCGCCGGGGCGGCCGTCGGAGCGGCCGTCGGGGCGGCCGTCGGCGTGGCCGCGACCGGCGCCGCCGCCGCCGCCGCGACCAGCGCGGCGGCGACCAGCGTGACGAGGCGCGTCGCTCCCATCGGTGAGCGCCGGCTCAGTAGCCGGGATTCTGCGGCATCGGCGCGCCGATGTTCGCGTCGATCACCGCCTGCGGGATGGGGAAGATCGTGTCGCGCGGCGTGATGAGCGCGCCGGAGCGACCGTTGAACGCCCGCGTGCGGTCGTACCAGGTGTGCGTGCGCAGCAGGGTGAAGCGGCGCTGCTCCTCCGTGAGCAGCTCGCGCGAGCGCTCGTCGAGGATGAAGGCGAGCGTCACGTCACCGGCGTCGATCTCCGAGGCGTGGGCGCGGCGGCGCACGACGTTGAGCGTGGCCGCGGCGCCGGCCAGGTCGTTCTGCCTGAACTGCGCCTCGGCCAGCAGCAGGTACGTCTCGGCCAGCCGGATGTAGGGCTGGTCGTTGTACTGCGGGTCGCCGCTGACGTTGAGCGGGTCCACCCACTCCCACTTGCGGGTGGTGGGGAAGGTCTCGTCGCTCGCCTCCTCGGGGTGCGAGGTGAGCCAGAGGGTGTCCCCGCGCTCGTGCCCCGACGGGATGGTGGCCGCGTTGTAGATGTAGTACTTGCGGATCGCGAAGGCGGAGCCGCGGTCGTCGCCGGGCTCGTAGAGGTCGAGCGCCCACTGCGTCGGCGCGAGGCGGCCGATGCCGCGCCCACCGTTCTCGGCCGAGACGGCGAGGCCGCGGATGTTGTAGTAGCGGTTGGTCCAGTAGCGGCGCATGATGTTGGAGCCGCCGCCGGCCACGTTCTGCTCCCACTGCAGCACCCAGAGCGCCTCGGTGTTCCCCTCGTCGCGGTTCACGTTGCCGTCCAGGAACTGGTCCATGAACGGCACGCCCGGCTGCGTGGCCTGGACGCCGTAGCGCTCGGTGATGAGCTGGTACTTGCCGCTGTTGATGACCGCCTCCGCCTTGGCCTGGGCCTCGGCCGGGCGGTCCATCGCCAGGTAGAGCTCCGCCAGGTAGTGCTGCGCCACGGCCTTGGAGAGCCGGCTGGCGTCGGTCGTCACCTCGGGCAAGTGCGCCTCGGCGAAGAGCAGGTCCTCCTCCATCTGGGCGCGCACGTCGGCCACCGGCGCGCGCTCCCAGTCGGTGCGGATGGTGGTGCCGTTGGACTCCTCGAGCACGAGCGGCACCGGGCCCCACATGTAGGTGAGGATCCGGTACGCCCAGGCGCGGAAGAGCCGCGCCTCGCCGATCACGCGGTCCCGCTCCTCGGGCGTCCAGGCGATGTCCGGGTTCGCCGCCCGGTTGATGATCGTGTTGGCGGCGTTGATCGTCTGGTACATCCACGTCCAGGTGTCGTAGAACACGTCCTGCTGCGAGTGGGTGTTGGCCCCCCACTCGGTGAAGACGCGCTCGGAGGTGGAGATGAAGTTCCCCCACCCGTTGTCCACGCCGATCACCCAGGGCTCGGCGGAGAGCTCGTTGTTCCCGCTGCGCCCCTCGCGCTCGCGGCGCACCTCGGCGTAGAGGGCGTTCAGGCCGGCCTCGAAGCCGGCCGGGTCGGTATAGAGGTTGTCCGCGACGATGATGTCGGGCGGGTCCTCCACCAGGAAGTCACTGCCGCACGCGGTGGCGGCGAGGGCGGCCGCGGCGAGCGCGGCGACGGTGGAGGCGCGCCGGAAGATGGATGCCGTGGTCATGTGCACGTTGTCCGGTCAGAAGGCGAAGGCCACGCCGCCGATGAGCGTGCGCGACTGCGGCACCGCGCGCTGCTCGCCGAGCTCGGGGTCGAGGCCGATCCAGTCCGTCCACGTCGCGAGGTTGCGGCCGCTGACGTACACGCGGGCGCTGCTCACCCCCAGGCGGCTCGAGAGCGACGGGTCCAGGTTGTAGGAGAGCGTCACGTCGCGCAGGCGCACGTAGCTGGCGTCCTGGTAGATCGGCATCGCCAGCGGGTTGACTCCCTCGCGGTTGGCCGGGTACGTGTCGATCGGGTGCTCCGGCGTCCAGTACTCGCGCACCACGCCGGTGCGGCGCACCTCGGGGAAGAGCTGGTTGGTGGCGAGCATCGAGTTGCTGCGCGTCACGCCCTGCACCGTGGTGAGCAGCGCGCTGAGCTGGAACTGGCGCCACCGGAGCGTGTTCGTCAGGCCCGCCGTGTACGACGGCTCCAGGCTGCCGATGAACGTGCGGTCGGAGTCGGCGCTGATCTTCCCGTCTCCGTTCAGGTCGCGGTAACGGATGTCGCCCGGCGTGGCGTCCGGCTGGGCGGAGCCGGCGATGTCGTCCCCCTCCTGCCAGATGCCGTCGAAGACGTAGCCGTAGTTCACCTCGATCGGCTGCCCGATGAACCACTCGTTGAGCACGTCGTCCTCGCCGTTGCCGTAGAGGTCGACGATCTCGTTGCGGTTCATCGCGATGTTGAAGTCGGCGTCCCACGTGAGGTCGCCGCGGTCGAGCACGCGCCCGATGAGCTGCAGCTCGGCGCCGCGGTTCTTCACCGCGCCGATGTTCTGCGTGATGCTCGTGATGCCGTGCACCGGCGAGATGGCGCGGGCGAGCAGCAGGTCGCTGGTCCGCGTCTGGTAGAGGTCGAGCGTGCCGCGGAGGCGGCCGTCGAGCACGCCGAAGTCGAAGCCGAGGTTCAGGTTCCGGCTCGTCTCCCACTTCAGGTTCGGGTTGCCCAGGGTGCTCGGCCGGTAGCCGGGGGCCGAGTTGCTGCCGTTGACGTACGGCATGTCGGTGAGGCGCGAGAGCGTGCGGTAGGGGCTCACCGCCTGGTTGCCGCTGAGGCCGTACGACAGGCGCACCTTGAGCGAGTTCACCGCGCCGGTGGGCCACCACGCCTCGTTGGACGCGTTCCAGCCCAGGGCGAGCGACGGGAAGACGCCGTACTTGTTGTTGGCGCCGAAGCCCGAGTAGCCGTCGCGCCGCACGGTGCCGGTGATCAGGTAGCGGTCGTCGAACGAGTAGTTCACGCGCGCCATCTGCGAGAGCATCCGCCGGCGCGTCTGCGACGCCTCCGGCTCGAGCAGGGCGGCGGTGTTGGCCTGGTAGTAGGTGAGCACGTCGTTCGGGAAGCCCTGCGCCGTGAGCCCGTCGTTCTCGACGGTGCTGGACTGGGAGCTGAAGAGGGCCGTGACGTCCAGGTCACTGCGCCCGAAGTCGTGCGTGTAGCGCAGGATGTTCTCCACCGTCCAGTCGAAGCGCCGGTCGTCGTCGAGGATGGCGCGTCCCTGGACCTCGCTGCCGATCTGCGTCGTGCGGCCGTAGTAGCGCCGCGACTCCCCCCGGGCGTTGTCCAGCCCGCCGTTGAGCCGGTAGGAGAGGCCCTCCACGAAGGGGAGGTCGACTTCCAGGTAGTTGCTCGTGAAGACGCGATCGTTGATGTCGCGGTCCACGGCGTCGAGCCCCTGCAGCGGGTTGTTCCAGAAGATGTCTTCCGGCCAGGGATAGATCGTCAGCGTGCCGTCGTCGTTGTACGGCCGCGTGAGCGGGTTCATGAAGAAGGCGTCGCTGAAATCCGCCCGGAGCCCGCTGCGGTCGGTGCGCGCGAACTGCGTGTTGGTGCCGAGCGACAGCCAGGGGCGGATCTGCTGCGTCATGTTGAGCCGCAGCGTGTAGCGGTCGAAGTCGTCGTTCAGCGCCACGCCGGAGACGTCGAGCAGCGAGCCGCCCAGGTAGTAGCGCGTGTTCTCGTCCCCGCCGGAGACGGAGAGGGTGTGCTGCTGCTGGTGGCCGGTGCGCGTGGCCAGGCCGAGCCAGTCGGTGCCGCCGGTGGCCGCGAGCACCTCCTGCTCGCTCGGCGTGAGCGCCTCGGGGATCTGGTCCGGCGTGCACGTCACGCCGTCGTTGATGTGCTGGCACTTCACGGCGGCGAACTCCTGCCCGTTCATCATCCGCGGCAGGTTCACGATCTCGCTCGTGCCCACGTAGCCGTCGTACGACATGCGGGGCTTGCCCGGCGTGCCGCGCTTCGTCGTCACGAGGATGACGCCGTTGGAGCCGCGCGAGCCGTAGATGGCCGCCGCCGAGGCGTCCTTCAGCACGTCGAGGGAGGCGATGTCGTTCGGGTTGATCTCGGAGAGCGGCCCGTCGTACGGGATGCCGTCCACCACCACCAGCGGGTCGGTGCTCGCCGTGATCGAGTTGCGGCCGCGGATGAGCACGTCGATGGTCGGCTCGGCGCCGCTGGACGAGGTGGTCACGGTGACGCCGGCCGTGGCGCCCTGCAGCGCCTGCACGACGCTGGTGTTCGGCTTGTCCTGCAGCCGCGTGGAGTCCACCGAGGCGATGGAGCCGGTGACGTCCTCGCGCCGCTGCGTGCCGTAGCCCACCACCACCATCTCGCTCAGTTGCACCGCCGTGCGCGTCATCACCACCGTCACCGCGCTGCGGCCGGCGAGCGGCACCTCCACCTGCTGGAAGCCGATGCGCGAGACGACGAGGGTGTCGTTCAGGCTGCCGACGCGCAGCGTGAACTCGCCGCGCTCGTCGGTCTGCGTGCGGGCGCTGCCGTTCTTCACCGCGACGTTGGCCGCGACCACGGGGGCGTTGGAGCTCTGCTCGGTGACCGTGCCGCGCACGACCGCGGTGGGCTGCTGCGCGAGGAGCACCGTGGGCGCGGCCAGCGCGAGCAACCAGGCGCCGAGCCGGCCGGCTCTGCGGACACTGGATCCACTCATGGGGGGTACCGGGGTTGGGAGGGTCTGTCCGAGGGGCGCCGGCCGACGTGGGCGGCGGGGCCCCGTGAGGAGGAGGGTTCGCGACATCGCTCAGCGCTTCCGGAGGTGAATCGCGTTCAGGATCGGCCGGCCGACGATGGGGACGAAGGCGACGTGCACCCCGTCGCCACCGGCCGCATGCGCGGGAGCCACCAACCGCACCGCCCCGCCGCGCCCGGCCCGCTCGGCGAGGTCCAGCCGTTCCACCACCGGCGCGCCGTTCACCGCCACGCCGAACACCCGCTGGCCGGCGGCGGTCGCCGTCGGCTCGGCGAACAGCAGCTCGACCTCGTACTCGCCGTCCGGCACGTCGAAGCGGTAGCCGGTGAGCCCCTCGCGGTACGTCACGAGCAGCGGGACGCGCGACGTGCCGGTGATCACGGCGCCGGTGCGCTGCGCCGTGCCGCCTTCGTAGCCGAAGCCCCCGGGCCGGTACGGCTGGTCACCGGCCCACGGGGCGCCCGTGCCGTCGGCGAAGCTGGCCGTGGTGCCGACGTTCACGCCCAGCGCGCGGAACGGCACCGACGGGTCGGCGAGCACCGGCGGGTAGTAGGTGAAGTGGACCACCACGCGGTCGGCGTACGTCGCGCCGTCGCGCTCGCCGCGCGCCTCCAGCACGTTCTCGCCCGGCGTGAACGGCACCTGCCAGCTGGCCGTGTGCACGTCGTCCGGCGCCCTGGTGCCGAGGGAGCGCCCGTTGAGGAGCAGCTCCACCCGCGGCAGGTTGGCGTAGACGTCCACCAGCTGGCACACGGGCCGCGGGCCGGCGCCCGGAGCGGCGCCGCTGTCCGTGCCGATGCGCGCCGCCCAGTCGTGGCTGGCCACGCGCACCACCGGCTCGGCGCTCCAGTTGGCCTGGTACAGGTAGTAGACGTCCTTCGGGCGCCGGTCCCAGGTCAGCATCCCCTTCTGGTTCACGTTGGGGATCGTGTAGCCCTTGCGCGGCTGGCTGAAGTCGAACTCGTTCCAGATGGCGGTACCGGCCAGCCACGGCCGCGCGGCGATCTGCCGCAGGTGGCGCTCGTGGTACCGCCGCTGCCAGCTGCCGGTGAAGTCGAAGCGCTCCGGCGTGGCCGAGTTCAGCCGCTGGTCGCTCCCCGCGCCGTACTCGCTCACCAGCACCACCTGCGCGGGGTGCGCGCGGTGGCGGGCGTCGAGCAGCGCGCCGAAGTCGGGGAAGGCGCCGCTGTACCACCCCTTGTAGAGGTTGACGCCGAGCACGTCCGTCACGTCGGCGAGCCCCCAGCGGTCGTAGTCCTCGCTCTCGTGGATGGCCATCACCGTGCGCCGCGTCGGATCCTCCGCGTGCGCCACGGCGTGCAGCCGCTCCGCCAGCTCACGCACGGCGTGCACGTAGGCCGTGTCGGTATGCGTCCGCACGCGGCCGCCCGTCTCGCCGAAGAGCAGCGGCTCGTTCATGATCCCCCAGAGGATCACCGACGGGTGGTTGGCGTGCTGGCGGATCATCTCGCGCAGCATCGTCTCCGCACTCGCCGTGAAGGCGGGGCGCCGGGTGATGAAGTTCACCACCGGGATCTCCTCCCAGACGAGGAGCCCGAGCCGGTCGGCGGCGTCCAGCACGGCGGGGTCCTGCGGGTAGTGGGCGAGGCGCACGAAGTTGGCGCCCATCGCCTTGATCAGCTCCAGGTCGCGCACGTGCTGCGCGTCGGTGAGCGCGCTCCCCTGCCCCGCGAGATCCTGGTGCCGGTTGGTGCCGTGCAGCGCCAGCCTGCGCCCGTTGAGGAAGAAGCCGCTGTCGGCGTCGAAGCGGTACCAGCGGAAGCCGAGCGGCGTGCGCACGCGGTCCACCAGCGCGTCGCCGTCGTGGATCTCGGTGGTGACGCGATAGCGGTACGGGTCGGCCGGGGACCAGAGGTGCGGCGCGGGCACCGGCGGCAGCGTCTGGCGGAACTCCGCCCGCGCGCCGGCGGCGACGTCGAGCGTCGCGCTGGCCTGCGCGACGCGCGCGCCGGCGGCGTCGGTGAGGACGTTCACGACGCGCAGCCGCTTCGGCGTGCCGGCATCGTTCACCACGGTGCCGCGCACCGCCACCGTGCCGCGCTCGCGCGAGAGCTCCGGCGTGGTGACGACGACGCCCGGCGCGGCGTGGTCGGTGACCGCCAGGTGCACGGGGTCGGTGGCGACGAGCCAGACGTCGCGGTACAGCCCCCCGTAGAGCGCGTAGCCCACCGAGAGGGGCGGGACGAGCGGGTCGTGGGCGTTGTCCACCATCACGGCCACGAGGTTCTCGTTCCCCTCGTCGTCGAACTGCACCAGCCGCGTCACGTCCACGGCGAAGGCCGTGTAGCCGCCGCGGTGCTCGCCGGCGAAGGCGCCGTTGACGTAGACGTCGGCGCGCTGGTTGGCGCCTTCGAAGTAGAGGAAGAGGCGCTTCCCCTGCAGCGTGTCGTCCAGGCGCAGCGTGCGGCGGTACCACGACGGGCCGCGCCGGTAGCCCGCCACCTCGTCGAAGGGGTCGTGCGCGTTCCAGGTGTGCGGGAGCGAGACGTGCTCCCACGTGGCGTCCGAGGTCGTGGGGTACCAGGCGTAGTCCTCCCCCCGCGCCAGGAAGCGCCAGCCGTCGTTCAGGAGCTGGCGCACGCGAGGCTCCGCCGCACGCGCCTGCGCGTGCGCGCCCGTCGCGCCGCCGAGCAGCAGCAGCGCGGCCGTGGCACACGCGCGCCGGCGGAGCCGCATCATCGGTCGTCGGCGGCCGCGATGCCCCACGCCGCCGCCAGCTCCTGCCCGCGGCGGAGCACGTCGGCGTGCCGCATCGGGCGCGGGCTGGCGTAGTGGAGGCTCGCGAAGGCGGTGGGGCCGGGGAGGCGCGCGGTGAGCGTGTTCACGGCGGCGCGCGGATGGACCAGGTTCTCCGCGCTCTCGCTCCCCTCCAGCGCGGCGTAGCCGGCCAGCCGCCAGCTCACCACCAGGTGCCCGCCGCGCGGCGCGCGGAGCGAGCGCCAGTCCTTCCCGTCGCGCACCTCCGCCGTCTCCTCGGCGCGCAGCCCCAGCGCGTGCGACCCTTCCAGGATCTCCACGTCCAGGCCGTCCAGCGCCTCGGGCGTGAGCAGCCGGTGGTGGCGGCCCGTGAACTCGCCGTCGAGCCGGATCCGGCTCTCCACCTCGATGCGGCGGCCGTCCAGCTCCGTGTACCAGTGGGTGCGCACGCCGTCGGCCAGCAGCGCGCCGTCCACGACGCCCACCCGGCCGGCCATGTGGCCGGTGGCGCGGTTCCGGAAGACGAGCGCGCCGTCCCACGGCGCACGGCGCTCGTCCTGCACGATGTTGAAGGGGAAGTGCGAGGAGGCGACGAACTTCGTGTAGTGGTCGCGGTAGCGCCACGATTTGGGCTGGGCGCGCGCCTGGATCCACCGGAGCTGGCCGCTGGCCCGCGTGCCCTGCAGCAGCATGCGCGGGCCCTCGAAGCGCACCAGGAAGTCGCCGCGCTCCACCGGCAGCGGCTCCTCGGGCGCCGTCCAGAACGGGTCGGTGGCGGGGATGGCGTACAGCAGCATCCCCAGCGTGGCCCAGTACGGGCTCCCGTTGTCGATGTAGAAGTCGCGCACCGCCGGCGTGCCCTCGGCGGAGAACGTCTCGCGGAGCTTCGCCGTCTCCGGGTCGAAGGCGCCGAGCTGCCAGTGGTAGTCCAGGTTCGTGCGGACGATGCGCCGCAGCAGCCCGGGCGAGTGCGGCCACACGCCCTGGCGGTAGCCGAGCAGGAGCGGCGAGAGGGCGGCCCAGCGGTAGAGCAGCGAGCGGCCGAACCAGGGCTGGCTGCCGTCGGGCGCGAAGAAGTAGGGCGCCTTCTGGAGGAAGAGCCGCGCGCGCGCCTTGAACGTCGCGTCCCACTTCGGGTAGCGCTCGCCGATGATCCCGCTCCAGATGAGCGGGAAGTTGCCGAACGTCCAGAAGTTGTAGAAGTCGTAGATCGGGATGGTCGGCGAGTCGCTGTACCAGCCGTCCTGGCCCGGCACGAAGAGCGCGTCGAGCGCCCGGAGGTCGGCCAGCATCCACGCCTCGTCGCCGTGGAACTCCGGCCACGTCTCGGCCAGGCGGAGGCGCGCCGCCTGGTTGGTGCAGTGGAACCAGGCGTGGTTGTTGTCGCGCTCCGGCACGCTCGTGCAGCTCGCCAGCCACGCCTGCACGTTGGCGCGCTCGCGTGGCGTGAGCTGCGCCAGCACCGGCTCGCGCATGCGCCACAGCCCGTCGGCCACCAGCGCGGCCTCCACCGAGCGCTGCGTCTTCTTGTCGGCGGGCGGCTTCCCCCAGTAGTGCGGGAAGTACGGGTCGAAGGCGTTGCGGAAGATGGCGACCGCCACCTCGGTGAGGTCCACCGGCGCGCCGTCCACCCGGATGACGCTCGGCTTGCCCGCGGCCAGCCACTCGCCGAGCAGCGGGAGGATGCGCGCGACGGAGACGTACGTCTTGCCGCTCGGCGTGAGGCAGCTCGGCACCAGCGTGCCGCCGGCGAAGTCGCAGACGGCGTAGCCCGGCGCGGTGCGCCGGGCGTTGCGCACGAAGCCCTCCAGCAGCCGCAGGGCGTAGGCGTCGAAGACGCCCGCCTCGCGCCCGCCCAGGCGGCGCGACGCCGCGGCCAGGGCGTCGGGTGCCACCACCGCGCCGGCCAGCGCGACGGTCGTCGTCCTCAGGAAATCACGGCGTCGCAGCATCGCGATCGCTCCGCATGTGGAGGATGTCCGGCCCGTAGCCGCCGTCGGCGAGCTTGGGGCGGTGCGCGAAGACGGCCCACCCGTAGACCCACGGCCCGCCCGCCGACGCGCGCGTCTTGCCGTAGACCGCGGTGACGCGGCCGATCTCGGTGGTGCTGCCGGGAGCGTAGGCGATGCCGTCGATGGGGCGCACGGCGCAGCGCAGGAAGGGCTGCCCGTCGCGCAGGAGGGCGCGCACCATCCCGCCGCCGCCGCTCTTCGTCACGCCGTCGCCGCGCAGCATCCAGCTCCACACCAGGTAGGCGTAGTGCGCCGTGCCGTCCCCCTGCTCCGGGCCCGCGTCGGCGTACTTGGCGTAGCGCGAGCCGGTCTGGTTGGGCTTGTACTGCCAGTCGCCGGGCAGTGCGTCCGGGCTGCCCTGCGGGACGATGGCGACGCGGTACGCCGCGCCGGGCATCGGCGTGCACCCGCGCCCGTTGCGGTGCTCGTCGTCCCACCCGCCGCCGCTCGCCGCGCTCGGCGCCCCCCACTCCGGCGGGAGCGAGAGCGGGCGCTGCGTGGCCACCGCCTCGCCCCCCACGATGTCGGCGGCCGCGATGTGGCCGTACGGCACCCGGGAATCGGCGTAGCCCTGCCCGCCCTTGTGGAAGTGGAGCAGCCCGCGCGCGGTGCGCAGCGCCTCGTGCGCGTCGAGGCGGATCTGCCCCGGCCGACACGACATCCGATCCGTGGACGTCGCGCCGCCGGGCGCGCCCTGGTAGCGCGTGGCGCTCGTGCGCACCTCGTACGCGCCACGCGCCGCCACCGGCCGCCCGTCCGCGAAGCGCAGCCGGGCGGAGTCCGCCCGCAGCACCACGCAGCGGAAGAAGTTCCGGTTGGGATAGTTCCAGAGGTCCGCGCTCTCCAGCTCCACGCCGCCGGCGGCCGCCGGCGACGGGTCCGGCAGCGGAGCGGGGCGCGCCGGCAGCGGCGACGCCGAGCGGCACGCGGCGGCCGTGGCGAGCACCGCCGCCACCGCCACCGCCCTGCGAGAGCCCGGCCGACCGGACGCGCCGTGCACCGCGCCTAGTACCCCGGGTTCTGCTGCATCCCCGTGCCGATGTTGGCGTCGATCACGGCCTGCGGGATGGGCAGGAGCGTGTCGCGCGCCGCGAGCTTGGGCCCGGTGAGCGGGTTGTGCGCGCGCGTGCGCTCCATCCACGTATGCGTGCGGAGGAGCGTGTAGCGCCGGTGCTCCTCGGAGAGCAGCTCGCGCGAGCGCTCGTCGAGGATGAAGTCCAGCGTCACGTCGGCCGCGTCGATCGGCGTCGCGTGCGACCGCTCGCGGACGACGTTGAGCGTGGCCGCGGCGCCGGTCAGGTCGTTCTGCTTGAACTGCGCCTCGGCCAGCAGCAGGTACGTCTCGGCCAGGCGGAGATACGGCTGGTCGTTGTACTGGTAGCCGCCCGCCGGATCCACGTCGTTGATCCAGTCCCACTTCCGGGTGCTCGGCCAGCGCGGGTCGTTGGTCGACTCCTCGTCCCAGCTCAGCCAGAGCGTGTCGCCGAGGCTCTTGCCGGCGGGCAGCCGGTCCGCGTCGTTGTAGAGGAGGAACTTGCGGATGGCGAACCGGGAGCCGCGGTCGTCGCCGGGCTCGTACAGGTCGATGGCCCACTTGGTGGGCGAGATGCGCCCGATGCCGCGCCCGCCGTAGCCCTCCTGCGTGATGTCGATGCCGCGCAGCGTGTAGTAGCGGTTCACCCACTCGCGCCGCATGATGTTGAGCCCACCGCCCTCCAGGTCGCGGTCCAGCTGGAGGCTCCAGAGCACCTCCGTGTTCCCCTGGTTGCGGTTGGCGTTGCCGTCCAGGAACTGGTCCATGAACGGCACCCCGGGCTCGGAGGCCTTCACGCCGTAGCGCTCGGTGATGAGCGAGTAGAGGCCGCTGTTGATGACCGCCTCCGCCTTGGCCTGGGCCTCGGCCGGGCGGTCCATGGCCAGGTAGAGCTCGGCCAGGTAGTGCTGCGCCACCGCCTTCACCAGCTTGCCCTGCATCGGCGAGGTCTCCGGCAGGTGCGCCTCGGCGAAGAGCAGGTCCTCCTCCATCTGCCGCTGGACCTCCGCCCTGGGCGTGCGCGTCCAGTCGGTGCGGATCGTCGCGCCGGACGACTCGTCCAGGTTGAGCGGGACGTCACCCCAGAGATAGGTGAGGTGCCGGTACGCCCAGGCGCGGATGAGGCGGGCCTCGGCGATCACGCGGTCCCGCTCCTCCGGCGTCCAGGCGATGTCCGGGTTCGCCGCGCGGTTGACGATCGTGTTGGCGGCGTTGATGGTCTCGTACAGCCACTTCCACATCCACAGGTAGTTCTCGTAGAGCGGATTGTTGAAGGAGCCCAGCTCCTGCATGGTCCGCGACGAGATGAGCACGTAGTTCGCCCAGCCGTTGTCCACGCCCACCGACCAGGTCATGCCGACGATGTTGTCGCCGCTCTCCTGGTAGCCGTTGCGCTCCTTGCGCACCTGGGCGTAGAGGGCGTTCAGGCCGGCCTCGAAGCCGGCCGGGTTGGTGTAGAGGTTGTCCGCGACGATGATGTCCTTGGGCGCCTCGACGAGGAGGTCGTCGCCGCAGGCGGCGAGCCCCAGGGCGGCGAGCGCGGCGAGGGCGACGCGGAGCGGGCGGCGGGCGATGATCGATCGTGTCATGAGCGGGATGCCGTCAGATGGTTAGAAGCTCACGTCGATGCCGCCGACGAACGACCGCTCCAGGGGGGTCGAGTACTGGGAGCGCAGCTCGGGGTCGAGCCCCGTCCACTTCGTGTGCGTCCAGAGGTTCCGGCCATCGAGGTAGACGCGGAGCGCCCCCACGCCGAGCTGCCCGACGAGCCGCTGCGGCAGGGTGTAGCTCAGCGTCACGTCCTTCAGCCGGATGAAGCTCGCGTCCTGGTAGTAGGCGACCGGCAGCCCGAGCCGGGTCCCCGGCCGGTTGGCCGGGTACGTGTTGATCGGGTCCTCGGGCGTCCAGTAGTGCTTGAGGATGGTGTTGTAGCGCCCGTCGTCGCCGAGGTTGTCGGCCAGGAGCTCGTTCGCGCGGGTCACGCCCTGCACCGTGTACAGGTAGGCGTTGAGCGTGAACGCGCCGTACGTGACGGTGCTCCCCAGGCCGGCCGTGTACTTCGGGTTCACGCGGCCGAGGAAGGTGCGGTCCTCCGGGTCGATGGTGCCGTCCCCGTTGACGTCGCGGACGCGCACGTCGCCCGGCTTGGCCGTCGGCTGGGCGGAGTTGGCGATGTCGTCGCTCTCCTGCCAGATGCCGTCGAAGGCGTAGCCGTAGTTGACGTCGATCGGCTGGCCGATGAACCACTGGTTGACGATGTCATCCTCCCCGTTGCCGTAGAGGTCGACGATCCGGCTGCGGTCCGCCGCGACGTTGAAGTCGGTGCGCCACGAGAAGCGCGGCGTCTCCACGTTCAGCGTGGAGAGGCTCAGCTCCACGCCCCGGTTCGACGTGACGCCGATGTTCTCGGTGACGACGTCGATGCCGTGCGTGGGCGAGATGGCGCGATTCAGCAGCAGGTCGCTGGTCCGCGAGCGGTAGACGTCCAGCGTGCCGCGGATGCGGTCGTTGAGGAGCCCGAAGTCGGCGCCGACGTTCGTCGTCGTCGTCGTCTCCCAGCGCAGCTCGGGGTTCCCCAGCGTCGCCGGCTTGAAGCCCGGCAGCGAGACCCCGTCGTCGACGTACGACTCGTCGGTGAGCCGGGCCAGCGTGCGGTAGGGCGAGATGGCCTGGTTGCCGCTCTTGCCGTACGAGACGCGCAGCTTCAGCGCGTTGAAGCGGTCGGCGAACGGCCAGAAGGTCTCGTCCGCGACGTCCCACCCGAGGGCGACGGAGGGGAAGACGCCGTACTTGTGGTTGCGGCCGAAGCCGGAGTAGCCGTCGCGGCGCGCGGTGAGCGTCACCAGGTAGCGGCTCGCGTAGGTGTAGTTGAGCCGCAGCATCTGCGAGATCAGGTTGGACTCCGTGATCCCGTGCGACGGGTCGAACTCCCGGGCCAGGTTGGGCTGGTAGTAGGTGAGCACGTCGTTCGGGAAGCCCTCCGCCGTCAGACGCTCATCCTCCTGGGTGTGCCCGGAGACGCCGTAGAGCGCCGTGACGTCCACGGTGTGCAGATCGAAGCTGCGCGTGTAGCGGAGCAGGTTCTCGAGCGTCCAGTCGGAGCGCGACACGTCGCGCGTGGTGGCGCGGCCGCCGGCGGCGAAGCCGGTGCGCGTGTCGCGCCCGTAGTAGCGCCCCAGCCGCCCGTTCGCGTAGTCGAGCCCCGCGTTGACGCGGGCCGAGAGCCCCGGCAGGAAGGGGAGCTGGAGCTCGGCGAAGTTGCTGCTGAAGACGCGGCGCGTGATGTCGTCGTCGGTCACCAGCAGGCCCTGGAGGGGATTGGCGAAGAAGGTGTCCTCCTCCCAGGGGTAGATCGTGAGCGACCCGTCCGCCTGGTAGGCGTCGGTGAGCGGGTTCATGCGGAAGGCGTCCTGGAAGTCCGCCGACAGCCCGCTGCGGTCCGTGCGGCTCAGCTGCGTGGTCGTCCCCACCTTGAGCCGCGTGCCGAAGTCCTGCGCCAGGTTCAGCCCGAACGTGTAGCGGTCGAAGCTGTCGTTCTTCGCGACGCCCTCCACGCCCAGCGCCGAGCCGGAGATGCGGTAGTGCGTCCCGCCGGTGCCGCCGGCCACGGAGACGTTGTGCTGCTGCTGCGTGCCGGTCTGCGTCGCCAGCCCCACCCAGTCCACCGACTCGCCCGCCGCCATGTTGGCCAGCTCGGTGGCGGTGAAGTCGGCGTCGCAGTCCTCGCCCGCCGACACGCGCTGGCACTTCACCTCGGCGAACTCGGCGGCGGTCATCAGGCGGGGCAGGTGCGCGATCTCCTGCATGCCCACCGAGCCCTGGTACGAGACCGCGGCGCCCCGTTCCCCTGCTTGGACGTGATGAGGATGACGCCGTTGGCGCCGCGCGAGCCGTAGATGGCCGCCGCCGAGGCGTCCTTCAGCACCTCGATCGACGCGATGTCGTTCGGGTTGATCTCGGCGAGCGAGCCGTTGTACGGGATCCCGTCGAGCACGACGAGCGGATCGGTGTTGGCGGTGATCGAGTGGCGCCCGCGGATCATCACCGAGAGCTCCGGCTCCGCTCCGGCGCCCGCGGTGCGGATGGTGACGCCGGGTGCCGCGCCCTGCAGCGCGTCGAGGACGCTCGTGCCCGGCCGGTCGCGCAGCCGCGTGGAGTCCACCGAGACGATGGAGCCGGTGACGTCCTCGCGCCGCTGCGTGCCGTAGCCCACCACCACCATCTCGCTCAGCTGCACCGCCGTGCGCGTCAGCGCCACCGCCACCGCGCTGCGGCCGGCGAGCGGCACCTCCACGCGCTCGAAGCCGATGCGCGAGACGACGAGGGTGTCGGTCGGGCTGCCGACGCGCAGCGTGAACTCGCCGCGCTCGTCGGTCTGCGTGCGGGCGCTGCCGTGCTTCACGGTCACGTTGGCGGCCATCACCGGGGTGCCGGCCGACTGCTCGGTGACCGTGCCGCGCACGACCACCGGCGTGGGTTGCTGGGCGAGGAGCGCCGTGGGTGCGGCCAGCGCGAGCAGGCAGGCACCGAGCCGGCCCACGCCGCGCAGACGGGATCCACTCATGAGGGACACTGGGTTCGGAGACAGGGGAGTGAGGAGGCGTCGACCGGCAGGTGCGGCGAGGGCACGGGGAAGCCGAGGGGGAGGGAAGCGGGAGGGGAGGCGGGGGGATTCGCGCCGCGGGGCGCACGAGCACGCGGGCCCGCCGATCGC
>DASTRO010000357.1:0-46348 GCA_035761165.1 Gemmatimonadaceae bacterium | reverse complement strand
GAGGAGCACGACCTCGCTCATCCCGTCGGCCACCACCTGCTCGGCCTCGCGCACGACGTCGGCCAGGCGGCGGCTGCGCTCGGGCCCACGCGTGTAGGGCACGATGCAGTAGGTGCAGCGGTAGTCGCAGCCGCGCTGCACGGGGACCCACGCCTTCACGCCGTCGAAGCGGCGCGGGGTGAAGTCCTCGTAGTGCTCCTCGAGGTCGAAGTCGGTGGACGCCGTGCGGAGCCCCTGGCGCGCCCCCTCCACCAGGTCCGGCAGCGCGCGGTAGCCATCGGGGCCGATGACGAGGCTCACGTGGCGCGCCTGCTCGAGCAGGCGCGCGCCCAGCCGCTGGGCCATGCAGCCGGTGACGCCCACCACCGTGTCCGGCTTCATGTGCCGCCGCAGCTCGCCGAGGCGGCCGAGGACGCGCTGCTCGGCGTGGTCGCGGATGGCGCAGGTGTTGACGAGGATCACGTCGGCCCCGTCGGGGCGGTCCACGGCCTCGTAGCCGGACGCCGCCAGCTTGCCGAGCATGAGCTCGGAGTCGCTGAGGTTCATCTGGCAGCCGTACGTCTCCACGTAGACGGTGCGGCGGGCAGCGGGCTCGGACATCGGACGGCTCGTGGGGATCGGGGTGGGCGACACGGGCGCTACCGGGCGCGGGCGCCACGGCAGCGCTCCCAAAGATAATCGACGGCCCCGCCTCGGACGCCCGGCGCCGGCGGGCCCGGACCGGCTCAGGCCGTCGTCACCCGCGCGTCGTCCGCCGGCACCGCATCCTGCGTGGGGCGCAGGGGGAGGAGGATGTGGAAGGCGCTGCCCTCGCCGAGCCGGCTCTGCACCCAGATGCGGCCGCCGTGCGCCTCCACCGCCAGGCGGCAGAAGGTGAGCCCGAGGCCCGAGCTGCGCACGCGGGGCGCGTGCGGCGCCTTGAGCGACTCGAACTTGCGGAAGATGAGCTCCTGGTACTCGGGCGCGATCCCCGGGCCGTTGTCCTCCACCGTGAGGAGCACGCCGTGCGGGTCCGGTCGGGCGGCGAGCCGGATGGTCACGCCGCGCGTGGTGTGCACGAGCGCGTTCTGCAGCAGGTTGGAGAGCACGCGCGTCAGCAGCCCGGCGTCGGCCTGGAAGGTGGGCGCGTCCGGCGAGACGTCCACCACCGTGCGCGCCCCCTCCTGGCGGAGCCGCATCTGCCAGTCGCGCAGCAGGTCGGCGAAGAACACCGTCGGCACGATGGTGGACGGCTCGACGGTGAGCCGCGAGTCCTCGATGCGGGCGATCTCGAGCAGGTCCTCGATCAGCGACAGCAGGTCCTCGGCCTTGCCGAAGGCGTGCACCAGCGCGCCGCGCTGGGAGTCGCTGATGCCGCCGAAATCGCCGTCGAGCAGCATCTCCAGGGTGGCCAGGACGGTGGTGAGCGGCGTCTTGAGGTCGTGGACGATCATCTTCATGAGATCGTCGCGCACCTTCTCCAGCTCGCGCTGCTTGCGGAGGCTGTCCTCCAGCGCGTCGGTGGCCGCCTTGAGCTTGAGCAGGCTGCGCACGCGGGCCCCGAGCACGAGGCGGTTGTGCGGCTTGGTGAGGAAGTCGTCGCCGCCCGCCTCGATGCCGCGCACGCGGTCGGTGGTGTCGCTCAGCGCGGTGACGAAGATGACCGGGATGCGCGCGGTGCGCGGGTCGCGCTTGATCCGGCGGCAGACCTCGAAGCCCGTGGTGCGGTCGTCCACCCCGAGCTCGCCCGACGGCATCGCGACGTCGAGGATGCAGAGGTCGGGACGGTGCTCCAGGCACGCCCGCACCGCCGACGGACCGTCGAACGCCTCGATGGTGCGGTAGCCGAGGAGCTGCAGCTGGTCGCGCAACAGCTCGACGTTCGCGGCGATGTCGTCCGCGATGAGGATGACCTGGGCGGCGTCTTCGCGCGGTTCGCTCATGCAGCGCGGGGTCGGCTCAGGGCCGGAGGGTGAGGCCGGCCCCGAACACCCACGCCGTCTCCTTCGCGTCGCCGGCCGTTCGCCGCGCACGCTCGGCGGAGAGATCGAGAAGCACGCGGCCGCCGCCGAGCACGAAGCCGAGTCCGCCGGTGGCGGCGATCTCCGACGGCTGCTCGCCCGCGACCCCGAAGGGGAGGTCGCGCCAGCGCGCGCCGAGGCGCATCGCGACGCGCGAGCCGAAGACGCGAGGACCGGCGATGTCGCCGCCGAAGCCCACCTCCAAGGCATCGTTGGCCTCGAGCACGTCGCTCCCCAGATCGTCGAGCGACGACCAGCCGCGCCAGGAGGCGCGCAGCCCGAGCGTGGCGCCCGTGATGCCGTCGTAGCGCAGGTCCAGGTCGGCCCGCGCCGGCGCGCGCCCCTTGGCCAGCAGGCTGTCCCCGCGATTGGCACGTACGACGCCGCCCACCTGGCCGGCGGCCGCCACGGCGAGATGACGCGCCACCAGCCACTGCACCCCGGCGGACGCGGCCGTGCCGTCGAAGCCGATCTCGGCGGTGGAGGTGAAGCCGGCATCCCCACCCTCCGCCTGATCGACGCGGGAGACCGTGAGCTGATTGACGCCGGTGAGCAGGTGCGCCCCGAGGCCGGCCGCGAAGCGGGGACTGAACGCCCACGCCCCGGCGAGACGCACGTCGTTGATCGCGCCGCGCACCTCGAAGCCCTCGAGCACCCCCTCGCCGTCCGGGGTGCCGTCGACGTCCCGCAGCGTGGACCAGGTGCGGTCGAGGAGCGTGGAGCTCCCCAGCCCGATCGCGCCGTGGCTGCCCAGCGGGATCACCGCCCCGATGACCGGGAAGCGCACGACGCGCGACTCGTCGCTGGCCGCGCCGACGGTGGTGCGCCGGCGCTCCGGCGCGACGTGCACGAAGAGGCTCACCGTCGGCACGTTGACGATGGCCGCCGGGTTCACCGCCGAGCTGCCATCGAAGTCCGCCAGCGCGCCGGCCGCGCCTTCCGAGATCGTGCTGAGCTGGCCCGGCGGGTAGCCGAGGCCCTGCGCGCCGACGGTGCCCTGGGCGCGGGCGACAGCGGCCGGGGCGAGCGCGAGCACGGCCGCGCCGGCGAGGAGACGGGACAGGCGCATCTACGGGAGGTCGAAGTTGATGCGGCGGATGTAGTTGAGCCGCAGACGCGGCCGCAGCTCGACCGGCGCCTCGAGAGAATAGAACTGGGCCTGCAGCGGTGACCACCCCTCGCGGCTGCTGGCCAGCACCAGCTCCGGCAGGAAGCCGAGCGAGTTCGTGCTGCGCCACGCGCCCACGAGCTCGGGGATCTCGATCAGGAACTCCCCGGAGTCGCCGGGCACCACCGGGAGCGGGTCGACCGGCAGCACGGCCCGCCCGGTGTACGGGTTCCGCGCGTTGGCCGCGAGCTGCACGCGGCGGCGCAGGTCGGTGACGGCCGCGCGCGTGGTGACGGCGAGTGGCTGCAGGAGCAGGGTGTCGGTGGCCAGGTAGCCGCGCACCGGCCGCTGCGTCAGCACGAGCGTGGCGCGGAGCACGGTGGACGAGTCGACGATCTCCCGCGGCAGCTGGAAGCGCAGCAGGCTCCGGCGCCCCGGCAGCCCACCCACGGCCAGCACCGCCTCCGGCGGCGGCAGCGTCCCGTCGACGACGATGGTGAACGACGACTGGTCGGCGCGCAGCCGCGCGTCGTTCTCCGGCGTGAGCGAGCGCTGCGCCAGCGTCAGCCGCTGCGCGCCCGAGTCGGCGGAGACGGCGAAGGTGAGGACGGAGTTGGACGGATCGAGCGGCAGCCGCGCCAGCGGCGCGCCGGTCACCCGCAGGCCCACCCGCAGCGCGCCGCCCGCCTCGATGCGCGCCAGCAGCACGGCCGGGTCGATCGGGATCGCCAGCGTGTCCACCTGCACGGTGTCACCGCGCGGGCTCACCGGCGGCACGCTGAGGGTGCCGAGCAGCCGCTCCGGCGTGAACGCCGTGGCGAGCACCGCCGCGCTGGTGTCGTCGCCGGTGACCGCCACGTCGTAGGCCTCGAGGGTGATGGCGGTCGGCGTCTCGGCGAGCCGCCGTGCCAGGAGCACCTCGACGGCGGGCTCCACCACCTGCTCGACGTCCTGCTCGGTGCCGTCGGTGTCGCGGTAGCTGTCGGGGAGCGAGTCGAAGCGGATGATGGCACGCACGTCCAGCGTATCGCCGGCGCGCGCGACGAGCAGGCTCTGCTCGGCGCCGAGCACCGGGAAGCCGGCCAGCACGGTGTCGGTGACCACCGGCGTCAGCTCGACCTGCTGGACGGTGAGGTTCTGCTCCGGGCAGAGCTCGGGACAGGTGCTGGAGGTGGTGAGATCCTCGCCGCAGCCCGCCGCGCCGAGCGCGGCGACCGCCACGAGCAGGGCCAGCGGCCGGCGCAGGATGGACGTGCCGGTCACGAATGCCTTCCGGAATGCAGGGTCGGAGAGGGGATGCACGCGGCCATCACGATCGGCCGCGCGCCATCGAATCGGGGAGGAAGGGCGCCGGGAGAAGCGCGTCGAGCGTCCAGCGGGCCGTGCGGCCGTCGCGCGCCCCGCTCAGCACCGGCAGTGCCGGCGCGAACTCGACCAGCACCTGGCGGCAGACGCCGCAGGGTGGCGTCGGCTCGTCGGCATCGGTGGCTACGGCGATCGCCCGGAAGCGACGGAGTCCACGCGCCAGCGCCGCGCCCACGGCGGCCCGCTCGGCGCAGAGGCAGGCCGAGTAGCTCGCGTTCTCCACGTTGCCGCCGACCACGATCACCCCGTCGGGCGTGCCGTCGTCACAGAGCAGCGCCGCGCCCACGCGGAAGCCCGAGTAGGGCGCGTAGGCGTGCGCCATCGCCCCCCGTGCCGCGTCGAGCAGCCGCGCGTCCACGCCGTGCTCCTCGTCCCGGCCGGCGGTCGGGGTCGCGGTGCCCGGCGCGCTCATGCCGCCACCCCGCACAGCTGCGGCAGGAAGGAGCTCCCCTGGCCGCGGAAGTCGATGCCCAGCCACTCGGCCGCCGTCGCCCCGACGTCGCCGAACGTCGCGCGCGTGCCGAGCGCCTGCGGCCGCACCGCCGCGCCGCAGGCGAGCAGCGGCACCTGCTCGCGCGCGTGATCGGTGGAACTCGTGGTCGGGTCGTTGCCGTGGTCGGCGGTGATGAACAGCAGGTCGTCCTCGCGCAGCAGGGAGAGCAGCGTGGGCAGCGCCGCATCGAACTGACGCAGCGCCGCGGCGAAGCCGGCGACGTCGTTCCGGTGCCCGTACAGCTGGTCGAAATCTACAAGGTTGGCGAACAGCAACCCACCGTCGCCCCCGGCGAGCCAGGCGCGGATGCGGGCGATCCCCTCGGCGTTCCCGCTCGTGTGCTCGGCGACGAGGTTCCGCCCGGCGAAGAGATCGTCCACCTTGCCGACGCCGTGGCGTGGGATGCCGGCCGCCGCCAGCGCGTCGAGCAGCGTCTCGCCGGGCGGCTCGATGGAGTAATCGCGGCGGCGCGGCGTGCGGCGGTAGTCGCCGGCATGCCCCTCGAACGGGCGGGCGATGACGCGCGAGACATCGTGCGGTGCGCGGAGCATCGCCCGCGCCGTCTCGCATGCCGCGTACAGCTCGGCCACCGGCACCACGGCCTCGTGCGCCGCCACCTGGAAGACCGAGTCGGCCGAGGTGTAGAGGATCCACGCGCCGGTGCGCTCGTGCTCCGCCCCGAAGCGTGCCAGCACGTCGGTGCCGCTGGCGACGACGTTACCGATGACGCCCCGCCCGGTGCGCCGCGCGAACTCGCGCACCACCGCCTCGGGGAAGCCGTGTGGGTAGGTCGGGAAGGGACGCGCGAGGTGCAGGCCGGCGATCTCCCAGTGTCCGGTGGTGCTGTCCTTGCCCGCCGAGGCGGGGCGCATCAGCCCCCAGGCGGCGGTGGGCGGCAGGTCGTCCCGCAGGCCGGCGAGCGGGCGGATGCGCCCCAGCCCGAGGCGCTCCAGGTTGGGCAGCGCCAGTCCGCCGACGGCCTCCGCCACGTGACCCAGCGTGTCGCTCCCCACGTCACCGTAGCGAGCGGCATCGGGCGCCTCGCCGGCGCCGACGCCGTCCAGCACGACGATCGCGGCCCGCCGCGTCACGCACCCACCTCGCCGTAGAGGCGCGGCAGGCGGCCGCGCAGCCCGGTGAGCAGCTCGTACGACAGCATCTGCGCGGTGCGCGCCACGTCGGCCACGCTCAGACACTCCCCGCCGTCGGCGCCGATGAGCGTGGCCACGTCGCCCACCGCGCATGGGATCTCCGTCACGTCCACCATCGTCATGTCCATCGTCACGAGTCCGGCCACCGGTGCCCTCCGGCCGTGGAGGAGCACCGTGCCGCGGTTGCTCAGCGCGCGTCGGTAGCCGTCTCCATACCCCACGGCGAGCGTGGCGATCCGCCGCCGCCCCTCGGCGCGCCAGGTGGCCGCGTAGCTCACCGTCTCCCCCTCCTCCACGTCGCGCAGGTCCACGATGCGCGCCCGCAGCGCCACCACCGGCTCGGCGCGCACCGCGCCGCCCGACTCCACGCCGTAGAGGAAGACGCCGGGACGCGCCACGGTCCACGCGGAGCGGTCGCCGTGCTCCAGCGCCGGGCTGTTCTCCGCGTGCAGCACGGCCGGGCGCGCGGGGAGCGCGGCCAACGCGTCGCGGAACCGCGCCTCCTGTCGCTCGCGCGAGCCGTCGGCGAGGTCGGCCGAGTGGAAGTGGGTGAAGGCGCCCTCGGGCGGATGCCGGCGGAGCACGTCGGCCAGCTCGCCGACGCGGTCCCAGCGCACGCCGGCACGGTTCATCCCCGTGTCCACCGCCAGGTGCCACGGGCGGCCGGTGGAGCCCCACGCCGCGATGTCGGCGGCGCGATGCAGCGTCGGCGTGAGCTCCAGCGCGCGCGCTGCCGCCAGATCCGCCGGCAGCAGCGGCGTGAAGACGAGGACGCGCCGCGCGATGCCGGCGCCGCGCAGCTCGCGCCCCTCGGCCACCGTGGCGACGCCGAAGGCCCACGGATCGAGCCGCTCCAGCGCGCGGGCCGCGGGCACGGCGCCCAACCCGTACCCGTCCGCCTTCACCATCGGCAGCAACGGCACGCCGGCGCGCCGCGCCAGCCGTGCCCCATTGCGAACGAGCGCGCCGAGATCCACGTGGATCCAGGCGCGCGCGGCGTCAGGCGCTGGCGTCTGCGATTGACCGGTCGTTTCCAAGACCGGTAAACTACCGGCAGCGAGGAGGCCATGCAAGAAAACGACGGACCCGAGACCACGCCCGAGCCGAATCCCGCGGCCGCGGCCGAGCCATCGACCGCCGGCGAGCCGCGGGCGACGCTGCAGGACGCGCTCGCGCTGATGCACGACCTGCGCGCCCGCTGCTCGTGGGACGCGGCCCAGACGCACGCGTCGCTGCGTCCGTACCTGCTCGAGGAAGCGCACGAGCTGGACGACGCGATCCGCACCGGCGACGACGCGCAGATGCGCGAGGAGCTGGGTGACGTGCTGCTCCAGGTACTCTTCCACTCCGTGGTGGCCGAGGAGCGCGGCGCCTTCGATGCCGGCGACGTGGCCGACGCGCTGATCACCAAGATGCGCGCACGCCATCCGCACCTCTACGGCGACGGCGCGCGCGTGCCGTGGGAGCGCCAGAAGGCGCGCAAGCGCGAGTCGATCGTGGACGGACTGCCGGTGGACCTGCCGGCGCTGCACCGCGCGCACCGGCTGCAGGACCGGGCGGCGGGCGTCGGCTTCGACTGGCCCGACGTGGAGGGGCCGGCGGCCAAGGTGGTGGAGGAGCTCGAGGAGGTGCGCGAGCAGCTCCCCGCGCTCGCGGCACGCGCGGGCGCGACCGACACGCCGGTGTACGACGCGCTGCACGACCGGCTGGAGGACGAGCTGGGCGACCTGCTCTTCGCCTGCGTGAATCTCTGCCGCAAGGCGGGCGTGCACGCGTCGCTCGCCCTCGACCGTGCGAATCGCAAGTTCGCCACCCGCTTCACGCGCATCGAGCGCCTGGCCGCCGAGCGCGGCCTGCGCATGGCCGAGGCCACGCTCGAGCAGCTCGACGCGCTGTGGGAGGAGGTGAAGCGAAGGGAGGGGGCGGGGAACGGCGAGCGAGGAGTGACGAGCGAGGAGTGACGAGCGGGGGCCTCGGGCCGGCCAGTACTGGCCTCCCGAGGGTTGCGCGGGTCGCTCGTCGCTGGTCGCTCGTCGCCGCTCTACCCCGCTTCCTCCAGCCGGCCGAGGCGCCGGAGGTCGGGCCACGCGCCGAAGATGACCACCGCGACGAGCACCGCGCCGAGGCCACCGAGCACCGCGGAGCCGACCGGGCCGAGCCACGCCGCCGTGACGCCGGACTCGAAGCCGCCCAGCTCGTTGGACGTGCCGACGAAGAGCCCGTTCACCGCCGCCACGCGTCCGCGCAGCTCGTCGGGCGTGAGTACCTGGAGCAGGGTGCTGCGGATGACGACGCTGACCATGTCGAAGCTGCCGACGAGCGCCAGCAGGACGAGCGAGAGCCCGAAGCTGCGGGAGAGCGCGAAGCCGAGCGTCGCCAGGCCGAAGGCCGCCACGGCCACGAAGAGCGCACGCCCGGCGCGACGCAGCGGGCCGCGATGCGCCAGCGCGAACGCCGTGACGATGGCCCCGGTGGCGGGCGCGGCGAGCAGCCAGCCCAGCCCCGCCGGCCCCACGTGCAGGATGTCCTTGGCGAAGATCGGGAGCAGCATCGTCGTGCCGCCCAGGAGCACGGCGAACATGTCGAGCGTGATCGTCGCCAGGATGAGCGGCGTGCGCCAGACGAAGCGCAGGCCGGCGACGAGCGTCTCGAACGCCCCCGCGCCGGCCGCGCTCCGCACGTGCGGCCGCGGGCGCACCGGCGCGATGCAGGCGGCGAGGACGATGGCACCGAGTCCGGCGAGCACGAACGCCGGGGCGGCGGAGTGCGCCAGGCCGATCACCGCCCCGCCCGTGGCCGGCCCGAGCACCGCCGCCAGCTGCCACGACCCGCTGCGCCAGGTGGCCGAATTGCCGAACAGCTCCGGCGGGACGAGCTGCGCCGAGAGCGCCTCCTTGGCCGGACTCTGGAAGGCGCGGGAGACCCCCGCTCCCACGAGGAGCGCGTAGACGAGCGGCACGGCGGCGTGCGTCACCGAGACGACCGCCAGCCCGAAGGCGCTCACGGCGAGGAGCAGCTGCGCCGCGATCAGCACGTGGCGCCGGTCGAAGCGGTCCACCACGTGCCCCGCCGGCAGCGTCAGGGCGAACACCGGGGCCACCTGCGCCAGCCCCACGCCACCCAACGCCAGCGCGGAGTGCGTGCGCTCGTACAGCTCCCAGGCCACGGCCACCGTCAGCATCTCCATGCCGACGGTACCAAGGAAGTTTCCGACCAGGTAGAGGCGGAAGTCGCGCAGCCGAAGCGCCGCGTACGGATCCGCCCGCGTGCGCCCCGCCGCGCTCACCGCCATCGGCGCCCGCTCACGGGCGGAGGCGGTGCATCATGCGCGGGAAGGCGATCGCCTCGCGCAGGTGCGGCAGGCCACAGATCCAGGCGACGGTGCGCTCCAGGCCGATGCCGAACCCGGAGTGGACGAAGGTGCCGTACTTCCGCAGGTCCAGGTACCAGCCGTACGCCTTCTCCGGCAGCCCCTCCTCGCGGATGCGGTGGAGCAGCTTGTCGTGGTCGTCCTCGCGCTGCGAGCCGCCGATGATCTCGCCGTAGCCCTCCGGGGCGAGGCAGTCGTCGCAGAGGACGGTGCGCGGGTCGGCCGGGTTCTCCTTCATGTAGAAGGCCTTCGCCTCCCTGGGGTAGTTCACGACGAAGATCGGCCGGTCGTAGTCGGCCACCAGCAGCGTCTCGTCCTCGGCGCCGAGGTCGTCGCCCCACCGGATGCCGCTCCCCTTGCGCTGCAGGGTGGCCACGGCGTCGCCGTAGTCCAGGCGCGGGAAGGGCGGCACCACGGCCTCCAGCTTCGCGACGTCGCGCTCCAGCTCGCGCAGGTCGTCGCCGCACCGCTCGAGCGCGCGGCGCACCAGGTAGGCGACGAGCTCCTCCTGCAGGCGCATGTTGTCGTCGGAGTCGTTGAACGCCACCTCGGGCTCGATCATCCAGAACTCGGTGAGGTGGCGCCGCGTCTTCGACTTCTCGGCCCGGAAGGTGGGGCCGAAGGTGTAGATCTTGCCGAATGCGGCGGCGGCCGCCTCGCCGTAGAGCTGCCCCGTCTGCGCGAGATAGGCGTTCCCCTCGTCGAAGTACTCGGTGGAGAAGAGCCCCGAGCGCTCGCCGATGGCCGCCGTCAGGATGGGCGTGTCCACGCGCAGGAAGCCGCGTGCGTAGAAGAAGTCGTGGATCGCCTGCTCCACCTCGCTGCGCACGCGGGCGATCGCCCGCTGGCGCGGGCTGCGCAGCCAGAGGTGGCGGTGGTCGAGCAGGAAGTCGATCCCGTGCTCCTTGGGCTGGATCGGATAGTCGAGCGGGCTGGAACCGATGATCGCGAGCTCCCGCACCCCGAGCTCGTAGCCGCCCGGCGCGCGGGCATCCTGACGCACCACGCCGACCAGCCGTACCGAGCTCTCCAGTGTCAGCTCGGTGAAGCGGGCCCAGTCGGCCTCGGACACCTCGTTCTTGACCAGCACGGCCTGCACGATTCCCGTCCCGTCGCGCACGACGATGAACGCGATCTTGCCCGAGGAGCGGAGGTGCGTCACCCAGCCCTGGACGGTGACGGTGGCACCCACGTGGTCGGCCAGCTCGCCGACGCGTGCGTACGGGAATGTCATTGGCATCTTTGAGGTTACGCGGATCGGGGCGGCAAGCTATCCAGTCCCGGTGGGCGGTGTCAACGGTCGCGTCACCGGCCGTCGACACCATCGCGTGCATCGCTGCCGCTCGCGCCAACGGCCTCGGCCGGCGAGATTCCTAGCGCCATGACACTGCGCGCCCGACTCACCCTCGGCTTCCTCGCCATCGCCGCCCTGCTCCTCATCCCGCTCGGGATGAGCATCGACGCGCTCCGGAGCGTGCGCGAGACGACGGCGGAGCTCGAGCGCTCCGACTTCTCCGCCTCGCTCGTCCTCGGCCAAGCGATCCGCGCCCTCGAGACGGCCCGCGAGAAGGAGCAGGTCTATCCGCTCTTCCCGGACAGCGTCGCCCGCGGGCCGCTGCTCGCCGCCATCGACACGCTCGGCATCCGGGCCGACAGCCTGGCCATCTTCGGCGGCGAGCTGCAGCCGGCCACCGATGCCCTGCGCGAGGCGGTGGACTCCATGCGCGCCGCGATGCCCGCCTACCGCGCCGCGTCCCTGGCCGAGAACACGGCGGCCATGGACAGCGTGAGCGAGCAGCGCATGCGCCCCGCGCTGGCACGCGCCGAGGGGCGCCTGCAGCAGATCGGGCTGACGCTGGAGGGGCGCGCCCGGCGCCTGGCGTCCGACGCCACCAAGCAGGTCTCGCGCGCCACCGACACGGCGCTCTGGGCGCTGGCGCTCGTCGTCCTCCTCGCCGCCGGCGTCGCCATCCAGATCACGCACTCCATCAGCCGGCCGGTCCGCGAGCTCGAGCGCGGCCTGGAGGCCGTGGCCGACGGCGACTTCGACCGCCCCCTCGGCATCTCCGCCACGCGCGACGACGAGTTCGGCCGGCTGGCGAGCAGCTATCACGAGATGGCGCGGCGGCTGGCCGAGCTGGACAAGCTGAAGGCGGAGTTCGTCTCCGTCGCCTCGCATGAGCTGAAGACGCCGATCAACGTCATCCTCGGCTATCTGCAGCTGCTCGAGGAGGGGCTCTACGGCCCGCTCACGCCCCGGCAACACGAGGTGGTGGCGACGCTCACCGCGCAGGGGCAGGGACTGGCCCGCCTGGTCCAGCAACTGCTCGACGTCAGCCGCTTCGAGGCCGGCGGCGGGCGCATCGACCCGCGCGAGGTGCGGCTCGGGGCGTTCGTGGACGAGCTGGAGTCGGCGTTCCGCGTCCTGGCGCACCAGCGCGAGGTGCGCTTCACCGTGCTGCTCGGCGAGGGACTGCCGGAGACGGTCTACTGGGACGCCGACCGGATGAGCGAGGTGGTGGGCAACCTCCTCTCCAACGCCTTCAAGTTCACCGAGCGGGGGGGGCGGGTGGACCTGGAGGTCGTGCGGGCGGCCGAGAACGTGCAGTTGGTGGTGCGCGACACGGGCGCGGGGATCCCGGCAGAGCAGCTGCCGCACGTCTTCCGCAAGTTCTACCAGGCCGACAATCAGACGGCCGCCTCGCTCAAGGGGACCGGATTGGGCCTAGCGATCGCCAAGGAGATCGTCGAAGCGCACGGCGGGCAGATCACCGTCGACAGCACGCCGGGCGTCGGCACCGAATTCGCGATCGAGCTTCCCGTGCGCGCGTCGCGCCGACACACCGGTGCGCACGCGCCGATCACCGTGGGTGCCGCGCGGTGAGGCGCGCCAGGCGGGCAATGCGCCGCTTCGGGCTTCCGGCGGCCCTCGGCACGGCCCTGCTCCTGGCGTGCACGCACGCGGCGCCACCGCCGCCCGCACCGCCCCCGGCTCCCGACTCGGCCTGGGCCACGACGCTCGCCGACGTCAAGCAGCTGGTGTCCCGCGGCGAGTACGCCGCCGCGGACAGCCTGCTGCTCACCTTCTCGGCCACGCACCTCGGCACGCCGCAGAGCAGCGAGGCGCTCTTCTGGCGCGCCCTCGTCCAGCTCGATCCGGCCAATCCGCACGCCTCGCCACGAGACGCGCTGCTGGCGATCGACGGCTACCTGGCGGGCGGCGCCGCGCTCCCCCATTTCCAGGAGGCGCTCGTGCTCCGTCGCACGGCCAGCCTGCTGGAGCGGGTGCGCACGCCCGTGGTGACGGCGACGGTGACGCCGCTCCCCGTGCCGGACGACACGCTGCGCTCGCGCATCCTGACGGACTCGATCAAGGCGCTGCGCGAGGAGCTGACGCGGACGCAGGCGGAGCTCGAGCGCATCCGCCGGCGCATCCGCCCATGATCGCCGGCCACGCCCGCCGCGCGCCGGGGCGCGGTCAGCCGACGCGGAAGAGCGCCAGGGAGCGCGTGTAGCGCTCGCCGAGCACGCGCCGCAGCGGCGCGTGCTCGGGGCGCATGAGCGTCGGGTCGTCGGCGAGCAGCCGGTCGGCGGCCTGTCGCGCCAGCTCGTTGAGCTCCTCGTCGCGCAGCGGGTCGGCGATGCGGAAGGCGGGCAGCCCGTGCTGCCGCTCGCCGAACAGGTCGCCCATGCCGCGCAGCCGCAGGTCGGCGCGCGCGATCTCGAAGCCGTCATCGGTGCCGACGAAGATCTGCAGCCGCTCGGCGGTCTCCTGCCCCACGTCGCCCAGCAGGATGCAGTACGACTGCTCCGCCCCACGCCCCACGCGGCCGCGCAGCTGGTGCAGCTGCGAGAGCCCGAAGCGCTCCGGGTGCTCGATCAGCATCACCGTCGCGTTGGGCACGTCGATGCCGACCTCGATGACGGTGGTGGCGACGAGCACGTCGATCTGGCCGTCGCGGAAGCGGCGCATCACCGCGTCGCGCTCCTCGGCCGGCAGGCGGCCGTGCAGCAGCGCCGTGCGCCGGCCGGCGAACGGGCCGGCGGCCAGCTCGGCGTGCATCGTCGTCGCGGCCTTGAGGTCGATCTTCTCCGACTCCTCGATCACCGGGTAGACGACGTAGGCCTGCCGCCCCGCCTCCAGCTCGCGGTCCACGAAGCGGAGCACGCGCTCGCGCGCCGCCTCGGGGCGCAGCGCGGTGGTGACGGGCTGGCGCCCCGGCGGGCGCTCGTCCAGGATGCTGACGTCCAGATCGCCGTAGAGCGTGAGGGCGAGCGAGCGCGGGATCGGCGTCGCGCTCATGAGCAGGATGTCGGGATGCGCCCCCTTGGCGCCGAGCGCGGCGCGCTGCTCGACGCCGAAGCGGTGCTGCTCGTCGATCGCGGCGAAGCCCAGCCGGCCGAAGCGCGTCGCCTCCTGCACCAGCGCGTGCGTGCCGACGGCGAGCAGCGGCTCCTCCGACGCCAGCCGCTCGGCCGCCTCGCGCCGCTCACGCGCGCCCAGCCCGCCGGTGACGAGCAGCGGCTCGATCCCGAGCGGCGCGAGGAGCCGCGCGATCGTGCCGGCGTGCTGCTCGGCGAGCAGCTCGGTGGGCGCCATGATCGCGGCCTGGTAGCCGTTCTCGATCGCCAGCAGCGCGGCGAAGAGGGCCACGATCGTCTTGCCGCTCCCGACGTCGCCCTGCAGCAGCCGGTGCATGCGCCGCGGGCTGCACATGTCGGCCACGATCTCGCGCAGCGCGCGCACCTGCGCGTGCGTGAGGGCGAAGGGGAGCGCCTCGCGCAGCCGCGTGGTGAGCTCGCGGCGGTTCTCCATCGGCGTGCCGCGGCGCGTCTCGCGCGCCAGCTCGTTGGCGCGGCGGTGGAGGAGCTGCACGAAGAAGAGCTCCTCGAAGGCGAGCCGCGCGCGCCCCGTCTGCGCCTCGGCCAGCGAGGTGGGCCGGTGGACCATGCGCAGGGCGTCGGGGAGCGAGGGCACCCCGGCGGCCGCCGGCACCCACGGTGGCAGGTAATCCTCGACGAGGCGGAGCAGCGGGTCGAGATGGCTCTCGACGAGCCCCCGGATCACCTTCACCGAGAGCCCCTCGGTGGCGGGGTAGACGGCGAGCACGCGCCCCCCCTCGGTGCCCGATTCCTCGTCGCCCAGGTTGACGAATTCGCGCGGCTGGAGCTGCCGCCCGTGGAAGAAGCGCACGGCGCCGGCGACCAGCAGCACGTCGCCCTTCTGGATCGTGCGATCGAGGAACGGCTGCCCGGGCCACGAGACCTCGATCATGCCGCTGTCGTCGCGCAGCACCGCCTGGAAGATGCGGAGGCCCTTCCGGGTCGGGAGCACGCCCTTCGACACGACGCGGCCGATGACCGTCGCGTCCATTCCCGGCTCCAGCGACGCGATGCGGGCGACGGTGCTGGCGTCCTCGTAGCGGTGCGGGACGTGGAAGAGGAGGTCGCCCGCGGTGGTGATGTTCAGGCGGCCCAACAGCTCGGCGCGCCTGGGGCCGACGCCCTTGAGGTAGGTGACGGGCGTGTCGAGGTAGAGCCGCCCGGCCGGCGCCCCGGGCGCGCCCGGGCGCCGGCGACCGGCGTCGGAGCCGGCGGGCGGCGCCACCTCAGGCCTCCAGCAGCTCGCGGGCGAAGGCGCCGGCGTCGAATGTCACGAGGTCGGCCGCCTGCTCCCCGGTGCCGAGGAACTTCACCGGCACGTCCAGCGCCTCGTGCACGGCGACGACGATCCCGCCGCGCGCCGTGCCGTCCACCTTGGTGACCACCAGCCCGGTGATCGGCACCGCTTCCGTGAACGTCCGCGCCTGCGCGACGGCGTTCTGGCCGATGGTGCCGTCGAGCACGAGCAGCGTCTCGTGCGGCGCGTCGGGGATCCGCTTCCGGATCACGCGCGCCACCTTGCGCAGCTCCTCCATCAGCCCGCCGCTGGTGTGCAGGCGCCCTGCCGTATCGATGACGACGACGTCGACGCCGCGCGTGACCGCCGCGTCGAGCGCGTCGAAGGCGACGGCGGCCGGGTCGGAGCCGGGCTTGCCGGCCACGAACTCGGCGCCGGTCCGGTCCGCCCAGAGGCGCAACTGATCGATGGCGCCGGCCCGGAAGGTGTCGGCCGCGCCGAGCAGCACGCGCTTCCCTTCGGCGCGGAGCCGCGCCGCCAGCTTCCCGATGAAGGTCGTCTTGCCGGCCCCGTTGACGCCGATGACGAGGATGACGGTGGGCTGCTGCGCGGCGGTGTGGAGCCGCGGGTCGCTGTTGCCGGCGCGGAGCGCATCCTCCACCCCCTTCCGCAGCTCCTCGAGGAACTCCGTCTGCGTCTTGATGTAGCCGCGCTGGGCGGCGTGCTCCACGTCGGCCACGAGGCGCATGGTGACGGGCACGCCGAAGTCGGCCTCGAGCAGCAGCTCCTCGAGCCGCTCCAGGGAGCCGGCGATCTGGTCGCCCCGCACGAACGTGCTGACGTCCGTGAGGGCGATGTCCTTGATGCGTTGCCAGAGCGTGCGCTTCGGGAGGTCGCCCTCCTTGCGGAACAGCCGAGCCATGTATGTCGAGGGATCGAGGGACGGAAGGTCGCGCGGCGCCGCCGTCGCGCCGACGCCCTCAGCGGAGCCCGACGCGTCGGCGTAGCAGCCACTCGCCGCAGAGCAGCAGGACGAGCAGGACGTAGACCCAGCCGAGCGAGCGCAGCGATGGTGCCACCCCCAGCGGGGCGGGCGACCGGCCCACCGGCCCGGAGCGCAGCGCCGGCCGGCGCGGCAGCAGCTCGCGCGAGGCGTTGACCGCCACCACCGCCGATCCACCGGGCACCCGCACGTCGTACACCCCGGCGGGCATCGGTGGCGAGGTGGCCACGGACGCACCGCCGGCGAAGCGCAGCGTGAGCGTCGTGCTGTCGGCAGCGCCACGGCGCCGCAGCACGACGCTCACCACGGAATCCGTGCCGCCGCGCCGCCAGCGCAGCGGCTCGCCGGCCCGCACGAGGGCGGCCTCGGGCACCGCGCCGCGCGCGTCGCGGCGCTCCGCCGCCAGCCAGTCGAATATACCACCCCAGAGCGCCGCGTAGGCGTCGGCCGCCGCTCCGCCGCGAAAGCGCCACCGCCACAGCCCGCTCACCCCCACCACCGCTCGCCGGCGCGGCTCCTCCCGGCCCGCCACCGCCGTGCGCCGCTCGAAGCGGCGCGCCCGCTGCACGACGAGCCCCTGCCAGTCGCCGCGCGGCTCGGTGCTGCCGACGACGAGCGGCGGCAGACTGTCCCAGGGCGTGCCGCTCAATCCGGCGGCGAGCGGCGACGGCGGAGCCGCCGTGGCGTACCAGTCGGCCTCGCCCTCGGCCACCGTGGCGGCGAGGAGGAGCGCGCCCTGTCCCACCGTGCCCGGCGGGCCGAAGCGCGCGGTGTCGCCGTGCAGCACCACGATCGGCGAGCGGCGCAGCGCGTCGCGCACCGTTTCCTCGCTGGCCGGCGCGAGCGAGCCCTCGAGGCGCCAGCGTCCCGGCGCGATCTCCAGGTAGGCCCGCGTCGGCAGCGCCACCGTGCCGCGCAGCACCTCGAGCATGTAGCGCAGGTCGTAGTCCGGCGCGGTGGAGACGACCGTCACGCCGGCCGCCGCCGAGAGGTCGATCGGCACGGCGACGGAGTCGTTGGCCGGCTCGGCGTCCCCCGGCACGCCCACGCGCGCCGAGAGCAGCACGTGCCCCTCGCGCCGCGGCAGCGGCACGCGGCGCGGAAGCCGCAGCTCACCGAAGGCGGGGAGCGACGGTGTCGCGGCCGAGTCCACCGTCACGCCATCCACGGCGATGCGCACGCGGCCCGCCGGCGCGCCGCGCGCCCCAGCCGCCAGCCGCACGGTGACGTCGATCGTGTCGCCGCCCACCGCCGCGCGTGCGCTCTCCAGCGTGGCGACGGCGGCGTCCACGCCGGCCACGGGCGCGACGACGATCGTGCGGCTGCCCCTGGGGAGCCGTTCGAGGGCGTCGGCGTCGTCCAGCTCGCCGTCGGTGACGACGACGAGCGCACGGCCGGCGGCGACCGCGCGCTCGACCGCCGGGCGCACGCGCGAGGCGAGATCGGCCGGGTGCGCCGGCGGGCTGCCGAGACGCAGCGTGTCCCCGATGAGGAGCGGCTGGCCGTCGCCGTGGCGCGCCGCGCTGTCGCGCGCCCGCCGATACGCCGCGCTGTCCCCCCCGCGCAGCCAGCTCGCCGAGACGTCGAGCGCGACGAGCGGCGGGGGCACCGCGGCGCGGCCGATGGGCGCGTCGAGCAGCAGGGCCACCAGGAGCGCCGCCGCGACGGCGCGCAGCGCGGCCGCGCCAACGCCGAGCGGGGCGCGCCGTCCAGCGGCGCGCCCCGCGTAGGTGATCGCCGCGAGCAGGAGCCCGGCGGCGAGGGCGATGAGCCAGTCGAGCACGGTCGCCCCGCCTGACGATCAGCGCCGAGCGAGGGCGCGGGTCATGCCGGTCGCGTCAATCGTTCGCCGCGGCGAGTCGCGTCGTGCCGGTGGACCGCTGGAGCGCGGCGAGCAGCGCGCCACGCGTGCGGGCGAAGGCCGCGCGCTGGCTCGGCGCGAGCGGCGTGCCGCTCTTGTCGCGCAGCGCCACGCGGGGGTCGCGCTGCACCCCGCCCACCAGCACCTCGAAGTGGAGGTGCGGTCCCGTGGCGAGCCCGGTCATGCCGACGTAGGCGATGGTCTGGCCGATGCCGACGTGTGCGCCGCGCCGCGTGCCCTTCGCGAAGCCGCGCAGGTGTGCGTAACGGGTGACGTAGCCGTTGGGATGGCGGATCTCCACCACGTTGCCGTAGCCCGACCGCTTGCCGACGAAGGAGACCACGCCGTCGCCGATGGCGCGCACCGGGGTGCCCGAGGCCGCGGCGTAGTCGGTCCCCTTGTGCGAGCGCCAGGTCTTGAGGATCGGGTGCTTGCGGCGGCCGAAGACGCTCGAGATGCGGCGGAACTCCAGCGGCGCCCGGAGGAAGGCGGCGCGCAGCGACTTGCCCTGCTGGTCGTAGTACTGCGCGTGCTCGTCGTCCTTCCCGAAGCGGAAGGCCTGCACCGTGTCGCCGGAGAGCGTCATGCTCAGCGCCAGCACGCGATCCACGCGCGCCGCGCCGGTCGGCGTCCGCGACCGCTCGAAGAGCACGCGGAAGGCGTCGCCCGGCTGCAGGTCACGGCTCATGTCGACGCGATACTCGAGGATGTCGGCCAGGCTCCACGCCAGCTCGGCGCGCAGCCGGTTGGGCAGGAGCGACGACGCCGCCTGGTCGAGCGCCTCGTAGAGCGTGGAGGTGATGGTGCCCTCCACGGCGAGCGTGTCGGTGGTCCACGGGATGCGCTCCTCCGTGCCGCGCCAGCCGTCGGCGGTGCGCTCCAGGCGCACGCGCCGGTCGACGGCGAACTGGAGGACGATCTCCGAGGGGAGCGAATCGGTGTCGAGGTTGCGCGTGGTGACGGCGAGGCCGGCCGGCACGCGCCGCTCGTCGAACTCCGGCGTGTCGCGCAGCGCGGCGATCACGTCCTGCCCCGACACGCCGAGCCGCTCGAGCAGCTCACCGAGCGATTCGCCGCGCCCCAGCGTGTCGTCGTGCTGTACCCAGACGGGTACGTGCACCGGCGGCACGGGGGCGGAGGTGAGCAGTTCGGCCGGCTTGGCGGCGGGGATGCGGGGGGGCCGCGCCTGCAGCGCGACGATGGCGAGGAGCGCCAGGCCGGAATAGGCGATGGCGCGGGCGGTCGAGGTTTTCAATCCATCTGTCTCCGGATGAAGGTCGGGATCTCCATGTCGCTGAGGTCCTGACCGGTCCGGTCGGCAGCGGGAATGGGCCCGCGGCGAATCTCGGGCGTCACCGGACGGCTGACCGGCGTGCCGAGTGGCCGCGTGGGCCGCTGCGCCGGGAAGGGGATGACCGGCGCGCCGGGGGTCCGCACCGGCTCCGGCTGGCTCGTGCCGCCGCCGAGGCCCCCGAGCCCGCCCTGCTGCACCTCGCGGTCGAAGCCGGTGGCGATCACGGTGACGCGGATCTCGCCCTGCATCGCCGGCTCGTGCACCGCGCCGAAGATGATCTCGGCGTCGTCGCCCACCGCGTCGTGCACGATCTCGTTGATCTGGTGCACCTCGCCCAGCGTGAGGTCCTGCCCGCCGGTGATGTTGACGAGCACGCCGGTGGCGCCGGAGATCGAGATGTTGTCGAGCAGCGGGCTGGAGATGGCCTGCTGGGCCGCCTCCATCGCCCGGCTGTCGCCGCGGCCGATGCCGGTGCCCATGAGCGCCGAGCCGCCGCTCTGCATCACCGTGCGCACGTCGGCGAAGTCGACGTTCACGAGGCCGGTGACGCTGATCAGCGAGCTGATGCCCTGCGTCGCGTGCAGCAGCACCTCGTCGGCCTTCTTCAGCGCGTCCTGGAAGGGGATCCCCTTGCCGACCACCGCGAGCAGCCGCTCGTTGGGCACGACGATCATGGTGTCGACGTGCTTGCGCATCTCGCCGATGCCCTGCTCCGCCTGGCGCATGCGCTTGCGCCCCTCGAAGAGGAAGGGGCGGGTGACGATGCCGACGGTGAGCGCGCCGGCCTCGCGCGCCAGCTCGGCGACGACGGGCGCCGCGCCGGTGCCGGTGCCGCCGCCCATCCCGCAGGTAATGAAGACGAGGTCCGCGTTGGCCAGCACCCGCGCGACCTCGTCGCGATTCTCCTCGATCGCCTGCCGCCCGATCTCGGGCCGCGCGCCGGCGCCGAGGCCGCGCGTCAGCTTCTTGCCGATCTGGATCTTCACGTCGGACTTCGAAGTCAGCAGCGCCTGCGAGTCCGTGTTGATCGAGATGAACTCCACACCCTCCAGGTGCTCCTCGATCATCCGATTCACGGCGTTGCCGCCGCCCCCGCCGATGCCCACCACCTTCATGCGGGCGTTCTGGGAGGCGCTCTCTTCTAGCTCGAAGATCATCGTGCGCGAGACTCCAAGTACAACGGGGTCCAATAGGTGCCACGCGCGCCGGAACCAGGGCGCGGCACTTCGGGCGGGATGTCGGACTGTCCGGAGGGGAGCACCGGCGAGGACCATCGGCCGGGCGAGCCCAATATAACCATTTTCGGCGCCTCCACCACGTCTGGTGGACGACCGATCACGGAAAACATTTCGGGCGCGCGCGGGGAAAGTTTTCCACGCCGGGAACGACAGGCGGGACGGTCCGGCGGCGGGACGTGAGGCGCGACGCACGAGCCACGAGCCACCCGACGCGAGACGCGAGCCCCCGGGCGCGCGGCGTCGCCGCCCGAGCCCCCACCGCCGGTGTCGCGCGGCTCGCGGCTCGTGCCTAGAAGAAGTCCTGCAGCCAGGTCTTGACGCGGCTCGCGATCTTGTCCACGCCGGGGCTCGGGCGGTTGAACCGCTTGGCGTTGGACGAGGCGCTGCCGATCGCCAGTCGCGCCGCCGCGTACTGCGCGAGCCCCACCACCGTCGCATGGCGCGGCGACTCGACCGCATCGGCCAGCCCGCCGAGGCGGTCGCGTGGCACGCCGATGCGCACGCCGGCGCCGAACACGTCGGCGGCCAGCTCGGTCACGCCGGGCATCAGCGCCGTCCCGCCGGTGAGCACGATCCCCCCGCCCAACCGGCCCCCGAAGCCGCCGCGGTCGATCTCGCGCTGCGTGAGCGAGAAGATCTCGTCGAGCCGCTGATGGATGATGTGCGCCAGCAGCTCCACCGGAACCTGCCGCTCCCCCTGCGACGGCGTCCCCGGCAGCGAGAGCGCCTCGCCCGGCGTGACGAGCGGCTCGTAGGCGACGCCGGCCCGCTCCTTCAGCCGCTCGGCGTCGGCCTGGGTGACGCCGAGCCCGTGCACGATGTCGCTCGTCACGTTGTGCCCGCCGAAGCCGAGCGTGCCGACGTGGCGGATCTTCCCCTCGTGGAAGACGGCGACGTCGGTCGTGCCGGCGCCCAGATCCACGATCGCGACCCCGAGCTCCTTCTCGTCCTCGGTCAGCACGCTGAGCGCGCTCGCCAGCGGACCGAGCACCAGCTCGCGCACACCGTAGCCGGCCCGCTCCACGGCCTTGCGCAGGTTCACCGCCGGCGCGCTGCCGACGGTCACCATGTAGACCTCGGTCTCGAGCCGGGTGCCCACCATCCCGACGGGATCGCGCACCCCCTGCGCCTTGTCCACCGAGTACTCCTGCGGGATGGCGTGCAGCAGCTCGCGGTCGGGCGGGATGACCTGCGCGCGGGCCACGGCGTTGACGCGGTCGACGTCGGCGCGGGTGATCTCGGCGCCGCTGACGGCGACGATCCCCTTGCTCGTCATCGTCTGCACGTGCTCGCCGGAGATGCCGGCATACACGTCCGCCACCTTGGCACCCGCCATTCGCTCGGCGTCGCTCATCGCCTTCACGACCGCGCGCGCCGTCTCCTCGATGTCCGCCACGACACCGCGGCGCAGGCCGGTCGTGCGCGCCTGGCCGAGCCCGAGCACGCGGACGACGGGATTGCGCGGCAGCTCACCGACGACCTCGCCGATGAGCGCGGTCGTGGTGCTGGTGCCGATGTCGAGGCCGGCGACGAGACGTTCCGGGGTCATGGAAGTCGGGCGATCACTTGGTGGCGGAATCGAAGATCGAGCTCGGTGGCGTCCAGGTGCCGCCGCCGCAGGTCGGCCTCCACGGGTCGGATCATCGCGAGGCGCGCCGGCGTCACGTCGACGCCGGTGCGCACCGTCCTGTCGTACAGCCGGAAGAGCAGCTCGTCGCCGCCCACCCGTCGTACCTCACTGATGCGGCGGTAGAGCGCCGGGTCCTCCTCGCGCAGCTCGCCGAGCAGCGCCAGGAGCGTCGTATCGGCGCTGCCGACGACCGGCAGGTCCACTGCCGTCCGCGCGGGGTCGATCGGCAGACGCCGGCCGGCCGCATCCAGCGCGCGAAGCCCGTCGGCCGACGCCACGAAGGCGACCGGGAGCCGCTCGCGCACGCGCACGACGAGCGTCCCCGGCAGCTTGCGCTCGATCGACACGGCCTCGACCTGCGGGTGGGCGGCGACGCGCGCCTCGAGCGGGGCGAGCTCGTCCCACACCGAGTGTAGCGTGTCCACCGCCAACCGACGGACGACCTCGACCGGGTCGAGGTATCGCGCGCCCACCACCTCGACGGCCCGCACGTGGAAGAAGTCGAGCCGCTGGAGCGTCGGCCGGCCCCACCATGGTACGCTGAGAAGGACGCCGAGCGCGAGCCCCCAGGCGATCAGGCCGACGACCCGGCGCCAGCGCGGCCGGCGCGGCGGGCCCGAGGTACGGCCGTCCGGCGTGGCCGCGTCCTCCGCGGCCGCCTGCGGCTCGGCGAGCGGCACGGTCATGCCGCGGCGAGGCGCCGGAGGAGCTCGGGACCGGTGCGCGTGATGTCGCCGGCGCCGAGCGTGAGCACGACGTCGCCGGGTCGCACGAGGGCGTGCAGGGCGTCGGCGAGCGCGTCGCGGGCGCCGAGCCACGCCGGCGGCCGCCCGGCGGCGGCCGCGGCGTCGCGCACCAGCGCCGCGGTGACGCCGGCGATCGGCTGCTCGCGCGCCGGGTAGATCTCGGTGAGCAGGAGCACGTCGGCCGCCGCGAGCGCGGCGCCGAACTCCCGGGCGAAGTCGCGCGTGCGCGTGAACAGGTGCGGCTGGAAGGCGGCGACGAGGCGCCGCCCGGGATAGGCGCCGCGCGCCGCCTGCAGCGTGGCCGCGACCTCCGTGGGGTGATGCGCGTAGTCGTCGACGACGGCCACGCCGCCGGCCTCGCCGAGGCGCTGGAAGCGCCGCTCGACGCCGGCGTACGCGCCGACGCCGCGCGCCAGCGCCTCGGCGTCGGCACCGAGCGCGAGGCCGGCGCCGATCGCCGCCAGCGCGTTGCGCACGTTGTACCGGCCGGGCACACGCAGCGCCACCTCGGCACGCGGCTCGCCGTCCACCACGACGGAGAAGCGCGAGCCCGTGCCCTCGGCGCGCACGTCGCGCGCCTGCAGCCGCGCCTGCGGCGCCTCGAGGCCGTAGTCGAACAGCTCCGCGCCCACGGGCAGCGACACCGAGCGGGCGCCCGCATCGTCGACGCAGCGGACCACCGCACGCGCGCCGGCGGCGAAGCGGGCGAAGGCGTCGCGGATGTCGTCCAGGTCGCGGTAGATGTCCAGGTGATCGGCCTCGACGTTCGTCACCACCGCCACCGTGGGGGCGAGGGCGAGGAAGGAGCGATCGTACTCGTCGGCCTCGACGACGAACAGCTCGTCGCCGCCGGCGCTGAGATTGCCCGCCCACGCGGCCACCCGGCCGCCGACGACGCCGGTGGGCGCGCGGCCGGCGGCGCGCAGCGCCTCGGTCGTCATGACCGTCGTGCTCGTCTTGCCGTGCGTGCCGGCGATACCCACCAGCTCACCGCCGCTCACCGCCTCCGCGAGCGCCTCGGCGCGGCGCACGACGGGGATGCCCAACGCCCGCGCGCGCGCCAGCTCGGGATGCTCGCGTGGCACGGCCGAGGAGACGACGAGGGCGCGCGCGCCGTCGACGTGCGCCGGATCGTGCCCGCGCAGCACCGGGACGCCGAGCCGCGCGACGTCGGCCGCGCCGTCGGGCGCGAGATCGCAGCCCGTGACCGCGGCGCCGCGTCGCACGAAGAGCTCGGCGAGGCCGCTCATCCCGGCACCGGCAATGCCAACGAAGTGGAGCGGGCGACGGTCGGCGGGGTCGAGGAGGGGCATGGAGGCGAGCGGAATATAGACCTGCCCTGGGGGCGGTCTCAAGAGAGCGCGCGCGGCACCGCCGCCAGCGCGAGGACGTGGCGCGCGATGCGCTCGGCGGCGTCGGGACGCGCGCGCGCCGTGGCGGCCGCCGTCATCCGCGCCAGCCGCGGCGGGTCGCCGCGCAGCGCCTGCACGGTGCGCGTGAGGGCGGCCGCGGAGAGCTCCGCCTGCGGCAGGTGCACGGCCGCGCCGGCCGCGGCGAGCGCGCGTGCGTTGGCGCTCTGGTGATCGGCGGCGGCGGTCGGGAGCGGCACGAGCACGGCCGGCAGCCCCCACGCGCAGAGCTCCGCCGTCGTCATCGCGCCGGCACGGGTGAGCGCCAGGTCGGCGGCCGCGTAGGCCTCGGCGATCGGCGAGAGGTAGGCCCGCACGCGCACGCGCGGCGACTCCAGCCGGGCGTAGGCATCGAAGCTCCCCTTCCCCGTCCCCCAGATGAGCCCCAGCCCCTCCGGCAGCCCCTCGGCCACCCATCCCGCGACGGCCTCGTTGAGGGCGCGCGCGCCCTGACTGCCCCCGAAGACGAGGAGCACCGTGCCGACCTCCGGCGGCAGCGCCCAGCGGGCGCGCGCCTCGGCGCGTGCCGGGCGCCGGGCCGGCGGCGGCTCGATCGGGTTGCCCGTGTCGAGCGCCCGGGCGCGCGCCGCGGGCGGCAGCGACGCCACCGCCTCCGGAAAGCCCAGGTAGAGCTCACGCGCCCACCGGCTGAAGACGCGCACCGTTAGGCCGGCGAAGCTGTTCTGCTCCTGGATGGCGTACGGGATGCCGTGCCGCGCGGCGTAGGCGAGCACGGCGCCGGCGGCGTAGCCTCCCGTGCCGACGACGGCGGCCGGCGGCCGCTGGCGCGCCAGCCCGCCGATGCGCCGCCAGGCGTCGCCCAGTCCGCGCAGCGTGCGCCAGTTCTCCCACGGCCGCTGCCGGTAGAGCGGATGCAGCTCGAGCAGCGCGAACGGGAAGCCGGCCTCCGGCAGCACGTCGCGCTCGATGCCGCGACGCGCGCCGATGAAGAACGGCTCGGCCGCCGGCTCCAGCCGCTGGACGGCACGGGCGATGGCGAGCCCCGGATAGAGGTGGCCGCCCGTGCCCCCGCCGGCGAAGAGGATGCGCATGCGCCGCGACCGCCCGCTAGGCCGCGCTCACGCCGGCGCGTAGGCCAGCGGGTCCGTCGCGCCGTCGTTGTAGACGCGCTCGCGCGTGCTCCCGATGTTCACCAGGATGCCGGTGAGCAGCATGGACAGCACGAGGTTGGAGCGGCCGTACGAGACGAAGGGGAGCGTCAGCCCGGTGGTGGGCAGCAGGCCGATGACGACGCCGATGTGCAGGTACGCGGTGACCACCATCGTGAAGGTGAGCCCCACCGCGACGAGCGTCTGGAACGGCGTGCGGGCCTGGCGCGCGATGCGGAAGCCGAGGTAGCCCCACGCCGCGTAGACCAGCGTCAGCACGCACAGGCCGACGAACCCCCACTCCTCGCCGATGTTGCTGCCGATGAAGTCGTTGTAGCCGAACGGCACGAAGCCGTACTGCTGCCGCCCCTGCCCGAAGCCGAGCCCGAAGGTGCCGCCCGAGCCGACGGCGATGAGCGACTGCTTCAGCTGGTAGCTGATCTCCGCCGGCGCGGCGCCCGGATTGATGAACGACGTCATGCGCGCCAGCGTGTACTGCAGCCGCTGCACCTGCCCCCACAGCACCGGCACGCCCAGGATGCCGAGGAAGACGAAGTGCCCGATGCGCGCCCCGGCCGCGAAGAGGATGACGGCCATGACCAGGGTGAACATCATCGCCGCCGAGAGGTCGGGCTCGAGGATGGCGAAGAGGTCCAGCGCGCCGACGACGACGAGGAAGGGGAGCAGCCCCTTGGTCAGCCGACGGAGCCCCCCTTCCCCCTTCTTCACGACGAGCATCGCCGTCCACGTCACCACCGCCAGCTTGGCGAACTCCGACGGCTGGATCGACGCGCCGATGAGGAACCGCCGCGACCCGTTGATGCGCGGCGCGATGCTCTCGGTGAACGGCAGCACGGTGAGCAGCATCATCCCCAGGCAGACGAGCATGAGCGGCCACGCCCAGCGGTTCCACCGCTCCGCATCCATCTTGGCGGCCACGGCGAACGCGACGATCCCGACCGGCACCCCGGTGAGCTGGCGCAGCAGGTAGTACGCGCTCGGCAGCTCGTGCTGCATGGCCACGATCGCACTGGCGCTGTAGAGCGTCGCCAGGCCGAAGGCGAGGATGGTGGCGGTGAGCAGGACGAGCGCGCGCGCCTCGACCCCCATGCGCCAGCGCTCGCGGTAGTGCGTCGCCGCCGGGGCGGCCGCGGTCGGTGCGGTCACGGGGCCTCGCTCGCGGCCAGCCGCCGGAAGGCGGCGCCGCGCTCCTCGTAGTTGGTGAACATGTCGTAGCTCGAGCAGGCGGGGCTCAGCAGCACGGCGTCGCCGGGCTCGGCGAGCGCGCGGGCGCGCGCCACCACCTCGTCGAAGGACGAGCCGAGGCGCTCCACCGGCACCAGCGCACCGAGGTCGCGCTCGATGAGCGGCGCGGCCTCCCCGTAGGCGAGCACCCGCTTGCCGAAGCGCCGGAAGGGCTCCGCGAGTGTGGTGTAGGGCTCGCCCTTGTGGCGGCCGCCGAGCAGCAGGACGTACGGCTGCCGCATCCCCTGCACGGCCACCAGGGTGGAGCTCACGTTCGTGGCCTTGGAGTCGTTGATCCACGTCACGCCGCCGAAGGTGCCGACCGGCTCCAGGCGGTGGCCGAGCGCGCGGAACGCGCCGAGCGCCGCGGCCATCCGCGCCCGCGCGGCCGGCGTGCGGTGGGCCGCGTCGGCCGCCCAGACGGCCAAGGCGGCGGCGAGCGCGTTCGCCACGTTGTGGTCGCCAAGAAGCTGCAGCTCGGCGCGCGGCAGCAGCGGCTCGCCGGCCAGCACGAGCCGCGCGCCCGCGGCATCGTAGTGCGCGTCGGCGCCCACGACGCGCAGCGAGAAGGTGTACCTGGCACCCGGCAGTGCGGCCCCGGCGCCGAGCTGCCGCTCGTGCAACCGCAGCACGGCCGGCTCGTCGGCGTTCAGCACCCACCGGGAGTCGGCGCTCGCGTTGGCGAAGAGCCGCGCCTTGTCGGCGTAGTACGCCGCCACGTCGTCGTAGCGGTCCAGGTGGTCGGGACTGAGATTGGTCACCACGCCCACCGTGGGCCGCACGCTCGGCGTGTCGTGCAGCTGGAACGACGACAGCTCGAGCGCCGCCCACGCCGGGGGCCGCTCGCGGAGCGCGAGCTCCGCCAGCGGCGTGCCGATGTTCCCGGCATCCGGTGCGTCGTGCCCCAGGGCCCGCAGCAGCGCCCCGACGATGGCCGTCGTGGTCGTCTTGCCGTTGGTGCCGGTGACGGCGACGTAGCGCAGCGCGGGCAGGTAGTGCAGCGCGATCTCGATCTCGCCCACCGGCTCACGTCCGGCCGCGCGTGCGGCGGCCAGCGGCGGCGCGCCCGGCGGCACGCCGGGGCTGGCGACGACGAGCGCGGCGCGCGCGATGCGCGCCAGGTCGTACCCGCCCACCTGCACGTCCACGCCGAGGGCACGCAGCACGTCGGCGGCACGGCACACCGCCGCGCCGCTGCCGCCATCGGAGGCGTACACGGCGTGACCGTCCCGGGCCAGCAGCTCGGCCGCCGCGCGCCCGCTCTTGCCCAGCCCGACGACCGCCACCTCGCCCGGAGGCCCACCGCGGAAGATCGACCGCTGCATCGTCGCACCCCTGCCGGTCAGCGCAGCTTGAGCGTGCTCAACGCGACGAACGCGCAGAGGATGCCGATGATCCAGAAGCGCACCACCACCCGCGTCTCCTTCCACCCCGCCAGCTCGAAGTGGTGGTGCAGCGGCGCGCGTCGGAAGACGCGGTGCTGCTGGGCGTACTCCAGCCCGTACCGGCGCCGCCGGTACTTGAAGACGCCGCGCTGCAGGATCACCGAGCCCGTCTCGGCCACGAACACGGCGCCGACCACCAGCAGCAGCAGCTCCGACTTGAGCAGGATGGCGGTGACGCCCAGCGCGCCGCCGAGGGCCAGCGAGCCGGTGTCGCCCATGAACACCTCGGCCGGGTGGGCGTTGAACCAGAGGAAGCCGATGCACGCACCGGCCGTCGCCGTGCAGAACACGGCCAGCTCACCGGCACCGCGCAGGTAGAAGATGTTGAGGTAGGCGCTCGTGTCGATGCGCCCCATGACGTAGGCGAAGAGCGCGAAGGTGATGATGGCGATCGCCATCAGCCCCGCAGCCAGGCCGTCCAGACCGTCGGTGAGGTTCACGGCGTTGCTCGTGCCGGTGAGGACGAACGTCACCCACGGAATGTAGAGCCACGCGGTGTAGACGCTCAGCGGCACGATCAGCTTCCACTTGAAGAAGGGGAGCCCGGTGGACGGCTCCGGGAGCGTGGAGAGCGGGAACTGCCAGAGGATGAGCGCGAGCAGGACGCCGATGCTCACCTGCCCGATCAGCTTGTTGCGCTCCACCAGCCCCTCGTTCTTCAACCCCTCGCGCTTCTGCTTGAGCTTCAGGTAGTCGTCGACGAATCCGATGCCGCCCATCCATGTCGTGGCGAGCAGGGCGAGCAGCACGTAGCGGTTGTCCAGCCGGGCCCAGAGCAGCGTGGGGACGACGAGCGCCGTGAGGATGATGAGCCCACCCATCGTCGGCGTGGTGCCCTTGGCCTGGTGCGAGTCCGGCGTGCCCTCGCGCACCACCTGGTGCACCTGCATGTTCCGCAGCCGGCGGATGATGGCCGGCCCGACGAAGAACGAGAGCAGGAGCGCCGTCACGGCCGCGCCGGTCGCGCGGAAGGTGATGTAGTTGAAGACGTTGAGCGCCGAGAAGTAGCGCGTGAGCGGAACGAGCAGGTGGTAGAGCACTAGCGGGCCGCCCAGGCGGTGAGGTGCGGGACGAGGCGCTCGAGCCGCATGCCGCGCGACCCCTTGAGCAGGATGAAGGCATCGGGGGCGAGCTGCGGCTCGAGCAGCGGCCACAGCGCATCGGCGTCCGGCGCGGTGACGACGCGGGCCGACGTACCGTCGGCCTCGGCGGCGAGGACGTCGGCGAAGCGGCCGACGCCGGCCACGAGGTCGAAGGTGCCGTCCAGCGCGCGGCGGGCCACCTCGTGATGCAGGTGGTCCGTCTCCGCGCCGAGCTCCAGCATCTCGCCGAGCACCGCGACGCGCGGCCGCGCGCCGGCCGCCGCGGCGACGAGATCGAAGGCCGCGTACATCGACGACGGGTTCGCGTTGTAGGCGTCGTTGAGCACCACCGCCTGGCCCAGCGGCTCCCAGGCGGTGCGCATGCTCGGCTGCGGCACGGCGGCGATGCCCCGCGCGGCGTCCGGCAGGGGGACCCCGAGCTCGCGCGCGGTGGCCAGCGCGAGCATCGCGTTGCGCAGGTTGTGCACGCCACGCAGCGGCACGTGCACGTCCACGCCGTCGAGCGTCAGCGAGCCGGTGCCGTCGGCCGCGACGGCCCAGCGCGTGGGTCGCACGTCGCCGGCGTCGAGCCCCGCCGACAGCACGCGGCGGGCGAGTGGGCGCGCCGCCTCGGCCACCTCGGGCTGCGCCGCCGGGGTGACGGCGAGCGCCACACCCCGGAAGACGGAGGCCTCCTCGCGCAGCACTCCGGCGAGGTCGTGCAGCCCCTCCAGGTGCTCCTCGCCGATGGAGGTCACGATCGCCGCATCCGGCTCGCAGATGTCGCGCAGGATCGCCACCTCGCCCGGCACGTTGGTGCCCACCTCGGCCACCACGACGTCGGCGTCGTCGGGGATGGCGAGCAGCGTGAGCGGGAGGCCGACGCGGTTGTTGAGGTTTCCGGTGGTGGCGTGCACGCGCAGCCGCACGGCGAGCGCTGCGCGGAGCAGCTCCTTGGTGCTCGTCTTGCCATTGGAGCCGGCCACCGCCACCAGCCGACCGCCCCAGGCGCGACGGCGGTACCGGGCCAGCGCACCGAGGGCGACGAGCGTGTCGGGGACCACGTACACCGGCACGCCGAGCGCGGCGGCCCGCGCGCCGTCGGTGACGACGAGCGCCGCGGCGCCCTGCGCCACCGCCTGCTCCAGGAACTCGTGCGCGTCGAAGCGGTCGCCGCGCAGGGCGACGAAGAGCGACCCGGGAGCGATCGTCCGCGAGTCGGTGCTCACGCCGGCGAGGATGGCGTCACCGGCCGGCCCGTCACCCACCGCGTCGCGGACGGCGTCGAGCGTCCAGACGAAGCTCACGCCGTGCCCTCGCCGCCGCTCGGGTGGGAGGCATCCGCCGGGCCGGCGGGTCGCGGCAGGGCCGCCGTCAGCTCGCGGACGATGGCCGCCTCGTCGAACGGCAGTCGCGTGGTGCCGCGGATCTGGTAGGTCTCGTGCCCCTTGCCGGCGAGGAGCACCGCGTCGCGCCGCGGATCGGCGGCGGCGATGGCGGCGGCGATGGCGGCGCGGCGATCCTCGATGCGCTCGCAGGGAGCGCCGTCCATGCCGGCGATGATGTCGTCCAGGATGCGCTCCGGATCCTCGGTGCGGGGATTGTCGCTGGTGACGTAGACGACGTCGGCCTCGCGCGCGGCGATGCGCCCCATCTCGGGGCGCTTGCCGCGATCGCGGTCGCCGCCGCAACCGAAGACGAGGAGCAAGCGGCCGGCCACGAACGGCCGCACCGCACGAACCGCGCGCTCCAGCGCGTCGGGCGTGTGGGCGTAGTCGCGCAGGACGAGCGGGCGCTCGCTCAGCACCTCGAGCCGGCCCGGCACCTGCGGCAGGGTGGCCAGCCGCTCCGCGATCTGCGCGGGGGCGTGGCCCAACGCCCAGGCCGCGGCCGCCGCGCCGCAGGCGTTGACGACGTTGAAGTCGCCCACCAGCGGCACGCGCGCCGGCACGCGCTCGGGGCCGAAGCGCAGCGTGCACTCGGTGCCCCGCGGTCCGTAGCGCGGTCCCTCGGCGGCCACCTCGGCGTCCGGCGTGCCGAGGCCCGAGAAGCGCACCGTGCGCCCCGCCGGCAACAGCTCCCGCCAGGCCTCCTCGTCGGCGTTGACCACCGCCACGCCGTCGGCGTCGAGCTGCGCCACCAGGCGCGCCTTCGCCAGGAAGTAGGCCTCCATCGTCTCGTGGTAGTCCAGGTGATCGCGCGTGAAGTTGGTGAAGACCGCGGCCACGAAGAGCAGCCCGTCGACGCGGCGCTGGTCGAGGCTGTGCGAGGAGACCTCCATGGCCACGGTGGCGACGCCGGCGTCGACGAGGGCGCGCAGCACGCGCTGCAATTCCACGGGTCCCGGCGTGGTGAGGCCGGCGCCGCCGGGCAGCGGCCGCGCCTCCCCGCCCACCAGCACGCCGAGCGTACCGATGGAGGCAGCGGGGCGTTCGGGACTGTCGAGAAGATGGCGCAGCATGCCGACGGTGGTGGTCTTCCCGTTGGTCCCGGTGACGGCGATGAGCGCCAGCCGCTCGGCGGGCCGGCCATAGGCCTCCGCGGCGGCGATGGCCGCAGCGCGCCGTCCGTCGCGGACGACGAGCTGCGGGAGCGCGGTGCGCCCCGGCTCCTCGACGATCGCCATCGCGGCGCCGGCCGCTGCCGCGCCGGCCAGGTGGTCGTGCCCGTCGTGCACCGAGCCACGCACCGCCACGAAGAGGGCACCCGGCGTGATGCGGCGACTATCGTCGCTCACACCGGTGACCGTAGCGGGAAGCTCGCCTGCCACGTCCACGAGCAGCCCCGCCCGGTCCAGCGCGTCGCGCAGGGTGGCCGTGGAGATCTCGCTGCCGCTCTCGTCGTGGTGCCTGGTCACGCTCGTCCTCGATCAGTGGGTGACGCCGAGCCGCACGACGGCGCCGACCGGCAGCTCGTGCCCGGCCGTCGGGGTCGTGCCCTCTCCGCGGACGAGCCGCACGTGGAAGCCCGCCGCGTGGAGCGTGCGCACCGCGCTGCGGAGCGCGAGTCCGCTCACGTCGGGCACGGCACGCGTGCCGGTCACCGGCTGGCGCGCCGACACGCTGTCGAAGGTGGCGAGCCGGAAGCGCACCACCGCGGGTGCGGTCGGCTCGGCGAGGGGCGGTGCGACCGGTGCGTCGACCGCGGGGGCGGCGCCCGCGGCCGTCGCCCCCGCGGTGGGCCGGGTGTGGACCGCGGGGCGCGCCGCCACTGGCGTGGCGCCGGCGGGCGACACGGGGCGCGAGACACGGCGCACGTGGCGCGCCAGCTCCCCGCGGTCGAGCGCCGCATCGCTGGCCGCCAGCGCCGCCTCGAAGAAGGCCTTCGACACCGGGCCCGCCGTCTGACCGCCGTAATACACGCCCTCGGGGCGGTTCAGCTTCACCAGTACGACGAGCTGCGGCTCCTCGGCCGGAAAGAGCGCGACGAACGACGCGGTGTACGCGCCGCCCTGGTAGCCGTGCCCCGTGCTGAGCCGTGCCGTGCCGCTCTTGCCCCCCACGTCGTAGGTGGCGAGCATCGCGTCGGTGGCCGTGCCGCTGTCCACCACCGCGGCCAGCATCCCGCGCACCGTGGCCGCCACGCGCTCCGGCATGATGCGCCGCACGACGCGCGGCTCATGGCGGTAGATCACGCGACCGTCGGGCGTACGGATCTCCTTGATCAGGGCCGGCTCGAGCAACTCGCCGCCGTTGGCGATGGCGGCGTAGGCGTTGGCGAGCTGCAGCGGCGTGACGGCGACCTCGTAGCCCATGGCCAGCGCGGCCGGCGTCGTGAGCGACCAGTGCGCGGGCGACGGCAGGCGGCCGTCCGACTCCGATGGAAACGCGACGCCGGTGCCCGTGCCGAAGCCCGCGTCGCGCAGCGCCTCGTACTCCTCCTGCGGCGTGAGCCGCTCGGCGAAGCGCGTGATGCCGACGTTGCTCGAGAAGCGGATGACGTCGGCCAGGGTGAGCGACGGCGCGCGGTGCGAGTCGCGGATGGGCGTGCGGCGCCCCGGCGCGAGGTACTCGCCGTTGAAGGTGTCGATGCGCTCGTCGGCGCGGGCGCGGCCGAGCGTGAGCAGCCGCGCGGCGATGAACGGCTTCATCGTGGAGCCCGGCTCGTACGTGTCGGTGAGCGCCGGCACGCCGCTCACCGCCCGATCGCGGCGGTGGCTGGCGAGCGCCAGGATCTCGCCGGTGTGTGGCTGCAGGACGACGATGTCGCCGCCGTCGGCACCGGTCTGCTCCATCGCCTCGGCGATCGCGTGCTCGGCGATGTCCTGCAGCGCGTGGTCGAGCGTCAGCACCACCGTGTTGCCCGGCTGCGGCGCCTCCCCCTGCAGCTCCGGCGACTCGAAGCTGCGACCGCGGCTGTCGCGCAGCAGGCGCGTGCTGCCGCGGCGGCCGGTGAGGATGCTGTCGAGCGCCAGCTCGATGCCGTCCACGGCGTTGCCACGCCCGTCCGTGTGGCCGACGATGCGCTGCGCACCCTCGGCCGCCAGGTAGACGCGGTCCACCGCCGGACGCGAGTGCACGCCGCGGATGGCGAGGAGCGGCGCCGCGCCCTCGGGGGCGAAGTGCCCCGGGAGCTCCACCCAGGCGCGTGTCGTGTCCATCGCGCGCCGGACGACCGAGGCGCGCACTCCGGCCTGCTGCAGCGCGCGGCGCAGCGCGCGCCGGTCGTCCACCTCGCGCGGCGCCACGGCCAGCGCCAGCATCTCGCGGCTCTCGGCGAGCACGACGCCGTTGGCGTCGAGGATCGCGCCGCGCGGCGCGGGCAGCGAGTCCGCGTCCACCTGCTGCCGCTCCGCCCGCGCCGCCCACAGGTCGCGCTGGACGATCTGCACCTGCGCCGCCCGACCGAGGATGAGCGCGGCGAAGAGGGCCAGGGAGCCGTGGACGAGGCCGATGCGAAGGCGGGGGATCATGGCTGCGGCGGGGACGACGGACGATCGGCGGGGACGGCGAGCGTGACGATCTCACTGTCGAGCGGCATGCGGAGCCCGAGGCGCTCGGCCACCGGGACGAGGCGCGAGCGCGACGAGGCGAGGCGGATGTCGCGCTCCAGCCGCGCGCGCTCGGCCTCGAGCTGGCGCCGCTGCCGCTCGAGCTCGCGAAGCTCGCGCGCCTGCGCGATCCCCTGGCTGCGGCGCCAGATGACGACGCTGGCCACGAGCACGAAGGCGACGAGGAGCCCGGCGACGACGCGCCGGCCACGCCCGGCTACGCGTCGCTTGGCCATGCGTCGCTTCGCCATGTGGCGTTGCGCCCCGCGGCGTCGCGCTCTGCGGCGCTTCGCCATGCACGGAGGCGCGCGCTGCGCGCGCGCGAATTGTGCGCGACCTCGGCGGCCGTCGGCGCGAGCGCCCGTCGCGTGAGCGTCTCGCCCAACGCGCGGCCACGGCACGTGCACACCGGCTGCCGCGGCGGGCAGATGCAACTCGCGCTCCACTCGCGGAAGGCGTGCTTCACGAGCCGGTCCTCGCCGGAGTGGTAGGCGATGACGACGAGCACGCCCTCCGGCCGGAGCCGGTCCCGCAGCGCGGGCAGCGCGCGCTCGAGCCCCGCCAACTCGTCGTTGACGGCGATGCGCACGGCCTGGAAGAGGCGCGCGAATTCGGCGCTGCCGGCCCGCGGCCCGAGCGTGGCGCGAATGGCGGCCACGAGGTCGTCGGCGACGGCGAACGGGCGGCGCTCCCGGCGGCGCGCGACCTCGCGCGCCAGCCGCAGGGCGTGCCGCTCGTCGCCGTAGTCGCGGAAGATCCGCGCCAGCTCCTCCACCGGCGCGTCGTTGAGCAGCGCCGCGGCATCGCCCATGGCGTCCTCGCCCATGCGCATGTCGAGCGCCGCACCGGGGCGGAAGCTGAAGCCGCGGTCGGTGGCGTCGATCTGATGAGACGAGATGCCAAGGTCGAGGAGGATGCCGTCGAACCGCGCGCCCGCAAGGGCGTCGATCCGGTCGAGGTGGGCGTAGTTGCCGGCGTACGCCGCGAAGCGGCCAGCGCGCGCCGCGTCCGCCAGCCGCGCGCTGGCCGCCGCCAGCGCGCTCGGATCACGGTCCACGGCGATGACGCGCGACCCGGCGTCGAGCAACGCCGCCGAGTGCCCGCCGCCGCCAAGGGTGCAGTCGAGGACGAGGGGACGCGCGGCGAGGAAGTCCAGCACCTCCGCCACCATGACGGGGGCGTGATAGGCGCTGTCCCAGGCACCGTGCGCCGGGGGAGGGAGGGTCATAGTAAGAGCCCCCCTCGGCGAGCGTCAAGCGCGACCACCGGTGCCCCCGCCGTGGCCGGCTTCTGGCAACGAGAGCCCCCACCATGTCCCTCCTCGACGCCCCCGCCCGACCGACCATCGCGCTGGTGATCCACGGCACCCGCGCCGCCGACCCGACGCTGCGCGAGGCGGTGGAAGCTGTCCGGGCGCGCGGCGTCCGCGTCCGGCCGCGCGTCACCTACGAGCGCGGCGACGCGGCCACCTTCGCGCGCGAGGAGGCGGACGCGGGCGTGGACGCCGTGGTCGCCGTGGGCGGCGACGGCACGCTCAACGAGGTCCTCAACGGCCTTGCCGGCCGGGACGTGCCCCTCGGCATCGTCCCGCTCGGGACGGCGAACGACTTCGCCCGGCAGGCAGGGATTCCGGAGGATGCGCGGCATGCCCTGGATCTTATCCTCACCCGCGCGCCGGTGCGACTCGACACGGCGGAGCTGAACGGCCGACGCTACCTGAACGTCTCGAGCGGCGGCATCGCCGCCGAGGCCACCGCCGACACGAGCGACGCGGCCAAGGCCACCCTCGGCGCGCTGGCCTACGTGCTCACCGCCGTCCGCAAGCTGGCCCGGCTCGACGCGCACCGCCTGCAGCTGAGCGGACCGGGGCTCGACTTCGCCGGCGAGGCGGTCGTCTTCTTCGTCGGGAACGCGCGCAGCTCCGGCGGCGGGATGCCGGTGACGCCGCTCGCCTCCCCCAACGACGGCTTGCTCGACGTCTGCCTCGTGGAGCCGCTGCCGCCGGCCGAGCTGGCGCGGCTCGCGCTGCGGGTCCGCCGGGGCGAGCACGTCGGCGAGCCGGGGGTGCGCTACTGGCGCGTGCCGCAGCTGACGATCCGCTCGGACCGGCCACTCACCGTGAACGTGGACGGCGAGCCGGTCACGGCCGACGCGCTCCACTATGCGGCCCGTCACGGCGACCTGCGCATCTTCCTGCCCGAGGGGGCGCGCGACGAGCTGTCCGGGCAGCCACCGGAGGCTCGCGTGCCCCGTCCCGCCGGCGCCTGATCGCACCGGGCCACCCGCCGCGGCGGGCGGCCCGGAACGACCTGGGGCCCGTGGATGCGCGGCATCCACGGGCCCCACTCGGTCGTACCGGCGACCGGCCGTCGTTACTGACTACTGCCGCAGTACGCCTTGATCATCTGATCCGGGTACGGCGCCCACTGCTGCACGTTCGCCATGATCTGCGACGCGCCCTCCGGGGAGACGCTCCCCGCGACCGGGATGGTGCGCTGGACGATCTCCAGGTGCTCCTTCGCCGCCCGGGCCAGCTCGCAGCTCTCACCCTGCTGCGCGGCCTGCAGCTCCGCGCCCAGGGCGTAGAAGGCCGATGCGCCGAGGAGGAACTTGTAGTTGTTCGACGGCGCCACCGAGTCGGCGAACTGCAGGAACTTGATCGCCCGCAGGTACTGCTCGCGGGCCTGGGCCGTGTCGGCCTGCCCGGCCTCGTAGGCCTTGTTGCCGATGGCCGCCGCCACGCTGGCGATGGTCGCCGCGCTGTCTCCCGCGGCCTGTGCCGCCCGGAGTGCCGAGAGGGCACTGTCGGGTTGGTTCATGTCGACGTAGATCTGCGCGAGCGCGAGGTTGGCCTGCGGCGCTTTCGGGTTGATCTGCAACCCGCGGCGCAGCGCCTCCATGGCCTGCTGGAGCTGGCCGGCCTCCTGATAGATCCCGGCCGCGCCGATGAGCAGCTCGGCGCTCTGCGGGGCCCGGGCCACGCCACGCGAGATCACCTCGGCCGCCTTCTGCGGCTGCTGCGACTTCACGTAGGCGTTGGCCATGCGCAGGTAGAACTGGTTGTCGAGCGTGGAGTCGGCCACGATCTGCGACAGCTGCTCCCCGGCGTTGATCGCCTTCTGCCACTGCTCCGTCGTGATGTAGACGAGGAAGCCCGTGCGCAGGAGGTCGGGGTCGGTCTGATTCTCCTGGAGCGCCGCCGTGATGATGGAGTCGGCCTGCTCGAACTTGCGGCTCTGCGCCAGCTCGTAGACCACCGCGTTCTGCAGCTGGACGTTGGTCGGGTCGGCCGCCAGCCACTGCAGCAGCGTGGTGTTGGCCGCCTCCTCCTGCCCGAGATCCTTCTGCGCCTGCCACTTCACCTGCAGCGCGGCGCGGCTGCGCGGGTCGATCTCGACGATCTGGTTGGCGATGGCGAGGAGCGTGTCGGGCTGCGCCTTCTGCCGCACCAGCACGTTCATCATGCAGATGCGCGCCAGCGTGGAGCGCGAGTACTCCTCGATGCCCTTGCGCGCGGCCGCGAGCGCCTTGGCGTCGTCACCCGCCGAGGCGGCCTCGTGGCACTCCTCCTCCTCGTCGAGGCTCTCGCGCACGTCCTTGATGGCGTCGACGATCTCGTCGGCGGCATCGTTCACCTTCGCCACCGTCTGCGAGGGGAGCGGCTGGACGAGGTTGTTGTTGCGGGTCAGCACGAGCCGCGCATCGATCCGGAACTGGCCGTTGACCGGCGTCACCGTGCCGTCCACGTACGAGTTGGCCCGCATGACGCGGGCGAGCGCCTGCGCGTCGTTCTGCGTCAGCGGCTCGTCCACCGGGTAGCCGGAGGCGTTCAGCTGATTGGCGAGGCTCTTCTTGTCGATGACCCACAGCTGCCGCATGCTGTACTCACGCATCAGGCGGTCGCGCACCGCGTCCGAGGCGGCGACGGCAGCTTCCCGATTCGGACCGCGGAAGGTCACCACGACGAGGCGCGGGGTGTCAGGTGTCGCCTGCCCCCGCTGCTGCGCCTGCGCGGGCGACAATGCGCCGCCGACCGCCAGTGCCGCCACCATGGTCGCGATCGTCCGCGCTTGGCGATGCCGAGCCTTCAATGTCGTAACCTCCGAAACGTTGAACATGCGTTCCTCCCCGAACGTACCCGCGACGGGGCGGCAAAGGTCCATCCTCCGGGTACCGCTCCTCCGAACAGTGGGCGAAGAGGGATTCGAACCCCCGACATCCTGCGTGTAAGGCAGGCGCTCTGACCGGCTGAGCTATTCGCCCGGCGCCCGGCGCGCCCCATGCGCCAGCCGCCGTTCCGCCTCCGTCCCCGCCCGCCCCCGCTCAACGCTTCAGGATCGCGACCGGGATCAGGATGCAGTAGCCGAGTACCAACAGGATTGGTGCCAGCGTGATGCCACCACGCACCAGATCTGCATACCCCAGAATGAGCGCGAGGATCGCGGCGCCCCACCAGATCCAGGATCGGCGCGGGGTGGTATCGAGGTCGGCCATAGGGCGTAAATGCTAGACCGCGCGGAAATCGGTGTCAAGCGAAGGCTTGCACGCTTCACCGACCCCGTCGTCCGACGGGTCCGCCAGCACCGCGGCCTCGAGCGCCAGCGCGGCCGCATCGGCACGCCTCAGCTCGGCCCACCGGAGACGGTCGCGGCGGCGACGGATCACGTAGAGCGGCAGGATGACGAGCAGCGCGAAGCCAGCCCCCACCGACAGCTCGCCGAGCAGCGCCAGCACCCCGTAGCGCCGCCGCGTGCGCGACTGCCAACGCTCCTCGAATGCGGCCAGCGTCAGCCCGTAGGCGCGGCGCACCGCGGTGTCCAGCCGGCCGCTCTCGCGCCAGTAGCCGAAGAAGAGCGACAGCCCGCGCTCGGGGTCCATGGCGGCCAGCTCGGCCACCGCGCGATGCGCCAGCGCGTAGGCCCCCTCGGCCTCGCTGGCGCCGTGCACGAAGCGCTCGTCGAGCGAGTCCAGCCTGGGCATGCGGTGGAAGAGGAGCGCCACGTTGGCAGTCAGCACCTCGTCGCGTCCCCACTCCCCCGCGGCGTAGCTCGCGTAGCCCTCGTCGAACCAGCGCGGCGGCAGGTCCCCCAGCGCCTCGGCGAGCGCCAGGTGCGCCAGCTCGTGCCGCAGGACGACCCGCGGGTCGCCGCCCCCGGCGCCTCCCCAGCGCCCCTTCATGACCACGCGGCCGAGCGCCGGGATGGCGATCGCCTCCCCCCAGTCCGGCGCCGTCGGACCCACCCACTGGCGGAACATCGCGGCGTCGGGGGCGATGGCGATGAGCACGCGGGCGGCGGGTCGCGGGAGCCCGGGGAAGCTGTCGTGCGCCCGGGCCGATCGGAGCAGTGAGCGGGCGAGCTGGAGGTCGCGGGGAAAGGCGACGACGGTGAAGCGCCCCGCGTCGAGCCGCAGGGCCCCGGCGGCATCGCTGGACGTGGCCGCGGATGCGGTGGGAGGCGCGACGTCGATCGCCACGCTCCGCGTCGGCGAGGCGGGGGACGGCTGCGCGGTCAGCCGCTGCCCGGCGAGCGCGAGCGCCGCGGCCAGCACGGCGAGGCCTGTCCTCCACCCGCGCCGGTACGGCCGGCGTGCGGCCGCTACGGTCCGGCTCAGCCGGTGCGCAGCGGCGCCCCTCCGCTCTCGACGGTGGCCAGCAGCTCGGCGCAGCGCTTCCCCCATGGGCTGAACTTGTTCGCCTGGAAGCCGTCTCGCCACGCCTGCTTCGCCTGCTCGGGATCGCCACCGAACCAGAGCGCGCGCCCCAGCTCGAAGTAGGCTTCGATGAGATTCGGCCCGAGGGCGAGCGAGCGGCGGAAGAAGCCCTGCGCGTCCTCGTACATGTCCCGCTCCAGGTACACCAGACCGAGATAGAAGTGCGCGTAGAGCGTCGCCTTGCGGTCGTTGTCCAGCCGGATGACGCGCGACAGGTGCTCGATGGCCTCGCCGAAGATCCCCTTCTTCAGGCAGATGTAGCCGACGTTGACCCGGGCCAGCGAGTTGCTCGGATCGCGGAGCAGGACGCGCTGGAAGAGCAGCAGCGCCTCGTCGTGCTTCTGCTGGAGCATCTGCGCCCAGCCGAGCAGCGCCTCGGCCTGCGGATCGTCCGGCGCCAGCTGCAGGGCGCGCGTCAGGCTCTGCTCGGCGCCCACGGCGTCGCCGGTCGAGATCTGATGCCAGCCCTTCTCGATGAAGGTGGACGCGCCGAGATGGTCGGCCTGCACGTTCGGCTGCAGGCGGGGGAGTGCGCCCGACGGGCGCGGCGGCGGCGCGCTGCCGGACGGCCCGGCGGCCCGCGCCCCGGCCGGCGTCGCGACGCGCGCGCTCCCGACCGGCGACGCCGCCGTGGCCGGAGTTCCCTGGCTGGGCAGCGTCTTCCACCGCTCGATCAGCCCACGTACGTCCTCACGGAGCGCGGTGAGCGCCGCCAGCTCGGCCTCCACCGCCTTGTACAGGGCGGCGAGATCGCTCTTCAGCCGGTCGCGTTCGGACACCGCCCCGCGGGCGGCCAGCCGCGCCGCCAGGGCGTCGTGGCGGAGGCGCAGGTGCGCGGCGGGGTCAGACATCGACCAGTGCCTGCTGGAGCGCGATGCGCTCCGTGGCGGTGAGGAGCCGGGCGAGGTCGAGCACGATCACCAGCCCGTCGTCGCGGCGCAGGATGCCGTGCAGGTACTCGCGCGCCAGCCCGCGGAAGAGCGCCGGCGCGGGATCGAGCGCACCGCCCACGGGGGCCACCTCCAGCACGCGATCCACCACCAGCCCCACCGCCTCGGCGCCGCTGCCGGCCACCAGCACGCGCCGCTCCACACCGGGCGGGGCGGCGGGCAGCTCGAAGCGCTGGCGCAGGTCCACGACTGGGAGCGAGCGACCCGCGTGCTCCACCACCCCGGCCACCCAGGGGGGCAACTGCGGCACCGGCACGGGCGCGCGGTGCCGCAGCACGCGCTCCACCAGGCGCACGTCGGCGGCGAAGAGATCCTCGCCGAGGGCGAAGACCACCACCTGCCGCGGGTCGGCGTCGCTCACCCGTCGGCCCGGCTAGGCGCGGCCGCCTGCCCGCGCAGGGCGGCGCGCAGCGGCGCCGCGCCGACGAGCGCCACGAGGCCGTCATCGAGCCGGGCCATGCCGGTCACGACGCCGTAGGGGTCGCGCAGCCCACGCAGGGCGAGGATGCGCTCGGCCGGCAGCGTCACCACGTCGAGCGCGTCGTCGATCGCGACGGCCAGCGGCTCGGCGGCGTCGGCGAGCACGAGGGCGGCGCCGGGGGTCGGTGCGGCGGCACGGCCGAGCGCCGGCTCCGGAGAGCAGAGCGGCACGTGCCGGCCGCGCCAGTGGAGCAGGCCGAGGCAGCGCTCGTCCAGCTCGGGCGGGCGGTAGGTCTCGGGCGCGTCGAGCGCCTCCTCCACCGCGTCCAGCGGCAGGGCGAAACGTTCGGGGCCGATGCGCACGACCAGGAACTGATGCGGGCGCGCCGCGGGAGCGGCGGCACGGGACGTGGGGGCAGCCGGAGTGGGGCGGCTGGATGGGGACATCGGGGGAACCGGCGAGAGCGGGGAGGGAGCGCGGCCGGGCGGCATCCTAGGAACGACGGACGCGCGCCGAGGTCACGGGCGGGGATGGGACGATGCATCGACCGCGGCGAGGCGGGCGACGGCGGCGACGATCGACTCGGCGACGTCGCCGAGCGGCACCACGCGGTCGGCGCCGGCGGCGGCGAGCGCCGCCTGCGGCATGCCATGAACGGTAGCGGTGTGACGATCCTGTATGATGGCGAGGCCGCCGCGTTCGCGCACGGTGCGCAGTCCGGCGGCGCCGTCGCGCCCGATGCCGGTGAGGATCACTCCCACCGTCGCCGGGCCGAAGGCCGCGCTGGCGCTCTCCAGGAGCGGATCGGCGGCGGGGCGCACGCCCCACATCGGCGGGGTGGCCGCCAGCCGGAGGCGCGCCGCGCCGGGCGGCCCCTCCACGAGCAGGTGCGCGCCGCCGGGCGCGATCGCGACGCGGTCGGCGAGGAGCGCGTCGCCGTCCACCGCCTCCGCCACCGGGAGCGCGCTCAGCGCGTCGAGCCGTCGCGCCAGCCCGGCGGTGAAGCCCGGGGGCATGTGCTGCACCACCAGCACCGCCGCCCCCAGCCGTGGCGGCAGTCGTGGCACGATGCCGACGAGCGCGCGCGGGCCGCCCGTGGAGCAGGCGATCACCACCACGCGGCCGGCACGCTCGACGGCGGACCGCCGCGCCGCGGCGGCCGGCGCGCGCTCCGCTCGTGCCGGGAGCGGTGCGCCGGCGAGGTTGGCGTCGGCGGCCGCATGCAGCGCCTGCAGCAGCCGCTCGCGCACCCGGGCGAGGTCGAGGCTGATCGGCCCCGACGGCTTGCGCACGAAGTCCACCGCGCCAAGCTCCAGGGCCCGCACCGTCAGCTCGGCCTCGCCGCCCTCGGCGGCGGTGAGCATGACGACGGGACGGGGCGCCTCGCTCATCAGCTGCTGCAGGACCTGCAGCCCGTCGAGCTCGGGCATCGCGATGTCGAGCGTGACGAGGTCGGGGTCGAGCGCGCGCACCTGGCGCAGCGCGTCGGGGCCGCTCACCGCCGTGCCGGCCACACAGAAGGCGGGATCGCTCTCCACCAGCTCCGAGACGAGCCGACGCATGAAGGCGCTGTCGTCCACCACCAGCACCCGGCGCGGCGCGCGGGCGCGCGGCGCGTCAGAGGACACGGTCGCCGGCGCTGAGCGAGCGCACCTCCACGCGGCCACTACCGACGTCGAAGCGTACGCTGCGTCCGTGCTGTCCGCCCACGTCCTCGCCGGTGAGCGGGATGCCGGCCGCGTGGAGTGCGGCGCGTGCGGCGACGATGTTGCGCTCGCCGATGTTGACGCCGGCGGTGGCGAGGAGCGCGCGGAACATGCTGGCGCCGCCCACCAGGCGGCCGGTCAGTTCGTCTCCCGCGCCGGCGGCACGCATCGTCTGCACCAGCTGCGGCACGGCGGTGCACGGGAACCTGGCCGGATTGCCGAGGTCGCGCGAGAGCTCGGGCCCGGGGAGCAGCACGTGCGCCAGCCCGCCGACGCGCGCCGCCTCGTCCCAGAGCAGGATGGCGATGCACGAGCCCAGCCCCAGCGTGACGAGCTGCTGGCCGGCGACGGCCGCGGCCAGCTCGGCCACCCCGACGCGGATCTCGCGGCGCTCCTCCGCGCCGTCGGCCGCCGGTCGTGCGGGGGCGCCGGACCCGGGTGCGCTCACAGCCGCCGGAAGACGCGCTCGCGCGGGAGCACCGGTGTGAAGCCGCGGCGTGCCTCGCCGAGCAGCGTCTCGACCTTGCCGAGCACCAGGAAGCCCCCGGGGGCCAGGCTGGCGCGGAAGCGCGCGAAGAGCTCCTCCTGCGTCTGCCGGTCGAAGTAGATCAGCACGTTGCGACAGACGATGAGCTGCAGCGGGCCGGGCGGAGGCGGCTCGTGCAGGAGGTCGCGCCGCTCGAAGCGGACCATCGCACGCAGCTCGTCCACCACGCACGCCGGATCGCCGCCGGTGAAGTAGCGCGCGCGGAGCGCCGGTGGCGTGTCGACGAACGCGGCGTCGCCGTAGCATCCCCGATCGGCCGCCGCCAGGCTGCCGCGGTCGATGTCACTGCCGAGCACGCACACCCGCGTCGCGCGCGCGCCCTCGCCCAGCTGCTCGGCGTGGCGGTGGAAGAGCGCGGCGAGCGAGTACGCCTCCTCGCCCGACGCGCAGCCGGCGCTCCACACGCCGAGCGTCGGCGCGGCCGAGCGCCACAGCGCGGGCACGACGGTGGTGGCGAGCGCCTCGAAGGCGGCCGGGTCGCGGAAGAGCCGCGTCACGTTGATGGTGAGCGCGTCCAGCAGGCGCTCCCACTCGTGCGGGTCCGCATCGAGCAGGCGGCCGTAGTCGCCGAAGAGGTGCACGCCGCGCGCGCGCATCCGGACCGCGATGCGGCGGCGGAGGCAGCGCTCCTTGTAGCTGGCGCAGCGGAAGCCGCTCTCGTCCGCGATCTTCTCGAGGAGGGCGTGGAAGGCGCGCTCCTCGGGCTCGTCGGGCGGACGCTGGAGGTCCGTCGCCACCGACACCACGCGTCAGGCCACCGTGCGCCGCACGGCGGCGAGGTTGTTCCGCACGATCGCGTTGTCCGGGTCGAGCTCCAGCGCGCGCGCCCAGTAGCGCTCCGCGTCCGCCACGTCCTGGCGGCGGAAGCGCAGGTTGCCCAGCTTGAGGTACACGTCCACGCCGAGCGCGTCGTTGGCGCGCACGGCCCGCTGGTAGGCCTCCAGCGCCTCGTCGTAGCGACCGGCGCGGTAGTGCAGGTCGCCGGCGTTCTTGTGCAGCTGGGCGAGGCTGGCATCCTCCAGCAGGCCCCGCTCGACGGCCGTCTGCGCGGCCTCGAAGGCACCGCGCCGCTCGAGCACGGCGGCCAGGTTGTTGTGGAGCGGCGCGGCGTGCGGATGTGCGTGTGCGCCCTCCTCCAGCAGCTGCGTGGCGCGCTCGGCGTCGCCGGCGAGGGCGGCGGCCAGACTGGCGTAGAGATACCACGCGGCCGGCGGCGTCCGCCGCCCCCACGCCTCGCGTGCCTCGGCGAACAGGCGCCCCGCCCCGGCCAGGTCGCCGGTGCGGAGCGCCAGCACCCCGCGCGAGGTGAGCACGCGCGGATCCGCCTCGGCTCCGCGGCGCACCGCCTCGTCGAGCGCGGCGCGCGCCTCCTCCAGCCGGCCCAGCCGCTCCAGCGCGTAGGCCAGGTTGTGGAAGACCGGGGGCAGCGCGTTGGGCTGCGCGGCCGCCGCGGCGTAGGCCTGCACCGCGTCCTCCCAGCGCCCCTGCCGCATCAGGACGAGCCCCACGTAGAAGCGCGCCACCACGTCGTCCGGCCGCAGCTCGATGACGCGGCGGAACTCGCGCATCGCCTCGTCGTGCATGCCCGTGCGGTAGAAGGCGACGCCGAGGTTGCGGTGCTCCTCCACGCGTACCTCGGAGACCCTGGGCGCCTCGGTCGTCCGCGACTTGCCGACGCGGTGCAGGAAGCCCGCGGTGACGAGCCCGAAGAGCGCCTTGCCGACCTCGAACTCCACCAGCCCCGACGCATCCACCAGCGCGGCCACGTCGCGCTTGCCGTCGATCAGCGGCAGGAGCAGCTCCTGCTCCGCCGTCAGCTCCGGCTGCCGCTCCTCGAGGTGCGGGCGATCGACGGCGAAGATGAGGTCGAACGAGGGGATCTTCTTCTCGATCAGGCTCCACTCGTCCACCCGCCGCGCGCCCTCCAGGAGGAGCGACTCCGGGTTGATCGCGACGAGGAAGTCCTGCTCCTCGGGCCGCAGCTCCGGCTCGAAGTTGAACGTGCCCTCGGACCAGGTGAAGAGGTGGTAGACCGCCTCCTCGATCTGCAGCCGCACCTGCCGGTGCAGCTCGTCGCGCGTGAGGAGGCCGCGCGCCACGAGAAGGTCGCCCAGCCGCTGCCCGCGCTCGTGCTCCTGCGCCTCCACCACCTCGGCCAGCGCGTCCGGCGTGAGGATCCCGCTCTTCACCAGGATGTCGCCCAGCCGGTCGCGCCGGTTCACGATCGACGCGTAGCAGATGCGCCCGCGGTCGAAGTAGATGGAGCCGAAGCGGCTGCGGTGCGCGAGGCTGAGGCAGCCCGTCTTCTGCCCCATCGCGAGCAGCTGCAGCACGTCCGGCAGGCTCGCCTCCTTGAGACTTCCCTTGATCGCCATCCCCGATCCTCAGCGCAGGTCCTCGATGGCGCGGCCGCCGACGTCGGGCCAGTCCCACACCACCTTCTCGTCGTCCAGGAAGAACGGGTCCGCCGCGCCGGTGAGCGGCGGCGCGGCGGACACCGCCGCCATGCCGCCCTCCAGCTCACTGCGCGCGATGGCGAGCGAGAGCGGCAGCCCGGCGACGTCCGCGGCGGCGATCAGGCGGTTGGCGATCCCCTGGATCTCGCGCGCGCTGGCCGCCGGCCGGTCGGCCAGGAAGGCGATCAGCTCGGGCGACGCCGCCGGCTCCACGTGCGCCAGCGCGCGGCGGTAGAGCTCCTCGCGCAGCGCGCGATCGGGCGGGTGCAGCGCGGCCACCAGCCCGCCCTCGAAGCGCGTGCGCAGCCGGTCGGCCAGCCCCTCCAGCTCGCGCGGCGGGCGGTCGCTGGCGAAGACGAGCTGCTTCCCCTGCGCGGCGAGCGCGTTGAAGATGTGG
>DASTRO010000356.1:0-12403 GCA_035761165.1 Gemmatimonadaceae bacterium | reverse complement strand
CGCGCCGATGCGGCCGCATCGGCGCGCCACGCGGCAGGCGATGACGCGGCGCGACCGACGCCGGGCGTCGCGGCGCAGGCAGCACCGAGCGCGACGCCCGCCGTGCGCCTGCAGCTCGCCCGCGTCGCCGGGCAGCTGCAGATCCTGGCCGGCGCCTTCGCGCGCGGCTGATCGCTACCCGCCGGCGCGCGAGCCGCCCGCGGCTCAGCGCTGCGGCGTGAGCGTGAAATCGTACTCCAGCGTGATCGTGTCGGCCACGCTGAGGAGGATCGGCACGCGCGGCTGGGTCAACCCGAAGTCGGCGAAGGTGAAGCCGGTGCGTGCCGTGCCGGTGATCCGGCCGCCCTGGTACTGCCCGGTCACCTGCCAGGTGGTGGGCCGCGTCGTGCCGTGCACGGTGAGATCGCCCACGAGCTGGAAGCTCACCGGGCCGGCGGCCGGCAGCGGCGACGGGAGCCCCTGCACCGCCGTGGGCACCAGCTCCACGGTGGGATATCGCTCCGTCTCGAGCAGGCGGCGGCGCACGTAGCCGTCGCGGCGGTCGCTGTCGCTCTTCAGCTCCGTGACATCGACGACGAAGCGCGACGCACCGGGGATGACCTTGCCCGCCCCGTCCACCGCGATCCCGCCGCTGATCGTGGTCGTCCGGCCGATGGCGTCGTTCGGCAGGTCGCGCCGGACGAGCTGCTCGCGCACGCGGTAGCGCGCCTCGTTCCCGGTGGGCGCCACGACGAAGCGCAGCGTGTCGGCCGGGACCGCGGCGCGGCCCGCGGCGGCCGGTCGGCCGCGCGCGGGCGGCACGACGGCCGCGTCGCGCGGTGCGGGGCGTGCCGCGAGGAGCGCGGCGGCGCCGAGGAGGGAGCAGACGACGGGCGCGGCCTGGCGAGGCATCATGCGGGCGGTCTCCAGCGTGCGTGCGTGCCCTGCCGCCCGCGCGGCGCGCGGCGGCTGGAGCGTGCGTGATGAGGGGAGCGCCGCGCCCTGAGCACGCGGCGATGTCGCCAATACTACGCCCGTGCACGCTCCGACGTTTGCACGACGCGCGCGCACGGCGCTGGTGCGGGCAGGCCAGCGCCGTGCGCGCCCGCCGGTCCGAGTGCCGGTCGAACCACTACCGCCCGGTCGGCACCCGCCGACGCCGACGCACGGCGCCGGCACCCAGCGCCACCAGCCCGCCGCCCACCAGCGCCAGGGTCGTCGGCTCGGGGACGACGCCCACGTCCTCTCCCAGGACGACGCGATCGTACACGGCGTCGGCGATCAGCTCGTGCGCGCGCGTGGTGGGGTGCAGCTGGTCCGCGAAGACGGATACGTCGCACGACGGCGCGCCGGGAGGCGCGAAGGGAGGCAGGCACGGCACGGAGACGTTCGTGAGGCCGTAGCGCGCGCCGCCGCTCCGCGCGTCGAGCAGGACGTTGGTGAACAGGTTGTCGAGGTGCAGCCCGAGGAACTCCGTCCCCGGCAGCGTCCCGCGCAACGCCACCAGCTCGCCGGCCAGCGCCTCGTTGAAGACGTCCGTCATCTCGCTCAGGATCGCCGAGCGGCCGGGCACGGCCAGCGCGCCGGGCGTGAGCCCCAGGTCGGGGAGCGAGGGGAGGAGCACCGCCGTCGCCCCGATGCCGGCGAGCTGGCCGGCCTGGACCGCCAGATTGTGCGCCGCAGCCTGCGCCGCCGCGCGCCGTGCGGCGTCGGTAGGAAGCGCGCTCGCCTGACCGAGGTCGTTCGCCCCGGCGAAGAGTACGTACAGCCCCGTCGGGTCGGCCGCCCCCGGGCCGGTGAGGTAGCGCCCCACCTGCTCGGCCGTGGACGGCGGCCCGCCCGCCACCGGCGACGTGGTGGCGACGCCTACCGCGTACACGCCCGACGGCGCGGCCGGCAGGAAGACGGGCGCGGCGTCGGCCGGCCGCCCGACGCGCGCCGCGAAGTACTCCACCCAGAGCGGGCCGTTGGAGAGCCGACCCGGCGCGTACGGCGGGGACGGCGGCTGGGTGCCGCCGGTGAGCGCCAGCAGGTTGCCGGTGTCGGAGAAGCTGTCGCCGAAGACGGTGAGCGAGGTGAACGGGCCGAACGCGCCCTGGGCGAGCGCCGTGCCCGGGGCGAGCGCCGCGAGCGCCGCGGCGAGTGAGAGGGCGACGGACATGCGGGTGCGACGCAGCGGAGTGCGGGGCATCGTGAGCACCTCGGCGAGCAGGGGGACGTGGCCGCGAGCGCGGGCCGGGCGCCGGCAGCCCGTGCGTGCCGGCGTCCGGGGCGCCACGGCATACATCGCGCCGGTCGCCTGCCGTGCGCTCGTGCGGCCGGGCTCGGCGATGCATCGCCCGGCGCACGGCCGCGCACGGCCGCGCACGGCCGCGCACGGTCGCGCACGGTCGCGCACGGCTGCACACGCTGCGCACGGCTGCGCACCGCCGGACACGGTGGAGCGTCGTCGAACATGGCCGAAGCCGATGAAACGGCTCGGCATCGCACGGCGCATCCGTGCGCATCGCCGCGCTCTGCGTCGAGCCCGGCACCTGATACGTGCAACCCTCTGGCGCGAATCGCTCGCCCATCCCAGGTTAGCGCACGCGACGCTCGACGGTCGTCGCGCACGTTCGCCGGAGCGCGCCGGAGCATCTCGGGCTGCCATGCGCGGCGCCGCATCGGACGATCCGGAACGCGCAGCGCCCTCGCTGCAGGTCCGCACGGCAACGCCTCGCCGGGACGACAGGGATGACCACCAGCATTCTCGGCATCTCCGCGTTCTACCACGACAGTGCGGCCTGTCTGGTCCGCGACGGCGAGATCGTCGCGGCCGCCTCGGAGGAGCGCTTCACGCGGAAGAAGGGCGACGCGGCGTTCCCGGCCAACGCCGTCGCCTACGTGCTCCGCGAGGGCGGGATCTCCGTCGCCGACCTCGCATACGTCGGCTTCTACGACAAGCCGCTGCTCAAGTTCGAGCGCATCCTCGAGACGTATCTGGCACGCGCGCCGCGCGGCTTCGCCTCCTTCCTGAAGGCGGGACCGCTCTGGCTCAAGGAGAAGCTCTACCAGGAACGGCAGCTGCGCGACGAGCTCGGCGGCTATGACGGCGAGCTGCTCTTCAGCGAGCACCACGAGTCGCACGCGGCCAGCGCCTTCTACCCCTCGCCATTCGCCGAGGCCGCCATCCTGACGATCGACGGCGTGGGCGAGTGGGCCACGGCCTCCATCGCCGCGGGACGGGACGCCGACATCGAGATCCTGCGCGAGCTGCGCTGGCCCGACTCGCTCGGACTGCTCTACTCCGCGTTCACCTACTACACCGGGTTCAGGGTGAACTCGGGCGAGTACAAGGTCATGGGGCTCGCACCGTACGGCGAGCCGAAGTACGTCGACCTCATCCATCGCCACCTGCTCGACCTGCACGAGGACGGCTCGTTCCGCCTGGACCAGCGCTACTTCGACTACGTCAGCGGGCTGACGATGACGAGCCCGGCGTTCGACGAGCTCTTCGGCGGTCCGCCGCGCACGCCCGAGACGCCGCTGACGCAGAGGGAGATGGACCTCGCGCGCTCCGTCCAGGTGGTGTGCGAGGAGATCGTGCTGCGCATGGCGCGCACGGCGCATCGCGAGACGGGGCTCGCCGATCTATGCCTGGCGGGCGGTGTCGCGCTCAACTGCGTCGCGAACGGACGGCTGCTCCGGGAGGGTCCCTTCCGCCGCCTCTGGATCCAGCCCGCCGCCGGCGACGCGGGTGGCGCGGTGGGCGTGGCGCAGCTCGTCTGGCACCGCCACTGTCGGCGGCCGCGTCGCGTGCCGCCCCTGGGCGACGCGATGCGCGGCGCGTATCTGGGCCCCTCGTTCACCGATGCCGAGATCGAGGCGTTCCTCACCAGCGTGGAGGCGCCGTACGCGCGGCTGGAGCGCGACGACCTGCTGGAGCGCGTGGCCGAGCTGCTCGACGACGGCAAGGTGGTCGGCTGGTTCAACGGCCGGATGGAGTTCGGTCCGCGCGCCCTCGGTGCGCGCTCGATCCTGGGGGATCCGCGCAACCCGCGCATGCAGGCGCAGATGAACCTCAAGATCAAGTTCCGCGAGGGCTTCCGCCCGTTCGCGCCGAGCGTGCTCGAGGACCGGGCCGCGGAGTACTTCGAGCTCGACGCCGAGTCGCCGTACATGCTCCTCGTCGCTCCGGTCCGGGAGGAGCGCCGGCTGCCGTCGCTGGCCGGAGAGGGCGAGCTGTGGGGCATCGAGCGGCTGAACGTCCCGCGCTCCGACATCCCGGCGGTGACGCACGTGGACTACACGGCGCGCGTGCAGACGGTGTCGCGCCGGGAGAACGCGGACTATCACGACCTGCTCGTGGCCTTCGAGCGGCGCACCGGCTGCCCGGTGCTGGTCAACACGTCGTTCAACGTGCGGAGCGAGCCGATCGTCTGCACGCCGGCGGACGCGTACCGCTGCTTCATGCGGACGCAGATCGACGCGCTGGTGCTCGGCTCGTGCCTGCTGGAGAAGGTGACGCAGCCCCACTGGACGGAGCCGGCCAGGTGGCACGCCGAGTATCAGCTCGACTGACGCGCGCCGAGGGGCGGCGCTTCGCGTTCCCCGTGGGCGGCGCCTTCCTGGCGCTGGCCGGCCTCGCGTGGTGGCGCGGTCACCCGCGCACCGCGGTCGTGGTCGCGACGATCGGCGCGGCGCTCGTCCTCGCCGGCGCCATCGCGCCGACGCGGCTGGGCGGGGTGGAGCGCGCGTGGATGGCGCTCGCCCACGCCATCTCGCGCGTCACGACCCCGCTGCTCATGGGCGTGCTCTACTTCCTCGTGCTGACGCCGATCGCGGTGGCGATGCGCCTGGGCGGCTACGATCCGCTGCGCCAGCGCGCGGCGGCCGGCAGCCGCTGGGTGCCCCGCGAGCCCGGACGCGGCCGCAGCGATCTGCGGCGCCAGTTCTGACCGGAGCACCCCTGCCATGAGCACGCGAGGCGGTCTCGTCGCCGAGTTCTGGGCCTACTTCCGGGCGCGCCGCAAGTGGTGGCTGCTGCCCATCGTCGTCGTGCTCGTGGCCGTCGGCACGATCCTCCTCTTCGCGCAGGGCTCGGCGCTGGCGCCCTTCATCTACACCGTGTTCTAGCACCGCCGGTCGCGTGTCCACCTCGCTCCTCTCCCCGGCGTTCCTGGTGCTGGCGGTCGCCGCCGTCGTGCTGCTCTCCGGGCTGCGCGGGCTGCCGCGCCAGCTCGCCTTCCTGGCGATCAACCTGGCGTTCGTCTGGCGGCTCTTCCTCGGCACGGCCGGCACCGTCAGCACGCTGCTCTTCGCCGTCCTGGGCTACGGCCTGGTGCAGCTCGGGATGCGGCGCGGGCGGGCGGGGCTGGTAGGAGGGCTGACGCTCCTCGTCCTGCTCTTCGTCTACATGCGCCACTACGAGCTGCTGGACCTGTTCGTCCCCGAGTCGCTGCTCGTCGGCGTGCTGGCCACGGTCGGCCTCAGCTTCCTCTTCTTCAAGATCGTGCACGTCGTGATCGACGGCTACAGCGGGACGCTGGGGCCGCTCGATCCGCTCACGTACCTCAACTACTGCCTCAACTTCACGACCTTCCTGATGGGGCCCATCCAGCGCTATCAGGACTACCGCGAGCAGTGGAGCGGCGAGCGGCTGGCGATCCCGCTCACCTTCGAGGCGCACCTGGACGCCGTGCTCCGCATGCTGTTCGGCTTCGTGAAGGTGTACCTGCTGGCCGGCGTCTTCGAGGCGCACGCGCTGCGGCCGGAGACCGATCTCCTGGCGCTGTCGGCGGGCGAGCTGCTGCTCCAGGCATACGCATTCTGGTTCTTCCTGTATCTCAACTTCTCGGGCTACTGCGACATCGTCATCGGACTCGGCAGCCTCTTCGGCGTGCGGCCGCCGGAGAACTTCGACCGGCCCTTCCTGGCCCGGAACATCTCGGACTTCTGGCTGCGCCAGCACCGCTCGCTCACCCTCTGGCTCACCGACTACGTCTTCGCGCCGCTGTACAAGCGGCTGCTGGCCGACCACTGGCTCGCGCGCCACAAGCTGCTCGCCGCCAACGCGGCCATCGTCGTGACGATGAGCGTCTCCGGGCTCTGGCACGGCACCACCCTCGGCTTCCTGCTCTTCGGCCTCGTGCACGGCCTGTGGTTCGTGATCTACCGGAGCTGGGACACGCTGCTCCTGCACCGCCTCGGCCGCGCCGGCGTGCTACGGCTCCGTCGCCATCCGCTGGCGCATGCCGGTGGCATCCTGCTGACCTTCCATGCCACCGCGGCCGCCTTCGTCTTCTTCCAGCTGCGCACCGACCGGATCGCCGCCGTCCTCACCCACGTGGTGACGCCATGACGCCCCCGCTGCGCGTCGGCGCCAAGCTGCTGCTGGCCACCGCGCTCCTCGTGCTGCTCCTGCTCTACGCTCGCACCGCCGCCGACTTTGTCTACACCGGCTTCTAGGCGCCTGCGCGTGTCGGCCGCGGCCCTCGGCGCGGTCGGGCTGCTCTACTGCCTGGCGACGGCCAGCCTCCAGGCACTGGCGCGGCACGCGGAGTCCTCGGGCGTGGTCTACCCGTATCGGGACGAGGACTGGCTGCGCTACCTGCTCCCCTCGCTCTGGCCCACCGGGGAACGCCCACTGCTCCTGCTCGCCGGTCCGTCCACGGTGCGCGAGGACCTGCTGGTGGAGGAATTCCGCGCCGCGTTCCCGAGCTATCGCGCGTTCCAGGGCGGGGTGAGCCTCGGCACGCTGGGCGACGTGCTGGCCGGGCTGGAGTACGTGGAGCGCGTGCGCGGACCACGTGCCCTCCCCGCCGTCCTGGTGCTCGGCGTCTCGCCGCGCTTCCTGGCCGAGATCCCCGACGAGCGCCCTTTCGCGCAGGGGCTCGAGCGCTACAGTCAGCGCTATCGCGCGGTGCGGCAGGCGGACGGCCGGCTAGCGCTCGTCGCCAAGCCGGCCGCACGCGGGCTCCTCGACCACGCGCGCTTCCTCGCACGGAAGCAGCAGCCGCGCTACGGCGCATCGGTCGCGTGGCTCGTGTCCCGCGCGCTGCCGGAGAGCCGCGACACGCCCCGCGCGGCGCGGCCTCCGGGCCGGCCCGCCATCGAGGCGCTGCGCGACCGCGCCGCGGCGGCCTACTCGCCGTACCGCTACCGCGCCATGGAGCCGTGGCCAGTGGCCGACCTGACGGCCTGGCTCGACGACTCGACGTCGTGGTGGCGCGACGTGTATCGCTGGGACGCCGGTGCCGACCCGGGGGTGCACGCCCGCATCGCGGCGCTGCTCGCCTTCACCCGCCGGCACGGCATCGACCTGTACGTCGTGAACCTGCCGGACCGTGCGCTGAGTCGCGAGCGGTACGCCCCCCGCCTCACGGAGCGTTACTCCGCGCTGCTCCGCACCGACTTCGCCGGCGTGCCCCTGCTCGACCTGCGCTGCCTGCTCCCGGACGACCAGTTCCTCGACGCCGAGCACGCCCTGGTGCCGGGCGCACGGCTCGTCACCCGGCGGGTGATCGCGTTCGTCGCCAGGGCGCGCGCCGAGCGCACGCACGAGGACGGGCAGCTCCGCTGGCCCGCTCGCCGCATGGCCATCGTCCCGGGCGTGGGCTGCTGCCCCGGCGGCTGCTGAGATGACCGTGGACACGCTCCGCATGCTGCTGCGCGCGGGTCGTCACGACGAGGCGTGGTGCGCCCTGCGCGCCGCCGCCCGCGTGGCGGACGACTACCCCACCGTGCAGGCGCTCTGCCGCGTGCGCCGCCAGCTCGCCGAGCGGGCGTCCGCACCCCCGCAGCCCGCCACCGTGCGCCTGGCGCTCCTCAGCGGAGCGACGACGGCGCTGCTCGAGGAGCCGCTCCGACTCGCCCTCGATGCGCTCGGCGTCGACGTCACGTTGCACGTGCCGCCCTACGGCACCTACGTGCGCGAGATGCTGGAGCCGAGCAGCGGGACGGTGGCCTTCCGCCCCGCCGTGGCCATCGTCGTCGCCACCACCGCGGAGCTGCCCGCGTGGCCGTCGTGGAGCGCCTCCGCGGCCGAGGTGGAGGCGGCGGTCGAGGCAGTCTGCGAGCACTGGCTGGGGCTCTGCCGCGCGCTGCGCGCGCACGCCGACTGCGACATCGTCCTGCCGACCTTCCCCGACCCGCCCGTCCGCCCGCTGGGCGCGGCGGGCGTGAGGCTGCCGGGTGAGCCGGGCCGGTTCGTACGCGCGGTGAACGCGGCCCTTGCGCGCCGCGCGCCGTCGTACGTGCACCTCCACGATGTCGCCGCGCTGGCCGCGTTTCACGGGGTGGGCCGCTGGATGGACGCGCGCTACTGGTACCAGGCCAGGCAGCCCGTCTCCTTCGACTGCCTGGTGCCGTACGTGCGCAGCCTGGCGCAGCTCGTCGCCGCGCTCTTCGGGCGCGCCGCCAAGTGCGTCGTCACGGACCTGGACAACACGCTGTGGGGTGGCGTGGTCGGCGACGACGGCGTGGACCGGCTCGCGCTCGGCGAGGGCGACCCGCGCGGCGAGGCGTTCGTCGCCTTCCAGCGCTATCTCCTCCGCCTCCGCGAGCGCGGCATCATGCTGGCCGTGGCCAGCAAGAACGACGAGACGGCGGCCCTGGCGCCCTTCGCCAGCCGCCGGGAGATGGTGCTGCGGCGCGACGATTTCGTCGCCTTCCGCGCCAACTGGCAGCCCAAGTCGGAGAACGTCCGCGACATCGCCGCCACGCTCGGCATCGGGCTCGACGCCGTCGTCTATGTGGACGACAACCCGGCGGAGCGCGAGCAGGTGCGCCAGGCCCTCCCCGAGGTGCGCGTCGTGGAGCTGGGCGACGACCCGAGCGACTACCCCGTGCAGGTGGACCGCACCGGGTGGCTGGAGACGGTGAGCCTGTCCGCCGAGGACCGCGCGCGCAGCGGGATGTACGCGGCCAACGCGCGCCGCGAGGAGCTGCGCGCCGGGCTGGAGGACTACGACGCCTACCTGCGCTCCCTGCGGCAGCGCGCCGTGATCACCCCGTTCGAGGCACGCCACCTGGAGCGCATCCACCAGCTCACGAACAAGACCAACCAGTTCAACCTCACCACGCGCCGCCTCAGCGCCTCGCAGCTCGCGGCGATGATCGACTCTTCGGGCCACCTCACCGCCACCGTGCGCCTCGCCGACCGCTTCGGGGACAACGGCCTCGTCAGCGTCTTCGCCGCCCACGCCGAGGACGGCGAGCTGTGGATCGATCTCTGGCTGATGAGCTGCCGCGTGCTGAAGCGCGGCGTCGAGCAGCTGCTCTGCAACCACGTGGTGCAGCGCGCTCGCGCCGCCGGCTACCGCACGCTGCACGGCACCTACGTCCCCACCGCGCGCAACGGGCTGGTGCGCGACCACTACCCGTCGCTCGGCTTCGCGCGCGGCGGGCCCGTCGCGGAGGGCGAGCACTGGGTGCTGGCGCTCGACGCCGCGCGGCCGATTCCCACGAGCATCGCGCTGGTGGACGACGACGCCGGGCTCCGGCTGGAGGCGGTGCATGACTGACCAGGCGGTGTGGGACGGCGTGGTGCACGTGATGCGCGAGACCTTCGGCGACGACGAGCTGCAGGTCACGCGCGAGACCACGGCGCGGGACGTCGCCGCGTGGGACTCCGTCTCCAACGTGGAGCTGCTGGTGGCGCTGGAGTACGCCTTCGGCGTGCGCTTCCGCACCGGCGAGATGGCCAGCCTGCGCAACGTGGGCGAGCTGGTGGACGTGATCGCGGCGCGGGTGCGCGATGCGCGTCGCTGAGCCCACCCCGCGCGACGACGCGCTCCCGGTCGGAGCGGGGAGCCGCGCGACCGCGCTGGCGGCCCGCGCGGGGCGTCCCGTCCTCCTGACCGGCCTGCTCGGCGTGTGGGGCTATCTCTGGGCGGTGCTCCTCTACGACGAGCGGGTGGCCGGCGTCTATCTGGGCTTCCTGCGCGGCGTGGCGGTGCTCGCGGTGGGCGCCGTGCTCCTCGTGCTCGGCGTGCGGGCGCTGGCGCGCCGCCGCCGGCTCGCGCCCACGCGGATGCTCGACCTCGGGATCGCCGCGCTCGCGCTCCTCGCCTCCGTGGTCGCGGCCGACGTCGCGTACGGCGTCTACGACAACGCGCGCCGCGCGCGCGCCGCGGCGCCCATCGCCGACGACGCGCGGCTGACCGACGGCCACCTCTGGCACGGCGAGCTGTTCCCGCGGCTCTACTTCCCCACCGATCTGAGCTTCGGCCTCTACAAGCCCGACGTCCGGCTCACCGGACCCACCTACGGCGAGTTCTACACCTCCGCCATGCAGCGCTCGCCCACGCTGGTGGACTCGGTCCTGCAGCCGCGCACGCTCACCTACGCCATCGGCCCGCACGGCGTGCGCGAGCTGGAGCCGCTCGCCGGCAGCCGTATCTTCGCCCTCGGCGACTCCTTCGTCCTCGGCTACGCCACGGACGAGGGGGAGACGTGGACCGACCGGCTCGGCGCCGCGCTCGGCGAGCCCGTCTACAACCTCGGGGTCTCATCCACCGGACCGCGGGCGCAGCTGCAACTGCTCGAGTACCTGCTGGCGACGAACGCCGACTCGATGCACGTCGAGCGTCTGCTCTGGATGATCTTCGAGGGGAACGACCTGGAGAACGACTACGACGAGCGACGCGAGCCGGCGGCGGCGCCCGGCGGCGGGCGCGGCGCGCTGCTCGACAATACCCTGCCGCAGCTCGTGCTCGCGCTGCCGGCACGGGTGAAGGGCGAGAGCATCCTCCGCCGGCTGCTGGACGGCGAGCTGCGTCTCGGCCGGCCGCACGTCGCCGGGTGCCGGGACGGCGGCCGCTACGAGATCGACGGCGTCGCGCTGCCCGTCCCGCTCTATCACTCGCGGCGCTGGGGCTATCGCTTCTTCAACCCGGACGATGCCGAGCGCGCCGCCCAGCCGCGGTCGTACGTGCTCGAGCATCCACACCGGCCGCTGCTCGACCGCACGCTGCGCGACATGCGCGCGTTGAGCGAGCGGCACGGCTTCCAGGTGATGGTGATCCTCGCCCCCTCGGACGCGCGGCTCTACGGCGCCGACTTCGACGGCTTCCCGACGCCGTCGCCCGAGCCGTACTTCGCCGAGTACGTCGCCGAGCGGTCACGCGAGCTGGGATTCCAGGTGGTGGACCTGGTCGCGGGGCTGCGCCCGTACGCGGCGCGCGAGCTGCTGTACTACCGGGACGATCACCACTGGAACGCGCGCGGGAACGCGATCGCGGCGCAGCTCATCGAGGCGGCGCTCAGGGATGCGGCCCGAGCGCCGGCCCTGCGCACCGCGGCCAGCCCACGGCCCTGAGCACGAGCGCCGAGCGGCCGCCACTCGCCCGTGTCAGGGCGGTCGCGGGACGAGAATGCTGACCTCGCGGAAGAGATAGCGCATGCCGGCGCCGTTCTCCAGCGTCTGCACCGCGGGAATCCGCCCCACCTCCACGTAATTCCGCTCGAGGGCGGCGCGGATCCCGCTGCGCACGTGCCAGAACGGCTCGTCGTACCAGGAATCGTCGGCGGCGAAGCCGCGCACCAGGATCTTGCGATATCGCCGCTCGTCCAGGCGCCGGATCATGCCGGAGAAGTCGCCCGTAGCGGCGTATCCGCGGTCGCCGATCGTCGCCGCGCGATCCTTCATCACGATGCCGTCGCGCAGGTACACCCACGAGCCGACGTCGAGCAGCGTCCGCGCCGGATCGTCTGCCATCTCACGCTCGATCGCCGTCACGTAGCGTGTGGCGTCGTCGCCGAACACTCGGGTGGGCAGCCGCGCCGCGTCGATGCCGGCGGGCAGCAGCACGCCCACGACTGCCACACCGGCGGCGCGCACCCACGCCTCCGGCGAGCGCTCCTCCAGCCCACCGCCGAGGTCGGTTGCGAGCGTGGTCAGCGCGGTCGCGATCCACACCGCCGCGATCAGCGATCCGGGACCCAGGTGATTGAGCATCCACGCAATGCCGCTGGTGTACGCCTCGGTGGTGAACAGCACGAGCCACACGACCCAGGCGGCGAGGAGCACGCGCCAGCTCGGCCCGCGTATGAGCGCCAGCGCGGCCAGCAGCGCACCTGCGACGTACACCCACGAGGCCAGCAGGTGTTGCGCGCTCCGCAGTGGCGACACGCCGCGGCTGCCGAGCACGTCGATCACCCAGTAGCGGAACGGCTCCCCCCAGACGAGCAGGCCGACGAGCGCCGCCGCCAGGGCGTCCAGCTCCAGCGGCGTGAGGGCCGCGAAGACCACCGCCGCGCCCATGGCGCCGGCGAGCCCCCCGAAGAAGCCCGACCAGGTCTTGTTGGGCGAGAACCGCGGCCAGAGCTTGGGCCCCTTGACGGCGCTGCCGACCAGGAAGGCGAAGATGTCCGCCGCCCAGGTGATCACGAACAGCAGCAGCATCCAGCCGACGCCCTGGGTCATCGTCCAGTCGATCGGCAT
>DASTRO010000355.1:0-10321 GCA_035761165.1 Gemmatimonadaceae bacterium | reverse complement strand
CTCCAGGCTGGCCCCGCCGACCAGCACGCCATCCACCTCGTCGGCGGCGAGCAGGGCGGCCACGTTGGCGCGGTTCACGCTCCCGCCGTAGAGGATGGGGACGGCGTTGCCCTTGTCGCCGACCACCTCGCGCAGCACCGCGCGGATCGTGCGGTGCACCGCGCTGGCGTCGGCGGGGGTGGCGGTGCGGCCGGTGCCGATCGCCCACACCGGCTCGTAGGCGATCGCGACCGTGTTGAGCTGCGCGGCGTCCAGCTTCGACAGCCCTGCGCGCAGCTGCCGCACCACCACCGCCTCGGTGTCGCCGGCCTCCCGCTGCTCCAGCTTCTCCCCGACGCAGAGCATCGGGATGAGGCCGGACTGCGCGGCGGCAACGCACTTGCGCGCCGTCTCCTCGTCGGTCTCGCCGAAGAGGTGGCGCCGTTCGGAGTGGCCGACGAGCGCCAGGCGGGCCCCGGCGTCGCGGGCCAGCGGGGCCGAGATCTCCCCGGTGAAGGCGCCCTTGGCCTCCCAGTGGATGTTCTGGACACCCACCATGACGTCGGGGCGCTCGCCGAGGACCTCCGTCACGGCCGGCAGCGAGATGGCCGGCGGGAAGATGACGATCGTGCGGTCGGAGCGGCGCGGGTAGTGGGCCAGGAAGGTGCGCATGAAGGCGGCCGCGTCGGACGGGCCGTGGTGCATCTTCCAGTTGGCGGCGAAGACCGGACGCTTCATGCCGTCCCCGCGCGGTCGAGTGCCTCGACGCCGGGGAGCGCCTTCCCTTCCAGGAACTCGAGCGACGCGCCGCCGCCGGTGGACACGTGGCTCACGCGGTCCTCCATCCCTGCCTGGGCGATGGCCGCCGCGGAGTCGCCGCCGCCGACGATCGTCGTCGCGCCGGCGTCGGTCGCCTCGGCCAGCGCGCGCGCGATGGCCAGCGTGCCGGCGTCGAAAGGCGGCGTCTCGAAGACGCCCATCGGGCCGTTCCAGAGCACGGTCCTGGCGGAGCGCACGTGCGCGGCGAATTCCTGGACGCTGGCGGGGCCGATGTCGTACATCGCCTCGTCGGCCGGGATGGCGTCGCGCGAGACCGCGTGCGCCGCCCTCGCGCCCGCCTCGTCGAGCGACGGGGCGACGATCGCGTCGGTCGGCAGCACCAGCGTGTCGCCGGCGCGGCGGAGCAGCTCCGCGGCCATGTCGAGCCGGTCCGGCTCGACGAGCGACCGGCCGGTCTCCAGCCCCATCGCGCGGAAGAAGGTGCAGGCCATGGCGCCACCCACGACGAGGCGGTCCACCTTGGGCAGCAGCGCCTCGATGACGTCGATCTTGCCGGAGATCTTGGAGCCGCCGAGCACGGCCACGAACGGGCGCGCGGGCTGCTCCAGCGCGTCGCTCAGGTACTGCAGCTCGCGCTGCATGAGCAGGCCGGCCACGGCGGGATGGAGCAGGTGCGCCACCCCCTCGGTGGAGGCGTGCGCGCGGTGCGCCGCGCCGAAGGCGTCGTTCACGTACAGCTCGCCGAGCTGCGCGTAGGCGCGCGCCAGCGCCGGGTCGTTCTTCTCCTCGCCCGGCTCGAAGCGGGTATTCTCGAGGAGCAGCACCTCCCCGTCGCCCAGCGCGCGCGTCGCCGCCACGGCGGCATCGCCGCTCGTCGCGTCGGAGAAGCGGACGGTGACGCCGGGGAGCAGCTCGTGCAGCCGCTCGCTCACCGGGCGCAGCGAGTACCGGTCGTCACGCTTCCCCTTCGGTCGGCCGAGGTGCGACAGCAGGACGACGCGCGCCCCGCGGTCGAGCAGCGCGCGGATCGTCGGCAGCGCGGCGCGGATGCGCGTGTCGTCCCCGACGACGCCGTCCTCGATGGGGACGTTGAAATCCACGCGGACGAGGGCGCGCCGGCCGCGCACCTCCTCGTCGCGCAGCTCCCCGACCGTGCGCCGCTCCATCAGGCGGCGCCGAGGCGCGCCCCGACCATCCGCAGCAGGTCGACGCAGCGGCTGGAATACCCCCACTCGTTGTCGTACCAGCCGGAGACCTTCACCAGTGTGCCGTCGATCACGATGGTGCTCTTCGCGTCGAGCGTGCAGGAGGCCGGGTTGCCGATGTAGTCCACCGAGACCAGTGGCTCCTCGGAGTACTCGAGGATGCCCGCGAGCGCGCCGTCCCTGGCGCTGCGGAAGGCGGCGTTCACCTCCTCCACCGTGGTCGCGCGCTCCACCTCGACCGTGAGGTCGGTGAGCGAGACGTCGGGCGTCGGCACGCGCACGGAGACGCCGTCGAGCTTCCCCTTCACCTCGGGGATGACGAGCGACGTGGCCGTGGCCGCGCCGGTGGTGGTGGGGATCATCGACAGCGCCGCCGCGCGCGCGCGGCGCAGGTCCTTGTGCGGCAGGTCGAGGATCTGCTGGTCGTTCGTGTAGCTGTGGATGGTGACCATGGAGCCGTGCACGAAGCCGAAGGCGTCGCGGATCACCTTCACCATCGGCACGAGGCAGTTCGTGGTGCACGAGGCGTTGGAGATGATGTGGTGCGCGGCGGGATCGTACTTGTCGCTGTTCACCCCCATCACGATGGTGATGTCCTCGCCCTTGGCGGGGGCGGAGATGATCACCTTCCGGGCGCCGGCGTCGAGGTGCTTGCGCGCGTCCTCGGCCTTCGTGAAGCGGCCGGTGGACTCGAGCACCAGGTCCACGCCCAGCTCCTTCCACGGCAGCTTGCCCGGATCCTTCTCCGAGAGGATCCGGACCTCGTCGCCGTCGATGACGATCGCCTGGTCGCGCGCCTCGACGCAGCCCTGGTAGGTGCGGTGCACCGAGTCGTACTTGAAGAGGTGGGCGAGCGTGCGCGTGTCGGTGAGGTCGTTCACCGCCACGAAGTCCAGATCCGCCACGCCCTGCTCCTTGGCGGCGCGCAGCACCTGGCGCCCGATGCGCCCGAATCCGTTGATCCCGACCTTGATGGCCATGCGGAGCGGTCCTCGCGATTAGCGATTAGATGCGATCGCCGGGCCCGGGGGCTCGGCCGAATGTCACGTAGCTGATGATGCGCGCCCCGGCGCCGAAGAGCGTGGCGGCACAGGCGTTCAGCGTGGCGGCCGTCGTCACGACGTCGTCCACGAGCAGCAGGTGCGCGCCGCGCAGCCGGGTCGCGGCGCCTGCAGGGGCATGAAATGCGCCGGAAACGTTGCTCAGGCGCTGTTCCGGTGTCAACCGCGTTTGCGTGTGCGTGGCGCGGCTGCGCTCGAGTACGTCTGCCCACACCGGGAGCGCCAGCCGGGCGCCGAGGGCGCGAGCCAGCCGCTCGCTCTGGTTGAAGCCACGCTCGCGCAGCCGCGACGCGGCCAGCGGCACCGGGACCAGCGCCCGCCGCTCCCCGACGACGTCCGCCGGCCACGACAGCCGCGCCATCCGCTCGGCCATGCCGTCGGCGACGCGCTCCCAACCGTGGTACTTGAGGGCGTGCACCACGGCACGCCCCGTGCCGCGGTGCGCCCAGCACACGCTCCGCACCGCCCGCACGTAGGCCGGCAGCTGCGCGCACCAGCGGCACGGAGCACCGCCCGTGGGGTGGCCGCACCGCTCGCAGCGCGGATGCGGCAGCGGCACCAGCCGTGCCCAACACGGGCCGCAGACGAGCCCCGCCTCCCGCTCGCCGAGCAGCGCGTCGCAGCTCGCGCAGCAGCGCGGGAGCGCGAGGTCGAGCAGGTCCCGGCCGAGCCGGGCGCCGGCGCGCACGGCCAGGCGAACCACCCTGCCCGGCGCGCCGCGGGCCGACAGGGGCGGGATCGGCACGTCGGCGCCGACGGGGTCGGTGCGCATCATCCGGCCAGGGCGCGGCGCATGACGTCCCGATCAGGCTCGACGCCGAACCAGCGCGCGAAGGCGAGCGCGCCCTGCTCGAGGAGCATCGGCCGCCCACCGGTCGCCCGCAGGCCGCGCGCACGCGCGGCGCGCACGAGCGGCGTCTCGTCGCGGCGCACGATCAGGTCGAGGACGGCGGCATCCTCGCGCAGCGCGTCCACGCGCACGGGAAGTGTCTCGTCGTGCAGCCCCACGGGTGTCGCATTGACGACGAGGTCAGCGCCGTCCACCGCTTCCTCGGGCGTCGTGGTCACCGTGCACGCGAGCCCGAGCCTCGCCGCCAGCTGCTCGGCGCGGGCGGGGGTCCGCGCGTGCACGCGGATCTCGCGCGCAGTCCAGTCAGTGGCCGCCGCGAGGACCGCCGCGGCGGCTCCGCCCGCCCCCAGCAGCGCGATGCGTGGCGAGGCCGGCTCGCCGCCGAGCAGTTCGCGCGCCATCACGGTGAAGCCGCCGACGTCGGTGTTGTCGCCCACCGTCTCGCCGTCCTCACGCCAGAAGGTGTTCACCGCCCCGACGCGCCGCGCGACCGGCGCGAGCCGGTCGCAGGCCGCGGCCGCCGCCTCCTTGTGGGGAATGGTCACGTTGCCCGCGGCGCCGGCGGCGGTTAGCGCGGCGAACGCCCGGGCGAATTCGGACGGCTCCACGTGCAGCCGCTCGTACGTCAGCGGAATCCCCGCCGCGGCCAGCGCCGCGTTCTGGAAGACGGGCGAGAGCGAGTGCGCGACCGGCGCGCCGAGGATGACGAGTCGCGTCGGCCACGCTTCGCGCGGTCGGGCCGGACTCACGGGGCGCCGGCTCCGCGCTCCTCCTCCAGCCGGTCGAGCACGCGCGCGATCTCCTGCTCCAGCTCCTCGAACGTCTGCCGGTAGACGTGCAGCTCGGCCCCGAACGGGTCGCTCACCGGCCGCGGGCTGGTGCCGCGCGAGGCGTAGTCGGTGAGGAGAAAGCTCTTCCCCGCCCCACCCAACTGCTGCGCGCGCTCCAGGTGGCCGGCGCCCATGGCCAGCACGAGGTCCGCCTGCGCCACCAGCTCGGCGGTGAGTGGGCGCGAGCGGTGCTCGCCGAGGTCGACGCCCTGCTCCATGGAGACGAGCAGCGCACCGTCCGTGGCCGGGCTCTCCGCGGCGGCGCCGGTGCCCGCGCTGGCGAACTCCACTCCGGTGAGCCCGCGCGCGGCGGCCAGCCGCCGCGCGATCCCCTCCGCCATCGGGCTGCGACAGGTGTTGCCAGTGCAGACGAAGAGCACTCTCATCGCGGTCCCTCGTGGACGTGACGCACGGGCGCCCTCACCGATCGCCGATCAGGTCGGGCGCGCTCTCTCGCAAGGTAACGGCGCTGATGGCGCCGGGGCGAATGACACGCGGCCGCCGCGACGTGCAGTCCACGACGGTCGACGGCTCCGACGGCGCCAGCGTGCCGCCGTCGAGCACGAGCAGCCGCCCGCGGACGACCTCCGCCGGCCACTCCGCCAGCACCTCGGTGGCGGAGCGTGCCGGTGGACGGCGCGGTCGGTTGGCGCTGGTGGAGGTGATGGGGTCGCCGAAGGCGCGGATGAGCCGCTGCAGCCCGGGGTGCGACGTCCAGCGCACGGCGACGCCGCCTTCCGGGCCGCGCAGCCGCGGCGGCACCCGCCGCTCGCCACCGGGCAGCACGAGCGTGAGGGGCCCCGGCCAGTGGCGCGCCGCCAGGCGCGCCGCCGCCGGCGGGAGCTGCAGGTCGAGGCGCTCCAGCATCCCGCTCCCCGCGACGAGCACGAGAAAGGGCTTGCCTGGCGGCCGGCTCTTGAGCCGCACCAGCTGCTCCACCGGGTCCTGCTCCGCCGCGCCGCCGAAGCCGTAGACCGTCTCGGTCGGGTAGGCCAGCAGCCCGCCCGCGCGGAGGTGCGCCACCGTCTGCGTGAGCGCCGCCTCGATCTCCGGGACGGACCAGAAGGGCACGGCGGTGACCGTCGGGATCATCCGCCCAGCAGCGCGACCGCCTCCGCCCGCGCGAAGTCGCCCTCCTCGGTCACCTTCAGCAGCCGTTCGCTGCCGCGCACCACCACCACCGGCAGCCCCTGCCCCTCGAAGACGCCCGCGTCGTCGGTGGCCTCGGCGCCCGCCCGCCACGCCGCGTGGTAGGCGCGGTCGAGCAGCTCGCGCGGGAAGCCCTGCGGGGTCTGGGCGCGCCAGAGGCTCGTGCGGGCCACCGTCCGCACGACCCGTCCCTCGTCGTCCACCTCCTTGAGCGTGTCGACGACGGGGAGCGCGGCGACCGCGCCCACCCCACCGCGCGCGGCCGCGACGACGCGATCCACGACGTCGTCGGGGACGAGCGGTCGGGCGGCGTCGTGCACCAGCGTCACCCGGATCTCGTCCGGCAGCTCCTGCAGTCCATTGACCACCGACTCGAAGCGCGTCCGGCCGCCGACGGTGACGATGAGCCGCTCCAGGTCGCACTGGAAGAGCCAGGGCGGCGGGTCGGCGGCGTGCGAGCGCGGGAGCACGCAGACGACGATGCCGACGTCGGGGCGCGCCATGAACGCCTGCACGCTGTGCAGCAGCATCGGCTTGCCGGCCACCCAGCGGAACTGCTTCAGCTCCGGGGAGCCGGTGCGCGAGCCGCTACCGGCGGCCACGATGACGACGCCGACGTCCCGCACCGGCGCCTCGCCCGCCGCCATCCTGGTCGGCTCCGGCGCGGTCGGCTCCGGCGCGGTCGGCGCCGCCGCCTCCGAGGCTCGCTCGCTCACGCGAAGAGGCGCTGGAAGAGATCGGCCACGGTGCGCACGCCGACGACCTCGATGTCGCGCGTGCCCCGCCGCGGCACCGCCCGCTCGGCGACGAAGGCGCGGTGCAGCCCCAGGTTCGCGGCTTCCGCGAGACGACGATCCGTCTGCGAGACGGGGCGGATCTCGCCGCCGAGGCCCACCTCGCCCATGAGCAGCGTGTCGTGTGGCAGGGCGCGGTCGTAGACGCTGGACGCCAGCGCCGCGGCGACCGCGAGGTCGCCGGTGGGCTCCTGCATACGCAGCCCGCCCACCACGTTGACGAAGACGTCGAGCTGGGCGAAGGAGAGGCCGGCGCGCTTCTCGAGCACCGCCAGGAGCAGTGCCAGCCGACGCCCGTCGTAGCCGGTGGCGACGCGCTGCGGCGTGCCGAAGCCGGCCTTCGCGGCCAGCGCCTGGATCTCCACGAGCAGCGGGCGCGTGCCCTCGAGCAGCGCCGTCACCGCGCTCCCCGACGCGGTCAGCTCGCGATCGCCCAGGAAGAGCTCCGACGGATTCTCCACCGGCTCCAGCCCCGCCTGCGTCATGCGGAAGACGCCGATCTCGTCGACGCTGCCGAAGCGGTTCTTGGTGGCCCGCAGGACGCGATGGTCGAGCGAGCTCTCCCCCTCGAAGTAGAGCACCGTGTCCACGATGTGCTCGAGCGTCTTGGGACCGGCGATGCCGCCGCCCTTGGTGACGTGGCCGACGACGAACACCGCCGTGCCCCGGTCCTTGGCGAAGCGCATGAGGCGTGCGGCGCACTCGCGCACCTGGCCCACGTTGCCGGGCGCGCCCTCGAGCTCGGACGTGAAGACCGTCTGGATGGAATCGACGATCATGACGGCGGGCGACGCGGCCGCGGCGGTGGCGAGGATCGTCTCCAGCTGCGTCTCGCCCAACAGCGCGACGTCACCCGCCGGCTCCGTCAGGCGATCGGCGCGGAGCTTCACCTGCAGTGCGGACTCCTCGCCCGAGACGTAGAGCGCCGCGTGGCCGGCGGCCTGCAGCCGCGCCGCCGTCTGCAGGAGGAGCGTGGACTTGCCGATTCCCGGCTCGCCGCCGACGAGCACCATGGAGCCGGGCACGACGCCGCCGCCGAGGACGAAATCGAGCTCGTCGAGGCCGCTGCGCCAGCGCTGGCGCTCCGTGCCCTGCACGTCGCGCAGCCGCGCCGTGGGGGCGACGCTGCCGTATTCGGCCAGCGTCGCCGCGGCGCCCACGCGCCGGGCGGCGCCGCGGGCGGCCGGCGCCTTGGGCAGGGCGATCTCCTCGACGAGGGTGTTCCACGCGCCGCAGGCATCGCAGCGGCCCGCCCACTTCGCGTGCTCGGCCCCGCACTCGGTGCAGCGGTAGACCGTCTTCGCCTTCGGGCTCACCTGGCGCGCCCTAGCTCTGCGGGCGGGAGGTGCGGTTCTCGAACCGCGTGTACTGCTTGTGGAAGTGCAGGTTCACGGTGCCGATCGGGCCGTTGCGCTGCTTGAGGATGATGATCTCCGCCAACCCCTCGAGCTCCGGGTTCACCAGGCGCCCCTCCTCCTTCTCGGCGTACACCTCGGGGCGGTAGATGGCCATGATGAGGTCCGCGTCCTGCTCGATGGCGCCGGACTCGCGGAGGTCGCTCATCTGCGGGCGCTTCTGGTCGCCGGCCCGCTGCTCGGGGGCGCGCGAGAGCTGCGAGAGCGCCAGCACGGGGACGCTCAGCTCCTTGGCGAGCGCCTTGAGCCCGCGCGAGATCTGGCTGATCTCCTGCTGCCGGTTCTCGGAGTTGGGCGGTCCCTGGATGAGCTGCAGGTAGTCGACGATGACCATGCCGACGCCGCTCTCCGCCTTCAGGCGCCGCGCCTTGGAGCGCATCTCGAGCAGCGTGATCCCGGGCTGGTCGTCGATGTAGACGGGGGCCGAGCTGAGGATGCCGGCCGCCCGCGCCAGGCGCGGGAAGTCGTCGTCCCGCAGGCGGGCCCGCCGCAGGTCCTGCGCGTCGATGCGCGCCTCGCTCGTCAGCATGCGCTGCACGAGCGACTCCTTACTCATCTCCAGCGAGAAGAACGCAACCGGAACGTTGTGCGTGATGGCCGCGTTTTGCGCGATGCTGAGCACGAAGGCGGTCTTTCCCATCGACGGGCGGGCGGCGACGATGACGAGGTCCGACGGCTGGAAGCCGGAGGTCATCTCGTCCAGGTCGTAGAAGCCGCTCGGCACCCCGGTGATCGCCTGGCCGCCGCGCTGCAGCGCCTCGATGCGCTCCATGGCCGGCCAGAGCAGCTCCTTGATGCGCGTGAAGCCCTTGCCGCCCTGCGACTGGCTGATCTGGAAGATCTTGCTCTCGGCCTCGTCGAGGAGCTGCGAGGCGGTGACCTGCGCCTCGAAGGCCTCGGTGACGATGCCGGTGGAGATCTCGATGAGGCGTCGGAGGGTGGCCTTCTCGCGGACGATCTTGGCGTGGTACTCGACGTTGGCCGCCGTCGGGACGGCGTCCATCAGCCAGCCGATGTAGTCGCGCCCGCCACTCGCCTCGAGCTCCCCCCGGCGCCCCAGCTCGTCGGCCAGCGTCAGCGGGTCCACGACGTCGCCGCGCTCGGTGAGGGCGATCATCGCCCGGAAGATGCGGCGGTGCCCCTCCCGGTAGAACATCGTGTCGTCCACGTACTCGGCCGCCCGCATGATGGCGTCGGCGTCGAGCAGCATGGCGGCGAGCACCGCCTGCTCCGCCTCGGGGGCATAGGGCGGCTGGCGCTCGCTGTAGGCGTCACGCGGTGGTGGCGCGATCGAGAATTCGGCGGGCGAGCTGGACATCTTCCCAGGTGGGGCGCTTCCACGCCGCGTTCCGGAGGAGGGCGGCCGGATGGTAGGTGACCACGAGCGGGACGCCGTGGTACAGGTGCACCCGCCCCCGGAGCTTGCCGATCGGGGTCTTGGTCTCGAGCAGGGTCTGGGCGGCGAAGGTCCCGAAGGCGACGATCACCTTGGGCTTCACGAGCTCGAGCTGGCGGAGGAGATAGGGGCTGCACGCCTCGACCTCGTCCGGTGCGGGGTTGCGGTTCCCCGGCGGGCGGTGCTTGAGGACGTTGCAGATGAAGACGTCCTCGCGGCTCAACTTAATCGCCGCGAGGATCTTCGTCAGGAGTTGACCGGCCTGGCCGACGAAGGGGCGACCGGTCTGGTCCTCGTTGGCCCCCGGCGCCTCACCGACGCAGACGAGGTCCGCGTCCGGATTCCCCTCGCCCGGCACGCCGTGGGTGGCGGTGGCGTAGAGCGGGCAGCGGGTGCACTTCTCCACGGCGGCCGCGATCGCCTCGAGGGACTTCAGCCGGGCGATGCTCCCCTCGAAGAGGTCGGCGGCGCCGGCTCCCACCACGAGCCCGGCCTCCACGCCCAGGTCGCCCAGCCACTCGGGCAGCGAGGCCGAGGCGCCACCGACGCGCGTGGGCCCCGTGGCGGTGCGCTCGGGCGGCGTGGTGCGCTCGTCGGCGCGCGGCGCGCCGGGATCCGTCTGCGCCCTCTTACGGCGGGCCATCGCTTCCTCCCTGTCGGCGTTCGCCGGCTCATCGGCAGCAGGCGTGCCGCCGCCCTGTCCGCGCTCCCCTCCCGGAGTGGCGCGCGCGCGCGCCAACTGGTCGGGTGCACCGCCGGCGGCACGGAGGGCCGCACGCCAGTCCACGGGATCGGCGACGGGTGCCGCGTCCCGTCCCGCTCCGGCCGGCTCGCTCGTCCCGGCCGGCGGCGCGGCCGCGCC
>DASTRO010000354.1:0-2626 GCA_035761165.1 Gemmatimonadaceae bacterium | reverse complement strand
CGGCCCCGGCAGGGGGTCAGGGTGGGTCCGGCGTGGTGATCATCGCCCGGTGGCCGAGGGCGTTGCCCGGCTCCATGCCCGTGAGGCGCATGGCCGCGTCCTTGGCGTTGGGCCAGTAGCGGAGCATGAGGTCGGCGGCCGCCGCGTGCACCCCGTCCTCGTCCGCACCGGTGAGGAGGAGCCACTGCCGGCCGTCGGCGTCGTCCAGGCGCACCACGCCGTGCGCGCTGTCCACGGCCGCCGGCCGCGCCGGGGCGGCCGAGCGCACGAGGGCGCTCGACTGCGGCGTGCCCAGCGCGACCACCAGCCCGCGCGTGCGCAGCGAGTCCGGAAGGTCGCCGTCGGTCGAGAGCCACACGGGGCGCCCCGTGGCCGCCTGCAGCGTGCCCCACACCTGGTACGCCGACTCCAGCTCGAGCTTGCTCGCGCTGTCGCCGAAGGTCACCGCCAGCGGCCGCGTGAAGTCCAGCCGCTGCACCACGGCGGCGCCCTGCGGGTAGCGCACCCGGTCGGCCAGCACCGGGGCCGGCGCGAAGGTGGGCGCGCCGGGGTTGGCCGCGATCCCCCACCCGTACTGCGTCGTGCCGTCGTACGCCGCGCGGACGAAGTGATGGTAGGTGCCCGGCAGCGCGCCGGCGGCGAGCCGCACCGCCACGCGCCCGGTGTGCGTCTGCCCGGGCTGCAGCGTGACGCGCGCCGGCGTGAGGAGCCGCGTGGTGAGCCCGTCGAACGCCTCGGCGGTGAGCGTCACCGTGCGCGCGCGGTTGCCGGCGTTGGTCACCGTGAACTCCGCCGTCGCCGTGCCGTCCGCCAGGCGCACCTCGCGCACCGTCATCGGCAGCACGCGCACCGGCGCGTCGGGGCGCGTGTACTCGCGGATGACGCGCATGAACTCGTACCCCGAGACCTTGGGCCGGCGGTCGATGGCGAGCGGCTCGTAGTGCCGCGTCTTCGTGCCGCTCACCGCCGGGTTGAACGAGAGCGTCTCGTGGAACTGGAACTCGATCACCTCGGGGATGGCCCGCGGCGCGAGCACCGTGTCGTAGACCGCCGCCGCCTCCACGCGCTGCTCCGGCGGCGCCAGCTCGGTGAGGTTCTTCCAGTTGAACTCGCCCAGCGTCACCGCGGTGTGGTGCGCCTGCGCCACGTCGGCCGCGCCGAGCATGTGCGACAGGTACGCCTCCTTCCACTGCGGGCCGTGCTTGTAGGCGTGCAGCCCCACGCGGTCGAAGGGCACGCCGAGCATGTGCGCGCGCTCCAGCTGCCCGTGGTTCCCGGCGCTCGTCAGGAAGACCTGCGACCCGGGCGCGGCGGCCTTGGCGGCGTGGTAGAGCGCCGTCCACCGCTCCGGCGAGCCGGGGGTCACGCCGTTGATCAGCACCTCGTTCTCCAGCTCCACGCGCGTCACGAGGTCCTCGTAGCGCCCCACCACCGTGGACACCCACGCCGCCGGCCCCTCGGTGTCGAGCATCAGCTTCAGGTCCAGCGCGCGCAGCTCGTCGGCGAAGAAGTCGAGGAAGGCCAGCGCCTCGGCGCGGTCCAGCGACTGCAGCAGCTCCAGGTGGTGGAGCCGGATGACGTCGAAGCCCATCGCGCGGGCGATGCGCAGATCGGTCTTCATGCGCGGCACGAACTCGCGCCAGCGCGCCCACATGGTGGGCGAGATGGCCCAGAACGTCTCGCGGTCCAGCCCCGGCGTGCGGTAGAAGTCCAGGTTCTCGGCCAGCGTGGAGTAGGGGAAGTACGCCGTGCCGAAGGTCACCCACGGCACGCCGAGGTCGGCCAGTCGCGTGCTCGCGGTGTCGCGCGTCGCCACGTAGCCGTCGAAGACGCGGAGCTGGCTCGTCTCCCACCCCTGGGCCGGCTGCTCGGTGAGAGCGAGGCGCCACTCGAGCACCAGCGAGTCGCCCTGCTCCATGGGGGCGTACGGCGTGACGGCCATCGCGCCGCGCGCCGAGGCCTGCCCCGGGTTGGGGCCAGCGATCTCGGAGACGAGGTCCATCCGGTCGCCGGCGCGGCGCACGCGCTCCCAGACGTAGAAGTGGCTGCCGAGGTCGTAGTCGCCCGGCTTCGAGCGCTTCTCGATGGTGGGCGCCGGCGTGAAGCCGTTGACGGCCAGCACCGACAGGTCGCCGGCGCGCCAGGCCGTCCAGTCCACGCCGCGCGTGTACCAGAAGTCGCGGTCCCAGAGGTCCGGCTCGCGGTCGACCCGCGCGAAGACGCGCCCATTGAAGCGGAGCCGCGGCTCGCGCAGGCCGGGCGTCGTCACGCGGCGCACGAGGGCCAGGTATGCCTTCTCGCCGCGCGGGGCGACGCGCGTCAGGTGCGCGCGGGCGTCCACCCACCCCCCGCCGTAGGGCGTGAGGGTGACGGCGATGCGGTAGCCGCCCCGCTCCGCACTGGCGTGTAGCGCACCATCGTCGGCGCGGGTCCACGTCAGTGGGAGCGGGGCGAACTGCCGCACCGCGTCGTCCACCGTAGCCGTCGTGCCGGGGATGACGACGAGCCCCAGGTCCAGCGTGCCGAGCGGGCGCCCCTGCCAGGTGAGATCGAGGCGCGCACCGGCGGGGGCGACGGCGAGCGCGCCGGCGAAGGGCGAGGTCCCGGCCGCGCCGCCGGCCGCGCG
>DASTRO010000353.1:0-6568 GCA_035761165.1 Gemmatimonadaceae bacterium | reverse complement strand
CATCCCGAGCGTCGCCCTCTTCTACAACCTGCCGCTCGGGGGCGTCTGGCCGGCGCTGGCGGCGATCGCCGTCGCGGCGGCGGTGGGGCTGGTGAGCGTGGGCACGCTGTTCAGCGCCATGACGACCAACACGCGCCTGGCCGAGCTGTTGCTGCCGATGCTGGCGCTGCCCTTCTTCGTGCCGGTGGTGATGCCGGCCGCACAGGTGACGGCGCGGCTCCTCACCGGGCGCCCGGTGGCGGAGGCGTGGCCGTGGCTGCGCATCCTGCTCGGCTTCGACCTCGTCTTCCTCGTGGCCTGCACGCTGGCCTTCCCGTTCACGCTCGAGGACTGAGGGGAGGGGACGAGGTGGCGGCGCGGGCGGATCCTCACGTGACCGGAGCGGGAGACGACCGATGAACGTGCACCCACTGCGCCTGATCACGGTCAGCCGGGAGTTCGGCGCCGGTGGCAGCGAGCTCGCGCGCGAGCTGGGCGCGCGGCTCGGCTGGCCGGTGCTGGACCACGACATCGTGCACCGCGTCGCGACGCGGCTGCGCATGGACGCCGAGACCGTGGAGCACTTCGACGAGCACGCGCCATCGCTGCTGGCGCGGATCGCGACCGTCCTCATCGTCCCCCAGCCCGACCTCTACGCCTTCCCGCCGCTCGCCGAGATCCCGAGCCACGACGCCATCGCCGCCGCGGCGACGAGGGTGATCGAGGAGGCCGTCGCGGCGCCGCCGCTCATCGTGGTGGGGCACGGGGCGCAGTGCATCCTCGCCGGGCGGCCCGACGCGCTGCACCTGCGCGTGGTGGCCCCGGTCGAGGCGCGCCTCCAGCGGGTGACGGCCCGCCTGACCGTGGACGCGGCGGACGCCGGGAGCCTCGTGCGACGCGCGGACCACGACCGCCGCGCGTATCTGCAGCGCTACTTCCAGCGCGACTGGGACAGCGCGCTCCTCTACGACCTGCAGTTCAACACCGGCCGCGTCGCGGTCGCCGAGGGCGCGGCGATCGTCGCGCAGCTGGTGGCCGCCCGATCGGGTGGTGACGCGGAGCCGTCGGCTACCAGCGCCGAGTCGGGCGGCGCGCCGGCGTCGGGGCGCTCGTGACCACCGAGGCGGCGGGGCAGGCCCCGCACAAGTGGATCGTCGCCGGCACGGTGCTGACCGGGACGATCATGGCGGTGCTCGACTCGAGCATCGTCAACGTCGCGCTCCCCGACATGTCCGGCAACCTCGGCGCGACGATCGAGGAGATCACCTGGGTCGTCACGTCGTACATCCTGGCGCAGGTGATCATCATGCCGATCACCGGGCTGCTGGCGGCACGCTTCGGGCGCAAGCGCTTCTACATGGGGAGCGTGATGCTGTTCACGCTCGCCTCGATGGCCTGCGGCCTGGCGCGCGGGCTCGGCACGATGGTGGTCTTCCGCATCTTCCAGGGGTTCGGCGGGGGCGTGCTGCTCACCGTGTCGCAGGCCATCCTGCGCGAGAGCTTCCCGCCGGAGGAGCAGGGGATGGCGATGGGGCTGTACGGCGTGGGCGCGGTGATCGCGCCGGCCATCGGCCCCACGCTCGGCGGCTGGATCACCGACCAGTACGCGTGGCCGTGGATCTTCTACATCAACGTCCCGGTCGGCATCCTGAACCTGCTCCTCGTCTCGCGCTTCATCGAGGACCCGCCGTACCTGGCGCGCGAGAAGGGCTACATCGACTGGCCCGGCCTCGGCCTGCTCGTCGTCGGGCTCGGCACGCTGCAGCTGATGCTCGAGGAGGGGGAGCGCAGCGACTGGTTCGAGTCGTCGCTCATCGTGCGGCTGGCGGTCGTCGCCGCGGTGGGGCTGGCGCTGTTCGTCTGGCGCGAGCTGCGGGCGGAGCGGCCGGCGGTGAACCTGCGCATCCTGCGCAACGTCTCCTTCAGCTCGGCCACCGCGCTCGGCGGCGTGCTGGGGCTGGCGCTGAACGGGAGCCTCTTCCTGCTCCCGGTCTTCCTCCAGAACCTGCTCGGCTTCAACGCCATGCAGGCGGGGATCACGCTCATGCCGCGCAGCCTGGCGATGGCGGTGATCATGCCGATCGGCGGGCGCTTCTACAACCGCCTGGGCCCGCGCGTGCTCGTCGGGAGCGGGCTGCTGGTGGCCGGGTTCGGCTTCTACGCGATGTCGAAGCTGACGAGCGACGTGGGCTTCTGGGACCTCTTCTGGCCGCAGCTGTGGCAGGGAGTGGGCTTCAGCCTCATCTTCGTCGCGCTCAGCACGGCCGCCCTGGCCACCATCCCGCGGCCGCGGATGACGGCGGCGACGGGGCTCTACAACGTCGTGCGCCAGGTGATGGGGAGCGTCGGCATCGCCGTCTCGGCCACCACGCTCAGCGCGAGCACGATGCGCTACCGCGCCATCCTCTCGGAGGACGCGGGGGCGTCCGCGGTGGGGCGGCAGTGGCTCGCCGGTGCGACGGCGGAGATGATGCGGAAGGGGGCGGACGCGTTCACCGCGAAGGCGCGGGCGCTGCGCCTGCTGGATGGACTCATCGGCCGGCAGGCGGCGGTGCTCGCCTACAACCACGTGTTCGCGCTGGTGGCGACGCTGTTCGTGATCGGCTTCCCGCTCGTCTTCCTGCTGCGGCGCGGGGCGCACGAGGGGGAGGTGGAGATGGCGGTGGAGTAGGGGCGGGACCAGACACCGGGGACGGGGAACCGGGCGACGGCCTCGGCACGCTACTCGGCGCGGCCCCCGGTCCCCGGTCCCCGGTGCCTGCGTTCCTGCTTCCCGCGCCCGAGCCGGGCCCCCCCCGCGATTACATTACCTCCTCGACGCCCCGCGCTCCGCACCATCGGAGCGCGCGCCGCATCGTCTCAGCTCCACGCGGGAATGCCAACCACCGTCTCCACCCAGCGCCAGCCGCTCGTCCTTCCCGCCACCCGGCGCGGCGGGATCGACTGGCTGGCCGTCGTCGCCGTGCTCGCCGTGGCGGCCGTCTACGTGCGCGCCATCTGGTTCACGCCGGTCGAGGCCACGCAGGGCCCGGCGCAGAAGATCCTCTACGTCCACGCCACCGCGGCCTTCGTCGGCCTCTATCTCGGCTTCGGCCTCGTCGCCGTCGCCAGCGCGCTCTACCTCTGGCTGAAGGACGAGAAGCTGGACCGCGTCGCGGCCAGCGCGGCCGAGGTGGGCGTCGTCTTCACCACCGTCGTGCTGCTCACCGGGCCGCTGTGGGGGAAGCCCGTCTGGGGCGCCTGGTGGACGTGGGACGCGCGCCTCACGCTCACCCTCTTCCTCTGGTTCCTCGGCGTCGGCTACCTGACGCTGCGCGGCGCCATCGAGGACCCGGCGATGCGCGCCCGCTTCTCGGCCGTGCTCGGCCTGCTCGCGGCGCTGCTCGTCCCGTTCATCCACCTGAGCGTCTACCTGTTCCGCACCCTGCATCCGATGCCGATCGTGCTCAAGCCGAGCCGGCCGTCGATGCCGCCGGAGATGCAGGTCACCTTCTTCTCGGGCTTCGTCGCCTTCGCGCTGCTCTATGCCGCCTTCCTGCGCGCGCGCTACCGCCTGGCGGTGCGGCGCGAGCGCCTGGCCGCGCACGAGGAGGGGGAGGGGATGCCCTGATGCCGCAGAACGAGGTCTACTACCACGTGGCCTACACCGTCGCGGCCGTGGTCTACGTGCTGTATGGGGCGTCGCTCTGGTGGCGCGGCCGCGCGCTGGCGCGCCGCGAGGCGGAGCTGGGGCTGCGGCACGACGGGGCGGCGGAGCGCGGGCGATGACGCCGCGCGGCGACGAGCGAGACGAGGCCGACGAGCGCGACGACATCGACGCCATCGACGACATCGACGACATCGACGACATCGACGACATCGAGGATTCGACGGGAGCCGACGAGACCTCGGGCGCGCACGACGGGGCCGCGGCGTGGCTGGCCGACTACCGCGACGAGCACCTGATGGAGGTCGAGAGCTACGTCGCGTCGCGCGGCGGGATCGTGCACCTCGTCGGCGCGGGGCCGGGCGACCCGGGCTTGCTCACGGTGCGTGCCCGCGCCCTGCTCGACGTCTGCGACGCCATCGTGTACGACGCGCTGGCGCATCCGGCGCTGCTCGCGCGGAGCCGCGCCGACCGGCCGGCGCCCGAGCTGCACGACGTCGGCAAGCGCGGCGGCGACGCGCGCTCGGTGCCCCAGGAGGAGATCAACGCGCTGCTCGTGCGGCTGGCGCGCGAGGGGAAGAACGTCGTGCGGCTGAAGGGGGGCGATCCGCTCGTCTTCGGGCGCGGCAGCGAGGAGGCGCAGGCGCTGACGGAGGCGGGCGTCGCCTTCGACCTCGTGCCGGGGGTGACGGCGGGGATCGCCGCGCCGGCCTACGCCGGCATCCCGGTCACGCACCGTGGGATGTCGACCTCGGTCACCTTCGTCACCGGGCACGAGGCGCCGGGCAAGGCGGCGTCGCAGACCGACTGGGGGGCGCTGGCGCGTGCCGGGGGGACGATCGTCCTCTACATGGGCGTGAAGCAGCTCCCGGCGATCGCCGCCGCGCTGATGGACGGCGGGCTCCCCGGCGAGATCCCGGCGGCGGCCATCCAGTGGGGCACCTACCCGCGCCAGCGCACCGTCGTCGCCACGCTGGAGACGCTGGCCGACGAGATGGCGCGCGCCGAGCTGGCCGCGCCGGTGATCACCGTCATCGGCTGGACGGTGGTGCTGCGCGACGAGATCGCGTGGTTCGACCGGCGCCCGCTCTTCGGCCGCCGCGTCCTCGTCACGCGCCCGGCGCGCGGCTCCGCGCTGGCCGCGCGGCTGGCCATGCTGGGGGCCGACGTGCTGGAGCTGCCGGCGACGCGGCTGGAGCGGCTGGATCCGGCGCCGCTGCGCGAGGCGCTGTGGGGGCTGGACGAGTACGAGTGGGTCGTCTTCACGAGCCAGCACGCGGTGGAGCTCTTCTGGGAGGAGCTGCGCGCCGCCGGGCGCGACGCGCGCGCGCTGGCCGGCGCGAAGCTGGCCGCGGTGGGGCCGGCGACGAGCGCGGCGCTGCTCGCCCGCGGGCTGGCGGTGGACGTGCAGGCGGAGCGCTTCGTGGCCGAGGGGGTGCTGGCCGCGCTGGCGTCGCGTGACGACGTGGCCGGCGCGCGCGTGCTGCACGTGGCGGCCGAGGGGGCGCGGCCGGTGCTGCGCGACGGGCTCGAGGGGCTGGGGGCGGTCGTGGACAGCGTCGCCCCGTACCGCTCGGTGCCCGACGCGGCGGCCGCGGCGCCGCTGCGCGAGGCGGTGGAGCGGGGCGAGGTGGACCTCGTCACCTTCACCTCGGCGTCCACGGTGCGGGCGTTCGTGGAGGCGGTGGGGGCGGAGTGGGCGCGCCGGGTGCCGGCGGCGTCGATCGGCCCCGCGACGAGCGAGGCGGCGCGGGAGGCGGGGCTGGAGGTGCGCGTGGAGGCGGCCGAGTCGACCCTGGACGGGCTGGTGACGGCGGTGCTGGAGGCGGGGCCGATGCTGTGGGAGCGGGACGCGTGAGCCGGCCGTCAGGCGCGGCGCGGGGGGCCCCCCCCGAACCACACGATGACGCCGCTGCGGCCGGCGGCCCGCATCGTTCCGTCCCCGCCAGCACCCCCGTCGTGCGCATCGCCACCCGCGCCTCCGAGCTCGCCCTGCGCCAGGCGCGGGCCGTCCAGGCGGCGCTCGCCGCGCGCGGCGTGGCCGGCGAGCTGGTGACCTACACCACCGTCGGCGACCGACGGCTCGACGAGCCCCTCCGCGCCATCGGCGCCAAGGGGCTCTTCACGCAGGAGCTCGAGGCCGACCTGCTCGCCGGTCGCGTGGACTGCTGCGTCCACTCGCTCAAGGACCTCCCCACCGACGCCCCGCCCGGCCTCGAGGTGGTCGCGCTGCTGCCGCGCGAGGACCCGCGCGACGCCCTCGTCGTGCGCGACGGGCTCCCCGCGCGCACGCTGGCCGAGCTGCCGGCGGGCGCGCGCGTGGGCACGTCGAGCCTGCGCCGGCGCGCGCAGCTGCTGGCGCTGCGGCCGGACCTCGACGTGCGCGAGCTGCGCGGCAACGTGCCCACGCGCCTGCGCAAGCTGGACGAGGGGCAGGTGGACGCGGCGCTGCTCGCCGCCGCCGGACTGCGCCGCCTCGACCTGGGCCAGCGCATCGCCGCCTACCTCGACGCGCCCGACTGGCTGCCGGCGCCGGGGCAGGGCGCCATCGCCGTGCAGGCCCGCGCCGCCGACGAGGCGCTGCGGCCACTCCTCGCCGCGCTGGACGATGCCGCCACGGCGAGCGCCGTGGCGGCCGAGCGGGCCTTCCTGGCGGGACTCGACGGCGGCTGCCAGGTGCCGATCGGCGCGCTCGCGGTGCCCGCCGCGGGCTCCGTGACGGGTCAGGAGACGCTCGTCCTGCACGGACTCGTCGCGTCCGTGGACGGGCGCCATGCAGTGCGCGGCAGCGTGCCGGTGGATGCGCGCGCTGCTGCCACCGCGGGCGCGCAGCTCGCGCGCGAGTTGCGCGAGAGGGGCGCAGAGGCGATCCTGCGAGACCTGCATCGCCTCTCCCCCGTGCCGCGCCCGCAGCCCGAGTAGGCCGCGCGCCGGCCGGGACAC
>DASTRO010000352.1:0-4628 GCA_035761165.1 Gemmatimonadaceae bacterium | reverse complement strand
TGGAGGGTCAGGAAGCAGGGGGGAGGGCAGCGGCGAGCGACGGGCGACGAGCGACGGGCAATGAGCGACGAGCGATGAGCGACGAGTGACGAGCGGGGGCCTCGGGCCGGCCAGTCCTGGCCTCCCGGGGGGTGCGCGGGTCACTCGTCACTCGTCGCTCATCGCTCAGCGCTCCGTGAAGTCCGTCTCCCCGCTCACCGCCCGGCACGTCTCCGCCAGCAGCTCGGCCACCGCGTCCAGGTCCGACAGGCTCACCATCTCGTTCGGGGAGTGCATGTAGCGGTTCGGGACGGACACGAGGCCGGTCGCCACGCCCTGGCCCGCAGCGTGGATGGCGTCGGCGTCGGTGCTCGTGTCGCGGCCGGCGGCCTGCACCGTGTAGGCGATGTCCTTCGCCTTCGCCGTGTCGCGCAGCAGCCGGAAGACCACCGGCGAGATCACCGAGCCGCGGGCCAGCACCGGGCCGCTGCCCAGCCGGTGGTCGCCGAGCTCCTTCTTCTCCAGCCCCGGGTGGTCGGTGGAGAAGGTGACGTCCACCACGAGCGCCATCTGCGGGCCCAGGCAGCTGGCGCAGATCGACGCGCCGCCGCCGTGACGGTAGGCGATCTCCTCCTGCACCGTGGCCACCGCGACGACGCGCGCCGCGCCCGGCCGCTCGGCGTAGCGGCGCAACGCCTCCAGCACCACCCAGGCGCCGATGCGGTCGTCGATGGAGCGCGAGACGAGGCGGCCGTTCGGCATCTCCAGCGTGCGCGCGTCGAGCACGCCCGCGTCGCCCACGCCGACGCGCGCCTCCGCCTCGGCGCGCGAGGCGGCGCCGATGTCGATCCACAGGTCGGTGAACTTCGCGGCCTTCTCGCGTTCGTCCGGCTTGATGAGGTGGATCGGCTTCTTGCCGACCACGCCGAAGACGTCGCCGTCGCGGCCGGCGAGGCGCACGCGCTGGCCGATGAGCACCTGCGGGTCCCAGCCGCCGATCGGACTCACGTAGACGAAGCCGTCGTCGTCGATGTAGGTGACGATGAAGCCGATCTCGTCGATGTGGCCGGCGAGCATGATCGTCGGCGCGCCGTCCGGGTTCACCTCCGCGATGCTGTTCCCGGCGACGTCACCGCGCACGCTGGCGAAGCGGCCGGCCTCCTCGCGCCAGACGCGCGCCGGCGCGGATTCGAAGCCTGACGGGCCCGGCGTGTCGAGGAGGCGCTTGAGGAAGGCGAGGGACTGCTCGTTCAGCATGGTCGGGGCTCCGGATCGTCGGTCGGTGGCGTGCGGGACCGCGGCCCATCGTCGGGTCGGCGTAGCGGAAACGGTAGCCGCGCCGCGGAGCTTGCGGAAGGCGAGCGATGGCACCGCCGCGGCCCGGCTCCGCGCGCCGGCGCGGCGGGGTATCTTGTGTCCACGCCGGCCGTCGCCACGGCCGCGTGGTCACGACTCCAGCCTCCCGACCCGTCCCGATGAATCGACTGCTCCCGATCGCCCTGGCCACCGCCACGGCCGCCGGCTGCGTGCCCGGCCCCACGGTGGCCGATCCCGCCGCCGCACCGGCGCCGGTCGCCGCTCCGGCTCGCGCGCCGGCGACCGGCGCGCAGCCCGTGCGGCTGCTCGTGCGCCCCGGCGTGGACATGCTGGCCGAGCGGCTGCCGCCGGTGCTCGAGGGGAAGCGCGTCGGGCTCATCACCAACCAGACCGGGCGCGCCTCCGACGGGCGCAGCACGATCGACGTCCTCGCCGCCGACTCGCGGCTGCGGCTGGTAGCGCTGTTCGGGCCGGAGCACGGGATCCGCGGGGCGGCGGCGCCCGGCGAGACGGTGGACGACGCGCGCGACGAGCGCACCGGGCTCCCCATCCATTCGCTCTACGGCGCGACGCGCAAGCCGACGCCGGCGATGCTGCAGGGGATCGACGCGCTGGTGTTCGACATCCAGGACGTGGGCTCGCGCACCTACACCTACGTCTACACGATGGCGCTGGCGATGGAGGCGGCGCGGGAGCAGGGGATCCCCTTCGTCGTGCTCGACCGGCCGAACCCGATCGGCGGGCAGATCGTCGAGGGGAACATCCTCGACACGGCGTACGCGTCGTTCGTGGGGATGTACCCGATCCCGGTGCGGCACGGGATGACGGTCGGCGAGCTGGCGCAGCTCTTCAACCGCGCCTTCGGCATCGGCGCCGACCTCACCGTGGTGCGGATGGACGGCTGGCGGCGCGACCTGTGGTGGGACCAGACGGGGCTCGACTTCGTGCCGCCGTCCCCCAACATCCGCCGCCTGGAGGCGGCCATCCACTATCCGGGCACGGTCTTCTTCGAGGGCACCAACCTCTCGGAGGGGCGCGGCAGCGACTACCCGTTCGAGCAGACGGGGGCGCCCTGGCTGCGCGCCGACACGGTGGTGGCCGCGATGACGGCGATGCACCTCCCCGGCGTGCGCTTCGAGACGGTCGAGTTCACCCCGGCGGCGAGCGCGGCCAAGTTCGGCGGCCAGGCATTGCACGGCGTGCGGCTCCACGTCACCGACCGCGAGGCGTACCGCCCGGTGCGCACCGCGCTCCTCCTCATCGACACGATCCGCCGCCTGCACCCCGAGGAGTTCCGCTTCACCGGCCCGACGGCGCAGCACCCGGACGCGTACTGGATCGACACCCTGGCCGGCACCGACCGGCTGCGCAAGGCGATGGAGGCGGGCCGGCTGCCGGCGGAGCTGGAGGCCTGGGAGCGCGACGCGCGCGGCTTCGAGGCGGTGCGGCGGCCGTATCTGCTGTACGAGTGACGGTGGGAGCACACGCGGGCGCGTGCGGCGCGCGGGGATGTGTCATCCCGCAGGAGCGCCGCCGGCGCGAGTGTCGGGATCTCGTGTCCCTGTCGCGTGGCCGGCCACCAGCCCGTGAGAGTAGATCCCGACACTCGCTCGCTCCGCTCGCTCCTGCGGGATGACAAACCCAGCTCCCCGCTCGTCGCTCCCGGCTCGTCGCTCGTCGCTCGTCGCTCGTCGCTCGTCGCTCGTCGCTGATCGCTGATCGCCGATCGCTGATCGCTGGTCCACATGTTGCCCGCCCTGGTTTCCCCGGCTCCAGCCGGCTCACTCACGCGGGAGGCAGCATGACCCTGAAGCGCAGCGACCTCGGCGACGAGCGCGATCCGAATCCGGACAAGGACCGGCAGTACCAGCAGCCGGAGCTGAAGAGCGAGAACATCCCCGGCCGCTCCTTCGCCGGCACCAGCTTCGCCGAGGACCAGCGGCACCAGGCGCGCGACCGCAACTCGGGACCGCCGGCGCGCGGCAACGACACCGACGACGTGCAGCTCTCCGACCGCACCGTGCGCGAGGATGCGCTCGCCGGGCCGGCGGACGGCGCGCAGCGGGACGACACGGCGCGGCGGGCGAACACGGCGCGCACGGAGCTGGACGCGGAGCGGCGCGAGGAGACGGACCAGAACCTGTGAGCGCGGTCGGGCGCACGCGCGGCGACGGGCCATGGCCCCGTCGCCGCGCTGCCTACGTCGGCGCGACCCGTCGCGCCCCATCCGGCGCCGGCACCCCGAACAGCCCCGGCGCGACGATCGCCGCCAGCACCTCCACCGCGCGCACCACGCCCGGCCCGGGGCGGCTGGTGAGCGCGTTCGCGTCCAGCGCCCACACGCGCCGCCCGCGCGCCCACGCCCACTCGTCGCGCGCGAGCAGCGCCCGCGCCTCCGCCTCGGCCCGCGCCACGTCGTAGCCACAGGGCGCGATCAGCAGCACCTCGGGATCGGCGGCCGCGATCTCCGCCGGCGCGCGCGGCCGCGAGTGCTCCCCCGGCGTGGCGAGCACGTCGACACCGCCGGCGCGGCGCACCAGCTCCGGCACCCAGTGCCCGGCCGCGTACGGCGGGTCGGTCCACTCGATCACCGCCACGCGTGGGCGCGGCGCGCGGGCCGCCTTCAGCGTCTCGTGCACGCGGCGCAGGCGGGCCTCCGCCGCCGCCAGCAGCGCCGCGCCGCGCGCCGGCTCGCCCAGCGCCCCGGCCACCGCCCGCACGTCGGCCCAGATGCCGTCCAGCGTCGTGCCGCCCAGCGTGACGACGCGCGGCGCCGGCACCAGGCGCGCCGCCAGCGCGCGCACGTCCGTCTCGCTCACCGCGCAGACGTCGCACAGCCGCTGCGTGAGCACCACGTCCGGCGCCAGCGCGGCGATGCGCGCCTCGTCCAGCGTGAAGATCGGTGCGCCGGTCGCGGCCAGCGCGCGCACCGCCCCGTCCACCGCGCCCGCGGGCTGCGCCGCGTCCACCGCGCTGCGGGTGACGCGCGCCGCGCCCGCCGCCTCCGGCGCGTCGCACTCGTGCGTCACCCCCACCAGCCACGCCCCGCGGCCGAGCGCGGCGACGATGTCGGTGGCCGCGGGGAGCAGCGAGAGGACCCTCACCGCGCGCGGGGCCTCACTTCGCCTCGTACACCTTCTTCCCGCCCACCCACGTCGAGACGACGTGCGTGTTCAGGATCAGCTCCGCCGGCACGCGCATGATGTCCTGGTCCAGCACCACGAAGTCCGCGTACTTGCCCGGCGTCAGCGAGCCCAGCACGTCCTCCTCGAAGCTGGCGAAGGCGGGCCAGATCGTCATGGACTTCAGCGCCTCCTCACGCGTCATCCGCT
>DASTRO010000351.1:0-13740 GCA_035761165.1 Gemmatimonadaceae bacterium | reverse complement strand
GAGTGCGTGGTCGGCTGGCTGAAGGAGAGCCGCCGGTTGGCCACGCGCTATGAGAAGCTCGCCGTGAACTTCCTAGCGATGGTCAAGCTCGCGATGCTCCAGCGCTGTCTCCGCGTGCTCTATTCATCAAACAGAGCCTAGCGTGACGGGGTCGTGGCCGGCCGGGCGCGTGCGCCATCGTGTCCCGTTCCCTGGTCGCATTGCGTCCCGTCCCGGTGCGCTCTATTGTCGCTCCACTCACCGCCGGCCCGTGCGTGCCGGCCGTCCGCCCCATTTGCACGGTAGAGGTCCCATGCGCACACGCAGGTTCGTACCCGCGGCCCTCCTCGCGCTCGCCGCACTCCTCGCAACACCGGGGCACGCCGCCGCGCAGGCCACCGGGCAGATCGGCGGCACCGTCACCGACTCGAGCAGCGGCACGCCGATCGTCGGCGCGCTCGTCTCGGTGATGGGCACCACGCTCGGCGCCTCGACGGGTGCCGATGGTCGCTATCTCGTCACCGGCGTCCCCGCGGGGACGCACACCGTGCAGGTGCGCCGGCTCGGCTTCACCCCGCGCAACGTGCCGCAGGTGGTCGTCACCGCGGGCCAGCGCGCCACCGTCGACGTGCGGCTGCGGCCGACGGCGCTGCAGCTCGAGGCCGTCGTCACCACGGGCGTCATCGGTCCGACGCAGAACACGCGCGTCCCCTTCACGGTCGGTCGCGTCAACGCCGCCGACCTGCCGGTGCCGGCCACCAACGCCGTCGAGTCGATCCAGGGCAAGATGGCCGGCGTGAACGTGATCCCGAGCGCGCAGCCGGGGACGGGGACGAACATCATCCTCCGCACGCCGACGAGCATCAACAAGTCCAACTCGCCGCTCATCGTCGTCGACGGTGTGATCCAGAGCCAGTCGTTCGGCGGCTCGTCGGCCGACCTCGAGTCGCTCGACATCGAGAGCATCGAGGTGGTGAAGGGCGCGGCTGCCGCGTCGCTCTACGGCTCGCGCGCGGCGAGCGGCGTGATCCAGATCCGCACGCGGCGCGGCGCCGGCCTGGCCGAGGGCGCGACCAACGTCACCGTGCGCTCCGAGATCGGCTCCAATGCGCTCTCGCACAAGGTGGACTGGGCGAAGTACCACTTCTACCTGACGAACGACGCCGGCCAGTACGTCGACGAGGACGGTGCGGTCGTCGATCGCGACGACCGCGTCGCGAAGCCGGCGTACACGCGCTTCCAGGACAGCCCCTATCCCGGGCCCGTCTACGATCCGGTCGAGCAGTTCTTCGACCCGGGGCAGTTCTTCACCAACTCCATCAACGTCGCGCAGAACGCGGGCAAGACGAACTGGTTCGCCTCCTTCGTCGACTCGCGCGAGGACGGCGTCGTGCTCGGCAACGGCGGGTTCCAGCGGCGCGACGTCCGGCTCAACCTCGACCACCGGCCCACCGACCAGCTGACCTTCTCGTTCAGCGGCTATCACTCGCGCTCCAACCGGGACGAGCTGGGCGGCGAGACCTTCTTCGACCTCATCAACCAGGCGCCCGACATCAACCTGCAGCAGCCCGACCCCGACGGGACGCCGTACATCTACCAGGCCGATCCCGAGGGGCGTGAGGAGAACCCGCTGTACGTGCTGGTCACCGAGCAGAACGCGACGAAGCGCGCCCGCACGCAGGGCAGCATCGAGGCGCGCTACGAGCCGCTCGCCTGGCTCAGCTTCGACGGCAACATCAGCTACGACCGCTCCGACCGGCGGCAGAACTTCTTCCTCGACCGCGGCGTGAAGACGGAGGGCTTCGCCGAGGGCGGGCCCGGGGAGATCGAGGAGTTCGCGGGCACGACGAGCGCCCTCAACTCGGCGGCCAGCATGAACCTCACCGGGACGTTCGGCGAGCTCACCGCGCGCACGACGATCCGCGGCCTGCTGGAGCGCGAGACCAACCAGACGACCACCGCCTCGGGCACCAACCTCTCCGTGCCCGGCGTCTCGAGCCTGGACAACGCCCAGGAGCGCACCGTCTCGTCGGCGACGGAGGAGATCCGCTCGGACGGCTTCTTCGTCATCGCCGGCCTGGATTACGGTGGGCGCTACATCGCCGACGGGCTCTTCCGCCGCGACGGCAGCTCGCTCTTCGGCCCCGACGAGCGGTGGAACAGCTACTATCGGATCAGCGGCGCCTACCGCATGGCCGAGGAGCCGTGGTGGCCCTGGGCGTCGATCACCGAGTTCAAGCTGCGCGCCTCGCGCGGCACCGCCGGCGGCCGCCCCGATTACGACGACCAGTACGAGACGTACGACTTCCTCAGCGGCGGCGGCGTGGAGAAGGCGACGCTCGGCAACCGCGCCCTGAAGCCGGAGCTGGCGACGGAGACGGAGGTCGGCATCGACGCCATCTTCCGCGACCGCTACTCGCTGCAGCTCTCCTATGCACGCAACAAGGTGGAGGACCAGCTCATCCTGATCCCGCTGGCCGGCCTCTACGGCTACACCTCGCAGTGGCAGAACGCCGGCACGGTCGAGGGGAACACGCTCGAGGGGACGTTCGAGGCGCAGATCCTCGCCTCGCCGAACTTCAACTGGCGCCTCGGCCTCATCGCCGACCGCACGCGGAACCGGATCACGGAGTTCGATCGCTCCTGCTTCCAGACGCAGACCATCGCCTATCGCTGCGCCGGCGTGCGGCTCGGCGACATGTACGGCTATCACTACCTCAACTCGGTCGACGAGCTGCCGGCGGATGCCGCCGCGCGGGCCACGGAGTTCCAGGTGAACGACGAGGGGCTCCTCGTCTGGGTGGGGCCGGACGCCAGCTACACCGAGGGTGAGACGAAGCAGCTGTGGGGGACGTCGACCACCATCGGCACCACCACCTACGGCTGGGGGATGCCGATCACGCTGCTGAACGAGGCCGGCAACCCGGCGGTCGTGCGCATCGGCGACGGCAACGCCGACTTCCACTTCGGCGTCTCCAACACCTTCCGCTGGCGCGACCTGAGCGTCTACGCGCTGGTGGACGCGCAGGTGGGCGGCAACGCGTACAACCAGACCCGGCAGCGCATGTACCAGTACGGCCGCCACGGCGACGTGGACCAGGTGGGCAAGCCGCAGGAGCTGAAGAAGCCGGTGGACTACTACTCGGTGCTCTACAACGCGAACAACGTGGTGGACTACTTCGTGGAGGACGCCGGCTTCGTGAAGCTGCGCGAGCTCTCGATGGCCTATACCGTCCCCACCGCCTGGCTGAGCCGCCTCGGCAACGTCGGGGTGCAGGGCGTGCGACTGTCGCTGATCGGCCGCAACCTGCTGACCTTCACCGACTACAAGGGCTACGACCCGGAGGTCGGCAGCGCGCTCACCCGGCTCGACAGCTTCGACTACCCGCGGTACCGGACGATCACCGGCGCCATCGAGATCACGTTCTGAGAGGGACCCGGAACCCGGGACCAGGAGCCAGGGACGACCTCGGGACGCCATGCGGCGCACCCCCTGGTCCCTGGTTCCCGGTTCCTGGTCCCTGCCCTCCGAATCTCTTGCCTAACGTGGAGTCAGCCCACATGCGCAGGCATAGCCCCGTCGCCGCACTCGGCCTCGTCCTCGCCCTCGCGGGGTGCCAGGACCTGGCCGTGACCAATCCCAACCTGCCGGACCGCGGTCGCGTCACCGAGCAGCCCGCCTCGGTGGAGGCGCTCGTCGCCAGTGCCTTCCGGACCTGGTGGCCGGCGGCGCACGACGACTACCCGGCCTGGGTCTTCGCCACCGTCGCCGACGAGGTCACCTCCGGCTTCGCCGACTTCGGCCATCTCGAGCTCTCGGCCGAGCCACGCCCGGCCTGGAACAACAGCCCGGTCAACTCGAACAGCGACGTCAACGAGGACCCCTGGTACGAGACGTACAGCGCGATCTCGTCGGTGAACGACGCGCTCATCGCGATCGACTCCGGGCTGGTCATCGAGGACGAGGAGCAGACCGCGCGAGCGCGGGCCGTCGCGAAGTTCATCCAGGGCATCTCGCACGGCCTGCTCGGCCTCATCTTCGATCAGGCCTTCATCGTCAACGAGCACGTCGACGTCGACACGGTCACGGCGCCGACGTTCCACCCGTACGCCGAGGTGCTCGACACGGCGCTCGCCGAGCTGGACGAGTCCATCGCCATCGCGTCGGCCAACGAGTTCGAGCTGCCGGCGGACAACTGGCTGTTCGTCGAGATGACGAACGACGACCTGGCCCGCCTGGCCAACTCGTTCGCCGCACGCCTCATGGTCTACGGCGCCCGCAGTCGCGCCGAGCGCGACGCGGTGGACTGGGCGGAGGTCATCCGGCGCGTGGATGCCGGCATCCAGGTGGACTTCGCGCCGATCGCGCAGCCCGACATCTTCGAGGACGACTGGAAGCGGCTGCTCGCCCGCGTGCGCACCGCCAGCCGTCCGAGCGACTTCGGCCGCCCCGACAACTGGCTCCTCGGCCCCGCCGACTCGACCGACGCGTTCATCGACTGGGTGAACACCCCGGTCGCCGACCGCGGGGGCTTCCAGCTGGTCACGAAGGACCGGCGCATCCAGGGGCCGGGCGGCCCGGAGGATCCGGGCCTCTACTACGGTTACAACAAGAACGACATCTTCCGCGTGGACCGCGGCACGTACCGCTACTCGTGGTACTACTTCCACCGCTTCGGCACCGGCAACAGCTGGCAGGAGGGCCCGCAGCCGGCGGTCACGGTGACGGAGATGGATCTCATCAAGGCCGAGGCGCTCATCCGCCTCAACCGCGCCCCCGAGGCGGTGCCGCTCATCAACAAGAGCCGCGTCGCCAACGGCCAGCTCCCGCCGGTGACGATCGAGGGGCCCCCCGACGAGCCGGGCTGCGTGCCGCGCAAGCTCAACGGCCAGTGCGGCAGCCTCTGGGACGCGCTCCGCTACGAGAAGCGCATCGAGGGGATGGGCGTGGACGCGACGACGGCCTTCTTCGACGCCCGCGGCTGGCAGACGCTCCTCGAGAACAGCATCACGCAGCTACCGGTGCCCGGCCGTGAGCTGGAGACGCTGGGGATGGAGAACTACACCTTCGGCGGCCCGGGCGGCGAGTCCAGCGCGCCACCCCCCGACCCGGAGCACTGCCCGGTCGCGCTGCCGCGGTGCCCGTGAGGCGAGCGGGGACGTAGGAGGGCAGGAAGCAGGAAGCAGGAAGCAGGAACATCCTCGGGATGCTCCTGCTTCCTGTTTTCCTGTTCCCTGTTTTCCTGTTCCCTGGTTTTCCTGTTCCCTGCTCCCGCTCCCTCACTCCGGCGGTCGCTTCCCCGCCTTCCGCAGTGAGTCCGCCCGCCGCAGCGAGTCCGCCCGCCGCAGCGAGTCCGCGCGCAGTGAATCGAGGCGTGCGCGAACCCGCTCCAGGCTGGCGGAGATCTTCGCGTCGAGCTCCCGGTTGCGTCGCCGCTCCTCGGCGCTGGGGCCGCCACCCGGGAGGGGGAGAGGGATGCTCACGCCCCCCACCGGCTGGGGGCGACTGGGATCCGTCGGCTCGGCCGGCGCACCCACGACGTCGCCGCGCGGTCGCTTCCGGGCCAGCGCCGGAATCGAGGCGCCGAGCGCCTGCAGCCGCCGGGCGCGCTCGGCGCTGTCGAGCGGTGGGGCGGGGACGCGCGCGCCGCTGGTCAGGCCGCCGCTGCAGGGCGCCGCACAGGTGGCGGTGGGCGCGCCGCGCTCCGCGCGGGGGACCACGGGCCACGTCGGGTTGGTGGGGAGCGCCGCGGGTGGCACGCGGGGGGGCGGCTCGCCGCGTGCCCCGGCAGTCGCCGCGCCGGCCGCGGTGTCGCGCGGCGCGCTCACCGGCGGCAGCCCGCTCCGCGCGCGGGGAGCGGGGAGCGCCGGGGTGGCGGACGGAGCGGTGGGCGCCGCCCGCGGGATCGCGGGCGCGGCCGGGGGCGCGGCGGCGGGGGCCGGCTCCGGCAGGGGCGGCGCGACGTCCACGTAGGTGATCGACTCGGGCGGCCGGTGCGCCACCGCATCGTCCGCGTCCCACTGCAGCATGCCCCGGTCGGAGACGGCCGTCCCGAGCAGCCAGGTGAGCAGCGCCGTGAGCACGAGGCCGCCTCCCAGCGCACCCCAGTGTCCCGGCGGCTGGCGCCGGCGGAGCTGGAAGGTGTGGCGAACAGGGGCGCGGAGCAGGGCGGGAGCGGCCACGAGCGTCCGGTCAGTCCGTGCGCGCGCGGAGCCGGCACGCCACGCGCACCGCGAACGGGGGCGGCCAGCCCGTGGGGCGGCGGCCGCGAGTCCGGTGGCTGGGGTGGGTGGGTGCGGGCATCACGGGATGGACACGCAAGGGTGGAGTGGTCGTTGCCGCGGGTGAGGCGGACGGGTCCGGCGTCGCCTGCCATACCCCGCAGGCTGCGCGCCGGTCCGCTCGCAGGCGTGACCATCGCCGCCGGGCGCGCGTCACTGGAGCAGCGCGGCGGTGCATCCGCTCGGGCCCTCCGCCCGCACGGCGGCGCGTCAGTCTGGCATAAGGTAGCAGTCCACCGCTCCGCGCTCGCGCGCTCGCGTCGCCCTCACGGGTGCGGGTGTGAGGAACGCACGACGGGCGCCGGGAGACCGGCGCCCGTCGTGCGTTCGCCCCCCCTCAGCGCCCAGCCCGGTACACCGCGATCAGCGCCTGCGTGGGATCGCGCAGCACGGCGAACCGGCCCAGGCCGGGGATGTCGGTGGGTGGGATGACCACCGTGCCGCCGGCCGCGGCGGCGCGGTCCGCGGAGGCATCCACATGATCCACCAGCAGGTAGGGCAGCCAGTGCGGGCGGGTGCCGGCTGCCGTGGCCTCCTCGGGCAGCTGCAGCATCCCGCTCGCCTCGCGCTCGCCACGCCGCGCCAGCCAGTAGTGGCCGAGCGCGCCCATGTCCGTCACGCGGTACTGCCAGCCGAGGAGTGCGCCATAGAAGCGCGCCGCACGGGTGGGGTCCGGCGACATCAGCTCGTCCCAACAGAAGGCGCCCGGCGGCAACGCGGCATCGCCGGCGGGGAGGGGCTCGGCGGCGAGAGGGGCGAAGGGGGAGAAGATGGCGCCTTCCGGGTCCTCGAGCACGGCGAAGCGGCCGATGCCGGGGATGTCGGTGGGCGGCACGCAGATCGCGCCGCCGAGCTCGGCCGCGTGCTCGCAGGCGGCGTTCACCTCGGCCACGGTGACGTACGGCACCCAGTGCGACGCCACGCCATGCGCCGGGTCGAGCGGGACGATGCCGCCGACCGCCGTCTCCCCCGCGTGCACCATGGTGTAGTCGCCGAGCTCCCCCATCGGCACGACGCTGATCGTCCAGCCGACGAGCGCCGCGTAGAACCCGGCCGCGCGCTCCGGGTCCGTCGTCATCAGGTCGTGCCAGACGAACCGGCCCACCTCCGGCGCGGCGGTGAAGGCGTCGTACGGCTGCGACGACGGGAGCTGCTGCGACTGTGTCATTCCGGCCTCCTGAGAATGGAACTCGCCCGAAGGGACACCGAACTTACCGCAGCCGGACGCGCCGTCAAGACGAACGGATGTCGCCGCGCCGGGCGCGCCAGGGGGCGGGCGCGAGCGACCGGCGCTGGCACGGCCCCTGCCGCGTCGCATCCCGTCGCGAGCGTCCCGCACCGCCGCGATCTGCAGGGAATGGCAGGGCCGAGGGTTCGACGACGACGGCGGGTCGTGGCGTTCCCGTCGGCGTCTAGGCCCCGGCCCGAGCCATCCCACACCGCCGGGCGGTCAGCCGCGCGCGTCGAGCGCCGCGGCGACGGACTCGTAGATCCGCACGCTCTCCGCGTCGAAGAGGCAGGCGACGACGCGCTCGAAGTGGGGCACGTGCCGGCGCATGACGTCGACGGCGATCATCGCCGCCTCGAGCTTCGGGTAGCCGTAGACGCCCGTCGAGATGGCGGGGAAGGCGATGGAGCGGATGGAGCCCTCCTCCTGCGCCAGCGCGAAGCTGCGCTCGTAGGCGCGACGGAGAAGCGCGGCCTCGCCCTGCGTCCCGCCCCGCCACACCGGCCCCACGGCATGGATGACGAAGCGTGCCGGCAGCGCGTGGCCGCCCGTGCGCACCGCGTCCCCGACCGGGCAGTGATCGTAGCGGCGCAGCTCGGCCAGCAGCCCCGGGCCGGCCGCGCGGTGGATGGCGCCGTCCACCCCGCCCCCGCCGCGCAGCGCCGGGTTGGCGGCGTTGACGATCGCGTCCACCGGCAGCGTCGTGATGTCGGCGCGGACGATCTGGAGCATGGATCAGCGATCAGCGCTCAGCGGCCAGCGATCGGCGCAACGGCCTCGGGCTGGCCAGTACTGGCCCGTCGAAAGGGGTTCCGCTGATCGCTCATCGCCGAGCGCCCTACGCCAACAACATATCCCGCACGATGTCCGGCGCGGCCGGATCGTGCGGCTCGGTGCTGAAGGAGACGATCACCATCAGCCCCTCGCCGGTGTTGCGCACGGCATGGCCGACGCCGGGCGGGATGGTGACGCGCAGCACCTCGCCCGTGGCGGCGCGCACGTCCTCCTGCTCCGTGCCGTCGCGCAGGCGGAGGAGCGCGGGGCCGAAGACCGTCATCACCTCGGTGCCGCGCTCGTGGTAGTGGTTGCCGCGCACGCCGCCGGGCACGGTGAGCACGACGTGCACGTTGCGCTGCGTGGGGAGCGTGTCCGGGCCCAGCGGCTCGAGCACCGAGCCGCGGGCGTCGTCGCGCGGCGCCAGTCGCTCGATCGTGTAGCGCGGCACGCGGCTACGCCTCCACGCTGGCCAGCTCGTCACGCAGCTCGGCCAGCCGCTGCTCCACCGCGGCCACCAGCTCGCCCATCGCCGCCGCGTCGAAGACGAGGCGCGCCCCCGCCTCGGCGTAGATGTCGGGGAGCGAGCGCGTGCCGCCTAACGCGAGGGCGCGCTTGTACGCGGCCACCGCGCCGGCCGGGTCCTGCAGGCTGCGCCGCCACACCTGCAGCGCGCCGAGCTGCGCGATGCCGTACTCGATGTAGTAGAACGGGTACTCGAAGATGTGGAGCTGGCGGTACCAGCGCGCCACCCGCTCCGCCTCCAGCCCGCTCCAGTCGATGCCCCGCTCGAAGCGCGAGCGGATCTGCAGCCAGGCACGGTCGCGTGCGCCGGCGTCGCCCCCCTCGCCGCTGGTGTAGATCCAGCTCTGGAAGGCGTCCACGCTGGCGATGTGGGGCAGGCTGATGAGCACGTCCTCCAGGTGCTCCACCTGCGCGCGGCGCGCGTCGACGGCGGTGTAGTAGCCGTCCGGCGCCTCCAGGTGCGGCGCGGCCAGCAGCTCCATGCTCATCGACGCCAGCTCGGCCGCCTCGGAGCCCGTGCCGCGCTGCCAGATGTAGGGCTGCGCGTGCGCGAGGAAGGCGTGGAAGCAGTGTCCCGCCTCGTGCACCAGCGTGCTCACGTCGTCCGCCACACCCACCGCGTTCATGAAGATGAACGGCCGGCCGCGGTAGGGCAGCTTGGTGCAGTAGCCGCCCGGCGCCTTGCCCTGGCGGCTCTCCAGGTCGAGCAGCTGCTCGTCGGCCATGAGGGCGAACTGCGCGCCCAGCTCGTCGTCCACCGCGCGGAAGATGCGCCGCGCGTGCTCCACGAACTCGCCCGTCGTGCCGAAGGGGCGCAGCGGCGGCCGCTGCTCGGGGTCCACGCCCAGGTCCCACGGGCGCAGCCGGTCGAGGCCGAGCCGCTCGCGCCGCTCGGCGTGCAGCCGCTCGACGGCGGGGACCACCGTGGCCTCGACGGCGTCGTGGAAGCGGCGGCAGTCGTCCGGCGCGTAGTCGAAGCGATGCTTGGCCTGGAAGACGTACTGCTCGTAGTCGGCGAAGCCGGCGTTGCGCGCCGCCTGCTGCCGCAGCGCGTACATCCGGTCGAAGAGCGCCGCCAGCTCGCTGCGCTTCGCCAGGTACGCCTCGGCGCCCAGCCGGAAGGCGCGCTCGCGCTCGGCGCGGTCGGGGCTCTGCAGGTGCGGCTGCAGCTGCGGGATCGTCTTCCGCTCGCCGTCCCAGTCCACCGTGAGCCCGCCGGTGATCTTCTGGTAGTTGGCGCCCAACGCCTCCAGCTCGGCGAAGAGCGGCACGTTGGCCTCGCGGAAGATCTCCGCGTCGGTGCGGAACTGCCGCAGCAGCACCTCCAGGTCCGGGCGGCTCCAGCCGAGGTCGAGGAGCCGCCTCGCCAGCCGCACCTGCTGCTCCTCCATCTGCGGGAAGACCTCGGTGGAGAAGCGCAGGTACGCGGCCTCGAGCGCCGGGTCGGCGGTGTTGCCGGTGTAGGCGGTCATGGCGAGCGTGCCCGCCTCGCCCACCAGCTCCTCGAGGCGCGACCAGGTGGCGAGCCACGCCTCCACCGTGTCGGCGCTCAGCGGCGCCTCGGCGAGGCGGTCGTAGTACGGCGCGATGTCGCTCCACGCCGCGTCGGCGAAGGCGCTGGGCGAGGCGGGGAGATCGATGCTCGGAGACGGCATGCGTGTCGGGAGGGTTGTCGGCGAAATGTAGCGCGGGCGCGGGTGTGGCGGCGTGGGGCGGAGCGCGATAGGGTGAGAGCGCGCGGCGGGCGGCGGCCCGGTGCCGCGCTCCACGCTAGCTCATCTCCCCTGCCACGACCGTAATGCCGCTCACCATCCGCCCCGCCGTCGAGGCCGATGTCCCGCTCGTGTTGGAGTTGATCCGTGCGCTGGCCGAGTACGAGCGACTCGCGCACGCGGTGGTGGCCACCGAGGACGTGTTGCGCGAATCGCTCTTCGGCCCGCACCCCGGCGCCGAGGTGCTGCTCGCCGAGGTGGACGGCGCGTCGGCCGGCTTCGCGCTCTTCTTCCACAACTTCTCCACCTTCCTGGGGCGCCGCGGCCTCTACCTCGAGGACCTCTTCGTGCGCCCCACCTACCGCGGCCAGGGTATCGGCCGCGCCCTGCTCACCCGCCTCGCCGCGATCGCCGTGGCGCGCGGCTGCGGGCGGCTCGAATGGGCCGTGCTGGACTGGAACGAATCCGCCATCGGATTCTACCGCGCCCTCGGGGCCGAGCCGCTGAGCGACTGGATCGTGCACCGGGTGACGGGTGACGCACTCACCCGCCTCGCCGCCGAGGACGCGTAGGCGGCCCCGCCGCAGGGCGCGGGCCAGCCGGGCCCGGGCGCCCGTCCCGGCGGGAAGCTGGGTGACGGCCGTGGCCGTCTGTTTGCCTCGCGCACGAACCTTGCCCCGATCGGCCGCGCGGGCAAGAGGGCCCGCCCCGCCGCCGCCGGCGCGCGGGCTCCGAGCTTCCCGTGCCGTCCCGCCGTATGTCGTCGCCGTTCTCGCGCAGCAACCCGTTCGCCGTCGCCGCGCTCGCCGCCCTCCTGGCCGCCGCCGCGGCCGTCCGGACGCCGGGCACGACACCGGGGCGCGAGGCCGCGAGCTCGTCCGGCGCTCGGGAGTCTGACGCCGGCGCAGCGAGCGAGGCCCACGGAGCCGGGCTCGCGCCGACGAGCGTGTCGGCCGCCAGTGGCGCGAGCGCCCCGGCGGACGAGCCGTCGCCCCCCGTCGATGGGGTGGCGGCCGTCCCGGTCCAGCGACTCACCGTGCTCGAGAACGGCCGTGCCGTGCCGCTCGCCTTCGTGGACGTGCTGCCGACGGTGGCCAACGGCCGCACCGTGCTCCTCCTGCGCGGCCGAGCGGTGGCGGGGGAGCGCTGGCCCGCCACCGTCGCGGCGCTCGCCGACGCCGGCTTCCGCGTCATCGCGCCGGCACCCATCGCGGCGTCGGCGCGTCCCGAGCTGCTGGCCGGCCACATGGCGCTGCTCCTCGACTCGCTCGGCGCCGCCGCGACGACCGTGGTCGGGGAGGGAGAGGGCGCGGCCGTGGCGGTGCGGCTGGCGGCGCGTTCGCCGCGCGTGCGGCGTCTCGCGCTGGTCGTCCATGGGCGCGGCGCCGGGCTGGCCGAGGGGGTCCGCCGCCTCACGCTCCCGACGCTCCTCATCGCGGACGGCGCCGGACGCGCCGCCGCGTCGGCCTTTCCCGGCGCACGCCTCGCCACCCCCGCTCGCGGTGCGGCCGCCCCGCTCCTCGCCTTCCTGGACGAGTGAGCGGACCGGGCGTGCGCGCGCAGCGGACATCGGCTGGAGGGAGGTGGCTGGCGGTCGTATCTTTCCGGCATGCCGACCGGCCGATCCGCGCGCGAGCTCGATGACCTGCTCGGCCCCGATCCCGTGATCGAGGCGTACGAGCGGCACGTCGACCGCGCGCTGCTCCGCGAGAGCCGGAAGCGGTCGGTCGAGGAGCGGCTCGTCTCACTCGTCGCCCGGCAGCGCCCGAGTATGGAGGCGCGTCGCGCCGGCCGCGAGCTGTCCCGCCGATCGTCGCGTGAGACGTGATCGACTTCACGCGGCTGCTCGGCGCGCTCGATGATGCCACCGTGGAGTCCGACCGCGGCGGCGTGGCGGCGACCGTGCACGGCGGCCGCCGGCCCACGCGGGATTCGGAGGTCGGCCGTGCGCGCCCGGGCGAGGCCGGAGCGTGACCGGCCCGATGCCTGAGCCCACCGACCCGATGCCACCGCCCGAGCGCCACGAGGCGCTGCACGCCGGGCTCGCCCGCTTCCCGGCCGCGCTCTTCCAGTTCGACCCGCGCATCGCCGAGGGGTGGCTCACCGACCGCTACTTCCTGCGGAGCGTCGGCACGCTGGCGCTGGCCGGGCGCGACCCACAGGTCACGATGCAGGTCTTCGCCAAGCGCGACGGGGTGCTGGCCGGCGTCTACGAGGTGCTGCGCCTCATCGAGACGCAGCTCCCGCCGCAGCTGCCCGGCGGCCGGCCCTGCGTCGCCGCCGACTGCGTGCGGGTGGAGACGCTGCTCGAGGGGGACCGCGTGGAGCCGTGGGAGACGGCGATGCTCATCCACGCGCCCTACCGCTGCCTCGCGCACCTGGAGACGCCGCTCCTGGGCACGCTGGCGCGCCGCTCCCTGGTGGCCAGCAACGTGCGCCGCGTCATCGACGCGGCGGCCGGCAAGACGGTGATCTTCATGGGCGCGCGTCACGACGACTGGCGCGTGCAGACGGCGGACGGCTACGCGGCGCAGGTGGGGGGCGTGCGGCAGGTGTCGAGCGACGCCGGCGGCGCGTGGTGGGGGGCGCGCGGCGTCGGCACCATCCCGCACGCGCTCATCGCCGCCTTCGGCGGTGACGTGGTGGCGGCCACGCTCGCCTTCACGCGCTACGTCCGCGCCGAGGAGCCCGACGTCGGCATCGTGAGCCTGGTGGACTACCACAACGACGTCGTCGCCGACTCGCTGGCCGTCGCCCGCGCCATGCGCACGGAGTTCGGCCCGGGCGTGCTGCGCGGCGTGCGCGTGGACACCAGCGAGCGGCTCGTCGACCGGTCGCTGCAGGACATCGCCCCGGCGAGAGGGGAGCGGCTCGCGGGGGTGAGCGAGCGCCTCGTCCGCCTGCTGCGCGAGCGGCTGGACCTGGCCGGCTTCCCCGACGTCGGCATCGTCGTCAGCGGCGGCTTCACGCCGGCGCGCATCGTCGCCTTCGAGGCGCGCGGCGTGCCGGTGATGGCGTACGGCGTGGGCTCCAGCCTGCTCGGCCACAATCGCGGCGAGGAGGACGGCCTGCTCACCAGCTTCGACTTCACCGCCGACATCGTCTGCCTGGACGGCCGGCCGCAGAGCAAGGTCGGGCGCGAGCTGCGCCGCAATCCGCGCCTCGTCCCGATCGACTGGACGCGCGTGCGCACCGGCGCCGGCGCGACGCCGGCGGCGCGTGGTGGGGGGCGCGCGGCGT
>DASTRO010000350.1:0-11869 GCA_035761165.1 Gemmatimonadaceae bacterium | reverse complement strand
CCGTCGGCGCGAGTGGCGGCGCCGCGCTCGCGGTCGTACGCCGCGCGGAGCGCCGACGCGACGCGCGCCCGGGACGGCAGGCCGAGCTTGAAGAGCACCTGCTGCGTGTGATTGCGCGCCGTGAAGCGGCTGATCGAGAGGGCGTCGGCGATCTCGGGGTTGGAGAGGCCGGCGGCGAGCATGCGCACGATCTCCACCTGCCGCTGCGTGAGACCGTAGCGCTCGCCGAGCTCGGTGTCGCTGAACCCGATGACGCCCTGCGCGGCGGTGGCCGGGTCGTACGCGTCGGACATCACGCCGGCGTCGCCGGGCGCCGCCGCGCCGGCCATCGCTCCCGCGCCCGGCGACGTCGCCCCGGCGCGCTCGCGCAGGGCGCGGCGCGCCAACGCGCCGATGCGCGCGAGGAGCTCGACAGTGCGGAACGGCTTCGTGACGTAGTCGTCGGCGCCGGCGCGGAAGCCCTCCACCTTGTCGGCGTCCGCATCGCGCGCGCTGAGGATGAGCACCGGGCACCAGACGTTCTCGGCGCGGAGCCGCTGCAGCACGCCGAAGCCGTCGAGCCCCGGCAGCCCGAGGTCGAGCACGACGACGTCGGGCGGGGTGCGCCGCACCATGGCCAGCGCCTGTCGCCCGTCGCGCGCGACGTCGACGGCGTAGCCCTCGCGCTTCAAGCTGACCTGGAGCGCCTCGGCCAGGTCGTCGTGATCCTCGACGACGAGCAGGCGGACGGGGGCGGCGGTAGGGGGCGGGGCGGGGGGCATGGCGGCGGTACAATATGGGGCGTGCCGCCGCGGCGGGTAGTGCAGGTGAACCAACGACGAGCGACGAGCGACGAGCGACGAGCGAAGCGGGGGGCGGGAAGAGCGGGGTGGTGGCCGGCCGCCGGGATTCACGGCTCCCGAGGGAGGGCGCGCACGCGTGCGGGCACGGATGCCGGTGCATTCGTGGCCGGTGCGCTCGTGGCCGGTGCGCTCGTGGCCGGTGCATCCGGCGCTGGCGCGCTCGCGCAGTGCGCGCTGCGCTCCGCGCTCCACCGGGCGTCGAGCTGGGTGAGCAGCTGCTCCGCCGCCGCGATGTCCGGGCGCGGGCCGCGGAGCGTCAGGACGGGGAGGTGCAGCGCGGGGCGCGTGGTGACCTGCACCCGGGGCGGCAGCGACGGCCCCGCGAGCTCCAGCGCCTGCTCCGGCGCCAGGCAGTGCAGCTCCACGGTCCGCACCGCGACGCTCGTCGCGCCGACGGGGAGGACGCGGAGGACGAACGCCGCCAGCAGCGGCGCGGCGGTGAGGGCCACCGCACCGAGGGCGATCCGCCGGCGCCCGGTGCGCCGGCGGCCGCGCGCCGCGCCGGCGATCGCGCGCAGCGCGACCACGTGGGAGGGGACGCCGGGGAGCGTGCCGTCGAGCGCGTCGGCGAGCCGGCGCGTCTCCTCGGCCACCTCGTCGACGACGCTCGCGCAGTCGGCGCAGCCGCGACAGTGCTCGGTGACCGCCGTGGCCGCCGTCAGCTCGGTCATGTCGGCGGTGGCCACGAGGCTCAGACACTCGGCACAGGTCATCGCGTGGGTCATCGGGTGAGCTCCGCCGCGCCGGGGTGCCGGGCGATGAGGTGGGCACGCACCGCCGCGCGCGCCTTGAACAGGTTCGTCCGCACGGTCGCCGCGTTCATCCCGATCATGCGCGCCACCTCGGACGGCTCGAACCCCTGCAGGTCGACGAGGTCGAAGATCTCGCGCTGCCGCGCGGGGAGGTCCCCGAAGAAGGCACGGATCCGCGCCGAGACCCACTGTCGGTCGACGCGCGCGCCGGGATCGGTGACGTAGACGTCCCGCTCGGGACGCGCCCGCGCCGACGCCGCGAGCCGGCGTCGGCGGTGCGTGGCGCGGCGGCGCTGCCCGGCCGCGCGGCGCACGATTCGATAGAGCCATGCCTCGAGCGGGGCCCCGCGCTGGTACCGGGCGAGGTGCCGGTACATCTGCACGAACGCGTCCTGGACGATGTCGTCCGCCTCGTCCGGGTCGGCGGCGAAGACGAGGGCCCATCGGTGCACCGTCGGGTGCAGCGCGGCCACGAGGGCGGTGAACGCCGGCGTGTCGCCGGCCGCCGCGCGGGCCACGAGCTCCCACGGCGCGACGTCCGGCGGCGCGACGGCGGATTCGGGGTCGGGTCGCATGGCGAGCGTGGGTGGCGCCATCGATGCGCTCTCGGTGCGCTGGCGTGCGGGCGGTCGGGTCGACGCTCGATGGCGGGACGGTCACCTCGATCGGCCGCCATCACGATACGTCACGCTACATGATGCCACGACCATGGCGAGCGTTCACCCGCCGCCCGGCACCCCCGAGGGCCACCGGACCGCCCCGACGGCCGGTCCCCTCATCCCGCGGCTCGCGGCGGCATCTGTCGCTCGGCCGGCAGCAGGCTCTTGTGGATCGCCAGCGCCGCCACGGCGCCGTCCGCCGCGGCGCGGATCGCCAGCTGCGGGCCGGCGGTGATGTCGCCGGCGGCGAAGACGTTCCACACCGACGTGTGCTGCGCGCGATCGACCACGATGCGGCCCTCCTCGTCGCGCTCGCAGCCGAGCTGCACGCCCAGGTCGTCGGCCGGGTACTGGGCGATGGCGAAGAAGATCTTCTCGCAGCCGAGCGCGGGGCGGCGCGCGAACTCGAGCGAGCGCAGGTCGCCCTCGCGGAAGTGGATGCGCTCGATGCGGTCCAGCACCGTCTCGATCCCCAGCCCGTCCAGCTTCGCCCGCAGCGCGTCGTCGAAGTCGGGCGGGTCGCCGTTGGTGCAGACGATGATGTCGCGCGTCCAGTTGGCGAGGTCGAGCGCCATCCCCACCGCCTTGCGCCCGTTGCCGATGACGACGGTCTTCCGGCCGCGCGCCTCGTAGCCGTCGCAGTCCGGGCAGACGTGCGCCCGGTTGCCGTAGACGCGGCCGAGTCCCGGCACGTCGGGCCAGACGTCCTTGATGCCGATGCCGATGAAGAGGCGGCGGCCGTGCAGCGTGCGGCCGTCCTGCAGCGTCAGCTCGAAGTGCTCGTCGTCGTGCTTCGTCACGCGGTCCACGCAGGCGTCGACCATCGTCACGCCGTACTTGCGGCACTCGTCGCGCCCGCTCTCGCGCAGCTCACAGGGCTGCACGTGGGGCTGGCCGAGGAAGCCGTTGACGCCACGCGTCTCCCAGTTGCGCGGGTCGCCGGAATCGACGAGGGCGACGGAGTGCAGGTAGCGGCCCAGCCAGATGCCGCAGGAGAGCCCGGCCGGGCCGCCGCCCACGACGAGGACGTCGAAGCGACCGTCCGCCGGCTCCGGGATGTCGGGCAGCGCGGCTGCCTCGGCCGCGCTCTGCGGGATGGAGGCGATGGGACGCTCGGGGGCGGGGTTGTCGGGCAGGGCCGTGTCGGGCATCGGGTGGTGGACGGTGGAGGGTGGCGTGCGGGGCCGGTCGTCCGACGCGTCGCGCGCCGGGCCACACGGGGCGGCGGCGCAGGGTGCAAGGAGGATTCCGGGGCGGATCCGCCGGGGCCCGGCGCGCCTCCCTGTCCTTCACCGTCGTGCCCGGATGAAGGGAGCATTAACGCCGCGTGACGACTCGGTGAGAAGTGCGGTGCGGTCCTGTCGTGCTCGCGGTCGGCGGGGCATGCTGCGCGGTGTCCGCGACGTGCCCGCAGCGATCCTCTCACCGCGAGGTCTCCCGTGCCGGCTCCCGCTTCCGTGCACCGTCCGCCCGCCGCCCTTCACCTGCCCAACACAGTGTCGCGCCGACGGCGCGGTGGAAGGCGACGATACGCCGGGCTGCTCGCTTTGATCGGACTTGCTGCGGCGGCCGGCTGCGCGGCGGATGGCGGCGAGACGTCCGGGCGGCTGACGCAGGCGGAGTACGACGCGATGCCGGTGCTGGCGCTGGAGCCGGAGGTCGTGCTGTGTACGAACCGCGAGGATCCACCCTGCCAGTTCGCGAACGCGGGCATCGTTGCCGCGGGCCGTGACGGCCGGCTGGCGGTGGCCGACCTTTGGGGCGAATTCAGGCAGTTCGACGCACACGGCGCGTTCGTGCGCAACCTCGGGCGTGAGGGTGGTGGGCCCGGCGAGTATCGGGGCGCGATGGCTGCCGCCTATGACTCAAGTCTCACCCTGAGCGTGTTTGAGCAAGGGAGCCGCCAGGTCGTGCGCTTCGACTCGACCGGAGCCGCTGCGGGTTTCTGGACGGCGCCTCGCCTCCCCGGCACACTCGCCGTGCGCATGCTGCGCGACCGGGCGCTCTACTTCGTGCTCCCCGGTGCCGCGGTGATCGGCGATACGGTAGAGGCGCGCATCGTGTCGATCGGCGCACCTGGATCGGACACCGCGACACTCGCTCGATTTCCTCTCCCGGCACTGGCCACGGGTGACGGCAGCCTGATTCCACCCCGCGCCATCTTTACAACCGGGCCGGAGCGGTTGTGGGCCGTAGCGCCCGATGGCGCAGTGTACCTGGCCGATGTCGCACGGCTGCGCATCGACCGGGTGGACGGGGTGCGACGCACCATCGTGGACGGCGACGTCGCCCCGCGTCCGGTTACCGACGCCGAGCTCGACTCGGCGCGGGCACGCCTGGTCCGAATACCGTCGCGCATGCCGGCGGCGATGGCTGCCGAGATGCGCCGGCAGGCCGAGGCCTCGATCGCCGCCGCGCCTTCCACGCACCCGCTGATTGCCGATCTGGTGGCGCTGGACGACGGCACGCTCTGGGCGCGCGAGTACGAATCGACGGACGCCGACTCGGTGCGGTGGAACGCCTTCACGCCCGATGGCCGCCCGATCGGCCGGCTGATGCTGTCGACGCGCGGGCGCATCGTGGCGGGGACGAGCGAGCGGCTGCTGGTGGTCACCCACGACGCGTTCGACGTGCCGATCGTGGGATGGTACGTGGTGCGGGGCGGTGGAGGGGAGTGATGCTCGGCCGTGCAGCGCACGAGGCGGCCCGTGCGGCCGCCGGCGCGGGGGCCCCCCCCGAAAGACACGATCGCGAAGTCCCTCCCGCCGACCCGCACCGGAACACCGCCGCCCGGCGCGGACCGTCGCCGCCCGTCAGGGCCCGACGATCTCCATCAACCCCTCGACCACCTGCGCCACCTCCTCCGTCGATGCCTCGCCGAGCCGCGCCCCGATCCGCTCGACGGCGAGCGTGCGGATCTGACTGATCTTCGCCCACGAGCGCTTCGGGAGTCGGGCGGCCGTCAGCTCGCAGGTGAGTGGGAAGCCGGCTCGCGGCGCCTGGCTGGTGAGCGCGACGGCGATCACCATCCCCGAGCGGTCGTTGAACACGTCGTGGCTCAGGATCAGCACCGGGCGCCGCCCCGCCTGCTCGGACCCGCGCGTCGGGTCCAGGTCGGCCCAGCGGATCTCCCCGCGGCGGATGCGCGCCACTCAGTACTCGGGCCAGTCGGCCAGGTCGGCCGCGAGCCCCTCCTCGGCCAGCGCCCGCTCCTCGGCCGGGTCCAGCTGTCGGCAGGCTTCGGCCAGCCGAGTGCGACGGATCCGGTCCAGCTGCTGCGCGACCGCGGCCTCGATGGCCTGACTCCGGTTCGGGAAGCGGGCCTGCCGCACGAGCGCGTCCAGCTCGTCGAGCAGCGCGGTGTCCAGCGTCACCGCGATCTTCGTCTTGGGCATGCGGACCTCCGGGTATGACCATACGTCATACCCCGACGCGGGACAAGCGCGCGGCGCCGGCCGACGTGCCGGCAGCGGGCGGATGGTCGGGCGATGCGGACGGCCGTCGGTCAGCGGAGCACGGGCCGCGAGGGGCGGCGGCGAGATGCCGGCCGCCGGCGCGGGGGCCCCCCCCGAAAAGCACGTTCGCGCCGATTCCCGCGCCGACCCGTACCGGATCACCGCCGCCCGGCGCGAACCGCCGCGCCGGCACAGCCGCCACCGCGCCCGCGGCGGACCATCGGTCCGCCCGGCGGCCCTCACATCCGCTCGTCCGCCGTCGGGCCGTAGATCGGCGGCAGCGGCACGTCCAGCAGCCGCAGGTAGACGGTGAGCTGGCCGCGATGGTGGATCAGGTGGTTGAGGTGCATGCGCACGATCTCCCCACGCGGCGTGGTGAACAGCACCTGTCCGCCGCGCGTCAGCGACCACGGCGCCGCCATGTCGGGCGCGGGCTCGGCCGCCAGCGCCGCGCGGGCGTCGCGCACGTGGCCGTCGAAGTCGCGCAGCAGCGTCTCCGTGCGCTCGAAGCTGTAGCCCGGCGCCTGGGCGAGGTCGAGCGAATCCGCACTGAGCGCGTTGGCGATCCACCCCGGCATCCACGACACGAGCTGCGCGAGATGCCCCAGCGCGAACGACTTCTCGTGCGGCTTCCACGTGCCCCGGTCGTCGGGCACGCGCTCGAGCAACCGGCGGGTGGTGGCCATCTCCTGGTCGAACTCCTTGAGCGGGATCGCGGGCGTCGTCATAGGGGGTAGTCTCGTGCGGGTACGGTCGCGGTCGGCGCGCGTGGCACACCGCCGCGCGGGCGGTCGCATCCTACCCCGCGGCCGTGCCGCGTCAAGCGGTGCAGGCCGGCCGCCCGACGACGTCAGGCATCCGACTCGACCTCGGCTGCCACGCCCGCCACCATCCGCTCGATGCGACGGTCCGGCACCAGCCAGATCAGCGCGATCGTGACGTAGATCGCGTCCGAGATCCACGGGCTCACGAACGCCGCCGGGATCGCGATCGCGTAGAGGACCGGCGAGATCTTCCCCTTGCCGTCGCCGCCCACCGCCGCCGCGAGCACCGACGCCGGGCCCTGGCTGGCGATGATCGTCCGCTGCAGGATCGTGTAGGCGATGGCCGCCAGCAGGAGCACGGCGCCGTACATCGCCGTCGGCAGCGCGGCGAAGTGGTTCTCCCCCATCCACGCCGTCACGAAGGGCACGAGCGACAGCCAGAACAGCAGGTGCAGGTTGGCCCACAGGATCGCGCCGGTCACCCGCTGCGTGACGTGCAGCATGTGGTGGTGATTGTTCCAGTAGATGCCCAGATAGATGAAGCTCAGCACGTAGTTCAGCGCCACCGGCAGCAGCGGGCGGAGCGCCGCGAGCGTGGGCTCGTGCGGCGCCCGGAGCTCGAGCACCATGATGGTGATGATGATGGCGAGCACGCCGTCGCTGAACGCCTCGAGCCGTCCGGTGCTCATCGGTCCCCCGTCCGGTGATGGTACGAGCCTCCCGGCCGGGCGGCGCGCGGCGCGTCTAGCGCGATGGCAGCGGCACGATCTGCGTGGCGGGAACGTAGCCGCGCTCGGTGCGACGCAGCTGGAGGTGCCAGCCGTGGTAGGCGGCGGGCCCCGCCGGGGAGCGTGCGGCCGGCATCAGCACCTGCACGCGCAGCGGATGCTCGGGCGCCGACTGGACGCGCAGCTCCGTGGGGCTTCCGTACACCTCGACGACGGCCGGCGTGGTCGTCGACACGTCGGCGGCGAGCGGCGCGCCGGGCGCGGTCAGGCGGAGCCGCCCGCCCGGGGCGCTCACGTCGACGTGCACGCCCGCCCCGCGCGCTGCGACGACGAACAGGCGCGCGGTCGGTGGTGGTGCCGGCGGCTGGTGCGGGATCGGCGGCTGCAGGGTCGGAAGTGTGGCGAGGGCTCCGGCGAGGACGTGCGTGCGCCGCATCGGCTGCCTCCAGCATGAGGGGGATCCGATGGTGAGACACGGTGCGCCGGGCGCGCGTTGCCGCGAGCCACTCGCACGACGTGGACGTCCCGTGCCGTCGCATGTCCCGCGTCATCGCAGCGCTCCTCCGGTGGGCGGCTCGCCGAGCGACTGCTCCAGGCGTGCGGCGAGGTGGACGTAGTTGCGCGCCGTCTCGGGGCTCGGCTCGAAGCCGACGGCGTGCGCGGCCGAGTTGCGCAGGCTGCGCAGCTCGTGGAACACCGCCGCCTGCCGGGCGTCGATGACGCCGGTCTCCTCGAGCGCCTCGATGAGCCGCAGCGGGGAGCGGAGGTGCGACACCGGCTCGGTGGTGCCGTGCCGCCGCGCCGCCTGCAGGGCGGCCGCCTCGAGGCGCAGCCAGGCTTCGAGGATCGCCGCCCGCGGTGCCGCCACCGCCAGGCGGAGCAGCGACTCCTCGGCACCCTCCGGCAGCGCCGGGGCGGTGCCGCCGCCCGGCAGTGCCGCCGCCTCGGCGCTCGCCTCCGCCAGGCGGCGGCCGAAGTCGAGCTCCAGGTCCCTGAACTTGAGCCGCCCGATCGCCGGCACGAGCGCCAGCAGCGGGCGGCGCAACACGAGGAAGATGCCGAGCGTCGTCAGCGGCCAGGCGAGCGCCTTCACGAGCGCGGCGATGAAGCTCAGCCAGTCCATGCTCCCCCTGTCGTGGCGCCGCGATCCGTCGCGGCCGTCGGCTCACGCCGTCCAGCGGTCGTCGTAGGCGGCGTAAAGATACTGGTCGAGCAGCGCGCCGTCCTTCACCGCGCTGCGGCGCATCACCCCCTCGCGCACGTAGCCGGCCTTCTCCAGCGCCCGTACGGACGCCGCGTTGCGCACGAACGGCACGGCGAACACGCGGCGGAAGCCGAGCGTCGTGAGCGCGTAGCCCGTCGCGCCGCGGATCGCCGCGGTGGCGATCCCGCGCCCCCAGTAGGCGCGTCCGATCCAGTAGCCGATCTCCGCGCTCACCCGCTCGATGTCGTGGCCGGGCATGAGGCTGATCCCGCCCACGGCCGAGCCGTCCACCTCGATGGCGAGGCTGGTCGCGGGCTCCTGGCCGGCGACGTGGGCGATGTAGCTCCGCGCGTCCTCGAGGGTGTAGGGGTGCGGGAAGCGGTCGCGCAGGTTCAGCCAGATGCCGCGGTCGTTGGCGTGCCGGGCGAGCGACTCGGCGTCCGTGGGCGCGAGCGGGCGCAGGCGGCAGGCGGCGGTGACGATCTCCATCGCACGCCTCAGCCGGCGGGCGCCGCGGGCATGGGATGGCGGCCGGCCACGGCGCTCGGGATCGCCGCCAGGCGCGGCCTCGCGGCGGTGACGGCGGCGTGCGGGCGACGGGCGGACGGCCGCCCCTCAGAGCGACGCATTCTCGTAGCGCACCAGGTACCAGCACGCGCCGCGCTCGTCGTCGCGCATGAACGTGTACTCCAGCTGGTAGTCCGTGTCCGGCTTGGCCGCCGTCACGCGCCACTGGCCGGCCGCCGTGCTGTCGATCGTGAGCTCGAGGCCCTCGGCCGCGCGGGTGGCGGCGGAGAGCAGGACGGGCCACGGGATCGAGTCGGCGGGGAGCAGCCGCTCCAGTGGTCGCGGCCCGTCCGGACCCTCGTCCATCGTCGTCACCGGGAGCGGGAGGCGCGTGTAGCGTCGCTGGAGTGTCGGATCCTCGGCGAATGCGTCGAGAAAGGTGCCGAAGTCCGAGCCGGGACACGCCGTGGGGGGAGACGGCGCCTCGGCCGTCACCGCCGCGTGGTCGGGTGCATCCGCGTCCGCCCTTCCGCGGGGCGCGTCGGGACCAACCTGGCAGGCGACCGCGAGTGCGGCGGCGCCGAGGGACGCCACGAAGCGAGTGGGCGGGTCGCAGGGCATGCGTGCGTGCTGACGTTCGGAGGAGTCCGGCCGTGCGCCGGCCGGAGATCGCGCCCGCGCGGCGCGCGGGCCGGCGCGGCGCCGTCGGTCAGACTGCAGCCGCCGGCGCGACGACGCAAGCACGACCGCCCGCGCGCCGCACCGTCTCGGCTACTGGCCGTCGATCCGCCCCACCGGCAGCGCGTAGAGCAGCCGCGCCGTCGCCACGTCCGCCGGCGTCAGGCCGCGCCCCCGTCCGTCCGTCCGCGCCGCCATCACGTCGCGACCGTCGGCGGAGTGTGCCAGGCCGATCGCGTGCCCCACCTCGTGCAGGGCGATCAGCCGCAGCACCTCCGGCGCCAGCGTGCGTCCCCGCGGGTCGTGCACCGCCAGCGTCACCTCCGCGCCCATCACCACGCCGTCCGGCCGGTAGGTGAGCCGGTTCTGCCCCACCTGCTCCTCGTGCGTCAGACGGTCCGTCCAGCGCACGCGCACCGCGGCGGCGGAGTCGTTGGTGAAGACGAAGCGCAGCGGCACCACGCGCGCCCAGGCGTCGAACGCGTCGCGCGCCACCGCCACGTCGGCCGGGTACCAGTCGCGCACCGTGGTGCGCGGCTGCACCCACACCGTCACCGCGCGCCCGTCGTCCGGCCAGCGCACCACCAGCCCGTCGCCGCGGAGCATGGCGCCGATGTAGGTGCCGGCCGAGTCGGCGCGCAGCCGCGCGCGGGCGGCCATGGCGCGGGCGGCGCGGAGGGCGGCGTCGCGCGAGACGTCGTCCGGTGGTGCGGCATGCCGCGCCGCACCGTCGCCTGCGGCCTCACCCGCGGCATCCGTGATGCCACCCGGCGTGGCGGCCTCCCGCACCCGCCACCCCTGGACGCCAACGAAGGCGACGAGGGCGGCCGCGAGGACGAGCGGCAGGCGCTCCCAGGCGGGCCGCCCGGATGCGCCGCGGGGGACGAGGCGCTGGGCGTCGCGTGCCCCATCGCTCGTCCCCCGCGCGTCGTGCGCCGGCGGGCGGCTCACTGCTTCAGGGAGCCCGCCGGCAGCCGGTAGAGGAGCTGCGCCGTCGCGCGGTCGGCCTCGGAGAGCGTGCGCACGCGCACGCGCGCCGCCATCACGTTCGCCACGTCGGTGGTGTGCTCCAGGCCCAGGGCGTGCCCCACCTCGTGCAGCGTGATGGCGCGCGTCTCGTCGGGGCGGAGCAGCTCGCCGCTGGAGCGGTGGAAGGCGATCGTCACGCGGGCGCTGCGGATCCAGCCGCGGCGGTCGTGCGTCCAGCGCGTCTTGCCGCTGATCGGCTCGTCGAACCGCTCGCGCCAGGCCACCACCACGTCGGCGGCCGTGGAGTCGCGCGTCGGCACCAGGTGCAGCGGCAGGCCGGCGTGGTCCCACTCGGCGAAGGCGCTCTCCACCATCCGGCGGTGCTCCGGCGTCCACTCCGGGAAGTCGCCGCCCGGCTGCACCCAGTACGTCAGGCGGCGGTCGCCGCGCAGCGGCCAGCGGGTGACGAGCGAGTCGCTGGCGGCCAGCACCTCGTCGATGTACGTGCCGGCGGCGAAGGTGGCCAGGTAGCTCATCGCCTCGTCGGCGAGCACGCCGTCGCGCGTGCGCTCGTCGGCGGTGAGCGCGTCGAGGCCGGCCGCGAGCGGCGCAGCGCCGCGCATCCCCGGCAGCGTGCCCGGCGCATCGGTGCCGCCGATGGTCAGGCCCGGCAGGTGGTCGTCCATCTGCGCGGCCGCGCTCGAGACGCGGAGCCCGTCGAGCAGCCAGGCCCGCACGGGCGGCGCGGTGAGCGCGCTCGTGGCGGCGAGGGCGAGGCAGGCGGAGGCGAGGAGGAGGGCGGGCCGGCGCATGATGGGGCGGGTGAAGCGGTGGCGCGGTGACGCGATGCAGCGGGGGCAGGCGGGCGGCGCGCGGCGTGGGCCGCGTCGGTCGCTCCGTCCGTCAGACGATGCAGCGCCGCCGCATGTCACGCGGCGGCGGCGAACGCGTCACGGGCCGGCGGCCTCCGGGTCGGGGGCGTCGAGGAAGGTGGCGACGAGGGGGAAGAGCGCCTCCGGCCGCTCCCAGAAGGGCATGTGGCCGGCGCCCGGCACGACGACGAGCCGCGACTGCGGGAGCAGCGCGGCCAGCTCCCGGGCTACGCGCTCGGGGAGCGGGTCGTTGGCGCCGTGCACGACGAGCGTCGGCGCGCGGATGCCGGCGATGGCCTGGCGCCAGTCGTAGCCCTCGCGCCGCAATCGCGCCGCCACCGCGGCACCGGTGGCGCTCAGGGTGAGCGGGGGCGTGAAGAGCGGCGCCAGCTGGAGCTCGGCGAACCACGCCGGCGCGAAGGCGCGCGCGTAGGCGGCG
>DASTRO010000349.1:0-9738 GCA_035761165.1 Gemmatimonadaceae bacterium | reverse complement strand
GGGCTGATGTTCGTCCCCACGACCCTCGACACGACGAGGAAGTACCCGATCGTGAACAACGTGTACCCCGGCCCGCAGACGGGGAGCACGGGGAGCCGCGCGTTCGCCGCCGCGCGCGGCGACCGGCAGGCGCTCGCCGAGCTCGGGTTCGTGGTGGTGGAGATCGACGGCATGGGCACGCCGGGGCGCTCCAAGGCGTTCGCCGACGCGTACTACGGCCACATGGGCGACAACACGCTCCCGGACCAGGTGGCCGGGATGAAGGAGCTGGCGCGGCGCTACCCCTTCATCGACCTCGAGCGCGTCGGCATCTGGGGGCACTCCGGCGGCGGCTTCGCGACGGCCGACGCGATGTTCCGCTACCCGGACTTCTTCGACGTCGGCATCGCGGAGTCGGGCAACCACGACAACCGGAACTACGAGGACGACTGGGGCGAGCGCTACCAGGGGCTGCTGGCGACGGCGAAGGACTCCGCCGGCTATGCCGAGGCGGCCAACCAGCTGCACGCGGAGAAGCTGCGCGGCAAGCTGCTGCTGGCGCACGGCACGGCGGACGACAACGTGCCGCCCTACAACACGCTGCTCGTGGTGGACGCGCTCATCGACGCGGGGAAGGACTTCGACCTGCTGATGATCCCGAACGCGCGGCACGGCTACGGCCAGGCCAGCGCCTACATGATGCGCCGCCGGTGGGACTACTTCGTGCGGAACCTGCTGGGCGCCGAGCCGCCGAAGGAGTACCGGATCGGGGAGCGGCCGCCCGTCGTGCCGTAGGGGGGTGCGGGGCCGGGGTGCGGTGCGGCGGCGCCCCGGGCACGCGGTGTGCGGCGTCGGGCTCGCATTCGAGCGCGCACGCGGCGGACGGCCCCTCCGGCAGCCGCCACCGCGTGCGCGCACCACGCCCCCGCCCCGGTGAGGAGGGGTATGCCAGCCATGCGCCCGAACCGGGTCCCACCCGCTGACCCCGGCGATCCCCCGCTCGCCGGCGTCGCGGCCGGACCCCCGTCCGCACCGCACACCGCGGTGCGCCCGCCCCGCGTCACGTCGGCCGCGGCGGCCGAGCGGGCCGCCGCCCCCTACCGGGCGATCTTCGTCAACTCCACCGAGGCCATCGCCATCGTCGATCCCGACGGCGGCTACCTGGAGCAGAACGCCGCCCACGAGCGGCTGATGGGCTACTCCGACGAGGAGCTGCGCGGCCGGACGCCGGCCATCCACCTGGGCGAGGCGGAGTTCCAGAGCATCACCGCGGAGCTGCGCGCCACCGGCATCTGCCGCCGCGAGTGCGTGAGCCGCACCAAGGACGGCCGGCGGCTCACCATCGAGCTCTCCTCCTTCGCCGTGCGCGACGTGATGGGCGAGCCGGTCTGCTACGTCGGGATCAAGCGCGACGTCACCGAGCAGCGGCGCGCCGCGGCCGAGCTGCGGCAGAAGTTCGACGAGCTGCAGGCGGTCTACCGCATGGCGGAGACGGTGGCGCGCGCCGGCGCGCTGGAGGACATCTACGCCGCGGCGCTGGACGAGCTGCAGCACGCGCTCCACGCCGACCGCGCCTCGGTGCTGCTCTGCGACGAGGCGGGGGTGATGCGCTTCGTGGCCTGGCGCGGGCTCTCGGAGGACTATCGCGGGGCCGTCGAGGGGCACTCGCCATGGGCACCGGACGACCCGGACCCGCAGCCGGTGCTCGTGCCCGACGCGCTGGCGGACCCGAGCCTCGCGCCGCTGCATCCCGTCTTCGCGCGCGAGGGGATCGGCGCCCTGGCGTTCATCCCGCTGGTGGACGCCGGGCGGCTCCTCGGCAAGTTCATGATCTACTTCGACGCGCCGCGTGCCATCGAGCCGCCGGCGCTCCGGCTGGCGCAGGCGATCGCCAGCCACATCGCCGTCGCCATCACGCGCAAGCGCTCCGAGACGGTGCTGCACGAGCGCGAGCAGGCCCACCGGCTGCTGGCCGAGGCCGGTGCGCTGCTCAACTCGTCGCTCGACTCCGAGGAGACGCTGCACAGCATCACGCGCCTCGTGGTGCCCGCCATCGCCGACTGGTGCCTGGTGGACTTCACCGACGGCCAGGGCGCCATCCAGCGCATCGCCGCCATGTCCGCCGACCCGGCCGACGCGGCGCTCGCCCGGCAGCTGCAGCGCTTCTACGGCCCGCTCCCCGACGGGCCGCACGGCGTCTCGCGGGTGGCCCGCAGCGGGCGCTCGGAGCTGATGACCGAGGTGACCGACGCGCTGCTCGTCGCGCTGGCGCGCGACGAGGACCACCTGGCGATGCTCCGCGGGATGCGGATGGCGTCGTACGTGTGCGCGCCCCTGGTGACGCGCGGACGGACGATCGGCGTGCTCACGCTCGCCGTCGGCGCGTCCGGGCGCCGCTACACCGCGCGCGACCTGCCGCTGGCCGAGGAGCTGGCGCGCCGCGCCGCCATGGCGGTGGACAACGCGCGGCTGTACCACGAGGCGCAGGAGGCGAACCGGGCGAAGAGCCAGTTCCTGGCGACGATGAGCCACGAGCTGCGCACGCCGCTCAACGCCATCGGCGGCTATGCCGAGCTGCTGCAGCTCGGGATCCGGGGCCCGGTGACCGACGCGCAGCGGGCCGACCTGGCCCGCATCCAGCGCAGCCAGAAGCACCTGCTGGGCCTCATCACCGACCTCCTCACCTTCGCCCGGGTCGAGGCCGGGCGCGTGGAGCTGCACCGGGAGCGCGTGGCCGTGGAGGAGGTGCTGGAGGACGTGCAGGCGCTGGTGGAGCCGCAGATCGTGGCCAAGGGGCTGCGCTACCGGCTGGAGGGCGGCGACCCGGGCGCCACCTGCCTGGCCGACCGCGAGAAGATGCAGCAAGTGCTGCTCAACCTCCTCTCGAACGCAGTGAAGTTCACCTCGCCCGACGGCCAGGTCACGCTGGCGTGCGAGACGTCGTCGGACGCCGTCCACATCCACGTGCGCGACACCGGACCGGGGATCCCGCCGCACAAGCTGGAGGCCATCTTCGAGCCCTTCGTCCAGCTCACCAACAACCTGACGCGCGTCACCGAGGGCACCGGATTGGGACTGTCGATCAGCCGCGAGCTGGCGCGCGCCATGGGCGGCGACGTGACGGTGTGCAGCGAGCCGGGGCGCGGGTCGACGTTCACGCTGACGCTGCCGGCGGCGTAGCGCACCGCCGGCGGCACACGTCGCGCGCTCAGGTCACCACCGTCGGCGCGTCGCGCCCCGTACGCTCGCGGAGCTCGGCCAGCTCGAGCGCCGCCGCCACCAGGGGGCGCAGCGCGTCCGCCGGCGCGAGCTCCAGGCGCTCGGGGCCGGGCTCGTAGCGCTCCAGGTACAGGCGCAGCGTCGCCCCCTCGGTGCCGGTACCCGAGAGCCGGTAGACGATCCGCCCGCCGTCGTCGAGCAGCACACGCAGCCCCTGTCCGGCGCTCACGCTGCCGTCCACCGGGTCCACGTACGTGAAGTCGTCGGCCGCGGCCACGCGCGCACCGGCCAGCGCCGTGCCGGGGAGCGCCGGCAGCCGCTCGCGCAGCCGCGCCATGAGCCCGCGCGCCGCGTCGGTGGGCACGGCCTCGTAGTCGTGGCGCGTGTAGTAGTTGCGGCCGAAGCGCGCCCAGTGCTCGCGCACGATCCGCTCCACCGGCTGGCCGCGCCGAGCCAGCACGTTGAGCCAGAAGAGCACCGCCCACAGCCCGTCCTTCTCGCGCACGTGGTCCGAGCCGGTGCCGAAGCTCTCCTCGCCGCAGAGCGTGATGCGCCCCGCGTCGAGCAGGCTGCCGAAGAACTTCCATCCCGTGGGCGTCTCGTAGCACGGGATCCCGAGCGCCCGCGCCACGCGGTCCACCGCCTGGCTGGTGGGCATCGACCGGGCGACGCCGGCCAGCCCCCGCGCGTAGCCCGGCACGAGCTGCGCGTTCGCCGCCAGGATGGCGAGGCTGTCGGACGGCGTCACGAAGCAGCGGCGCCCGAGCACCATGTTGCGGTCGCCGTCGCCGTCCGAAGCGGCGCCGAAGTCCGGCGCGTCGGGGGCGAACATCGCCTCGGCCAGCTCGCGCGCGTAGGTGAGGTTCGGGTCGGGGTGGCCGCCGCCGAAGTCGGGGAGCGGCTCGGCGTTCACCACCGTGCCGGCCGGCGCGCCCAGGCGGCGCTCCAGGATCTCGCGCGCGTACGGCCCCGTCACCGCGTGCATGGCGTCGTAGCGCATGCGGAAGCCGCCGGCGAAGAGCGCCCGGATGGCGCCGAAGTCGAACAGCCGCTCCATCAGCGCGGCGTAGTCGGCCACCGGGTCCACGACGTCCACCCGCATGGGGCCCAGCGGGTGCGTGCCGACCACGTCGAGCGGCAGGTCGGGCGCGTCGAGCGTGCGGTAGTGCGTGAGCGCGGCGGCGCGCGCCGCCACCGCATCGGTGAAGCGCTCGGGCGCCGGCCCGCCGTTGCCGACGTTGTACTTGATGCCGAAGTCTCCCTCCGGCCCGCCGGGGTTGTGGCTGGCGGAGAGGATGATGCCTCCGGCCGCGCCCTGGCGGATGAGATGCGAGGCGGCCGGCGTGGAGAGAAGGCCGTCGCGGCCGACGACGGCGCGCGCGACGCCATTCGCCGCGGCCATCCGGAGGATGACCTGGATCGCGTCGCGGTTCAGGTAGCGCCCGTCGCCGCCTACCACGAGGGTGCTCCCGGTCGGGAGTGCGGCCGTGTCGAGCAGCGCCTGGACGAAGTTCTCCAGGTAGTGCGGCTGCCGGAACACCGGCACGCGCTTGCGCAGCCCCGAGGTCCCGGGGCGCTGGTCGGCGTAGGGCGTGGTCGGGACGACGCGGGCCTCGGCGGCGCCGGTGGCGGTGGCGGGCGGGGAGGAGGATGACATGATCGGCTCGTCGGCGTGGGATCGGACGGCGCCACGAGCCGCAGGGGCCGCGCCAGCCGGGCGGCCGTGGGCCCGCTCGGGCGCGAGACGCCGTCTCCCGAGCGGGCCCGGCGCGCGGCGCCCGTCAGCCCGGGATGGCGCTCGGGTCCATCCAGAACACCTCCCAGTGGTGCCCGTCGGGATCGTAGAAGCTCCAGCCGTACATGAAGCCGTGATCCTGCGGCTCGGCTGCGTGCGAGCCGCCCGCGGCCACGGCCGTGCGCACCAGCTCGTCCACCTCCGCCCGGCTCCCCGCGGAGAGGGCGTAGATCGCCCCCGTCGCGGTGCCCGGGTCGCCGGTGGGGCGCCGGCCGAAGTCCGCGAATCGCTCTCGCGTCAACAGCATGAAGTAGGCGTCTTCGCCCACCAGCATGCAGGTGGCCGTCGCGTCGGTGAAGTGCGGGTTGAAACGGAAGCCGAGCGCCTCGAAGAAGGTGATGGCGCGCTGCAGGTCGCTCACCGGGATGTTGACGAACAGCTTCCGCGGTGTCGCCGGGACGGTGCCGGCGTTCCGGATGGTGGGGGCAGGGGCCTGGGCGGTGGACATGCGGTCTGGCTCCGGTGCAGGGAGGGATCGAGGACGAGCGATGAGCGATCAGCGGTGAGCGATCAGCGGTGAGCGATCAGCGGGCGGAACGGAGCAGGGCGCGCACGCGCGCGTCGCGCAGGTAGAGCCCGCCCCAGACGAGGGCGGCGACGTAGATCGGGAAGAGCGTGTGCGTGAGGAGCGGGTTGTCGACCCGCAGGTGCGTCGCGATGGCGCCGCCGAAGTAGCCCGTCCAGAGCACGGCGCCCAACGGCGCGGTGCGCGGAACGAGATAGACCACGAGGCAGACGACCTCGATGAGCCCGATGATCGGCAGGTGGTGGGGCGCGTAGCCGAGCTGCACGGTGCCCTGCACCGCCTCGGGGACGCCGGCGAGCTTGATGGCCGCGTCGAAGAGGAGGAAGAGCACCGCGGCGCCGGTGAGGACGCGGCCCGCCCAGCGGGCGAGGCCGGCGGTGCGGGCGGCGGACGGATCGAGGGCGGCGGATTCGAGCATCGTGGCGGACATGGTCGGTGGCCTCGGAGTGAGTTCACCCCCTTGGACCGGCCGACCCGCCGGAACTCATCGGTCCCGCCGCCGTGCTCCCTCAGCTCACCAGCCGGAGCGGCAGCCCGAAGCGCGGAAAGAGCGTCTCCACGTCCAGGAAGGAGGTCATGCTCGCGATGCGGTCCTCCCGGACGTCGAGCACGATGAGCGCCCACGGGTGCGCGCCGCCGGCGCGATACTGCGCGAAGGCCGGCATGCCGCCACACGCCTCCACCGGCACCAGCCGCGAGCCGCGGCACCCGATGCCATGGGTGAGCAGCCACCGCGCGATCGACGTGTGGCCCTGCAGCCAGAGCTCGTACGGCGGCATGGAGAGCGTCGCCTCCTCGTGCAGGAGCTGCGTGAGCGCGTTCACGTCGTAGCGCTCGAAGGCCTCCACGTAGCGCGCCACGAGCTGTCGCTGCTCGTCGGAGAGCTCGCGCGGCACGACGGCCGGGTTGCGGGCGCCGAGCGTCGCGCGGGCGCGCTGCAGCGCACTGTTCACCGCCGCCACGCTCATCGCCAGGCTCTCCGCCGTCTCGGCCGCCGACCAGCCCAGCACCTGGGTGAGGAGCAGCACCGCGCGCTGACGGGGCGGCAGGTACTGCAGCGCGGCCACGAAGGCGAGGCGGATGCTCTCGCGCAGGATCGCGCGCTCCTCGGGGTCGCACGTCTCCGGCGCCGGCAGCGCCAGGGCGTCGGGGATCGGCTCCACCCACGTCTCGCGCGGGCGCTGCGGCAGCGCCATGTCGTCGCGCACCACGCCGGGCGTGTCGGAGAGCTCCACCGGGCGCACGCGCCGGCGCTCGGTGGCCGAGAGCGTGTCCAGGCAGACGTTGGTGGCGATCCGGTAGAGCCACGTCTTGAGCGACGACCGCTCCTGGAAGCGGTCGAGGCTCTTCCAGGCGCGGAGCATCGCCTCCTGCACGGCGTCCTCGGCGTCGACGACGGAGCCGAGCATGCGGTAGCAGTGGCCGGTGAGCGCGGGGCGGTACTGCTCGAGGAGGGCGGCGGTGGACATGGGCACTGGCACGCCGTGCGGGGCGCGGGATGACGGGGAGGTCGCGGGCGGGTCGGCCGGCGAATGATGCCCCCCGCCGGCGCCGCCGTCCACCCGCCCAGGCCGCGCCGCGGCGTGCGGATCGGTCCGACGGTCGACGCGCGGTCGGCACGATCCTCGCCATGCGGGCCGGCGGCATCGGACCGCTCCCGCCGGTGCCGGCGCCCCGGCGCGCGGTCCACTCCCATTCCCGTACCCAGCTCGGAGATGCCGGCCACGTGAGTGCGTCCGATCACGACGCCGATGGCGCGCCGCCCAGCGCCCCACCCACCGTGCCGGCCGATGCGCCTTCCACCGACCGCCGCGACACGGGCTCGCGCGAGGCGGCGGAGCGCGATCGACGCGCTGCCGAGACGAGCCGCGATCGCTTCGCCTTCCTGGCCGAGGTGAGCCGCTGCCTGGCCGACTCGCTGGACTACGAGACGACGCTCACCACGGTGGCGGGCATGTCGCTGCCGTACCTGGGCGCCTGGTGCATCGTCGACGTGCTGGCCGAGGGGGGGCGGATCCGGCGACTGGCGGTGCTCCACCCGGATCCGGCCCGGGAGTCGCTCGCGCGCGAGCTGCACGAGCGCTACCCGCCGCAGCCGGACGACCTGATCGGCGCACCGCGGGTCATCCGGATGGGACGGCCCGAGCTGGTCTCCGACGTCTCCGACGCGGCGCTCGCCGCCACCGCCCACGACGCCGAGCACCTGCGCCTGCTCCGCGCGCTCGGCACCCGCGCCTACGTGACCGTGCCGATGGTGGCCCGCGGGCAGACGCTGGGCGCCATCACCTTCGTCACGGCGGACGACGCGCGGCGCTTCGGCGATCTGGACGTGGTGATCGCCGAGGACCTGGCGAGCCGCGCGGCGATGGCGATCGACAACGCACGACTCTTCGCCGAGGCGGATGCCGCGGGGCGTCGGGCCGAGTCGGCGGCCATCGAGGCGCGCCGCGCGCGGGACGATGCCGAGGCGGCGCTGCGGGCGCGTGACCAGTTCGTCTCGATGATGAGCCACGAGCTCCGCACGCCGGTCAACGCCATCATCGGCTACGCCCAGCTCCTGCAGCTCGGGGTCGCCGGCCCGGTGACCGAGCAGCAGCGCGACTACCTGGCGCGCCTCGTGGGGACCAGCGAGCACCTGCGCGGGCTGGTGGACGACGTGCTGGACCTGGCCCGCATCGACGCCGGCTGGATGACCGTCGCGCGTGAGCCGTGCCTCACCGGCGGGCTCGTCGCCACGGCCCTCGACCTCGTACGCCCGCAGGCGAGCGCGCGCGGCGTGCGGCTGGTGGACGCGCGCCCCGGCGATCCGGGAGAGCCGTTCACCGGCGACCCGCACCGCGTGCGGCAGATCCTCGCCAACCTGCTCTCCAACGCGGTGAAGTTCACCCCGGCCGGCGGCACCGTGACGATCGACTGTGGCCGCAGCGAGGCACCACCGCCCGACAGCGAGCTGCGGGGCGACGGGCCGTGGACCTACATCCGCGTCGCCGACACCGGGATCGGCATCCCGCCGGAGGAGCAGCCCCGCGTCTTCGAGCGCTTCTACCAGGTGCAGGGCGCCCTCAACCGGCAGGTCGGCGGCACGGGGCTGGGGCTGGCGATCAGTCGCCGCCTGGCGCGCCTCATGGGCGGCGACCTGACGCTGGAGAGCGTGCCCGGCGAGGGCGCCACGTTCACCCTGTGGCTGCCCGGCGCGGCCGCGGGGGTGAGCGAGGGAGTGGTGGAGGCGGTGGCCGGGGCGATGGCCGATCACGGGGCCCGGGCCCGCCAGGAGCCCGGCCTGCCGCCACGGGTGATCGGCCTGGCGGAGGTCGGCGCGCACCTGCGCGAGCAGCTCGAGCGCATCGTCGCGGCCTACGCCGCGCGCCTGCGGGGCGACCCGACGATCCCGGCGGCGGCGCACCTGCGCCGCTCCGAGCTCGAGGACCATCAGCTCAGCTTCCTGGCCGACGTCGCCCAGACGCTGGTGGTGGTGGAGGACATGGGCGGACCGGAGTCCGACCTGCTCCGCGACGGCAGCACGATCCAGCGCGTGATCGCGGAGCTGCACGGCGCGATGCGGCAGGCGCGCGGCTGGACGGAGGCGCAGCTCGTGCGCGAATACGCGATCCTCGCCGAGGAGCTCACGGCCGCCGTGCGTCGCGGTGGCGTGGCGGGGGCGGGCGACGTCTCGCTCGCGGTCGAGGTGCTCGACCGCCTGATCGACCGCGCGCGCGCCACCGGGCTCGCGGCGCTGCGACGCAACGCGGAGAGCGGGCCGGGGCGGGAGGGCTGAGGCGGGCGGCGCCTCGCCGACGGGCCGCCGTTACCGCGCCACCCCTGGCCGCGTCCTTGGACGGTGCCCCATCCCGGCGTCCTGCTCGACCGCCGGCGCGGGACGCCGATCGTTAGGCCCGACACGACGGCTGGCGTCGTCCGCCAGCCGTTTTCCATTTCGACCATCCGGTACGACCATCCGGCTCGGGCCGGCGCGTCGCCCCCGCTCGCGCACGGGGCGGTGCGCGTCGGCGCTTGCACGACCCGGACGACGCCGCTCGTCCGCGCATCGATTCGATTCGCCTCATGCCCTCCCAGACGCTGGGCGGCACGGGCCCAGTTCTCGACGCTCTCAGGAAGGGAGGAATAGATGGTGGCGCGTAATCGGGTGCCCGGCACCCCTCGGGCGGATGGCCCCGAGTGCCGGACCCGGTCTCTCGCGGGCGCGATCGTGCGCCGCCTC
>DASTRO010000348.1:0-3492 GCA_035761165.1 Gemmatimonadaceae bacterium | reverse complement strand
TGGCCGCCCTCCAACTTCGTGAACATCAAGCTGAAGCTGGAGAAGGCGGGCGGCTGACGCCCACCCCCGCCGCGCCGCGCATGGGCCTCCTCAAGCATGTCCTCTTCTGGCCCGTGACCGGGCCCGCCTTCCTCGCCCACTTCGCCCTCGAGACGGTGCAGGACACCGTGCGCGGCGAGCTCACCGACGATCAGAAGATCAAGGAAGAGCTGCTCGCGCTGCAGATGGAGCTGGAGCTCGGCGACATCGACGACGCCGAGTACGTGGCACGCGAGGCCGAGCTGATGCGTCGCCTGCGCGAGGTGCGCGAATGGCGCGAGCAGTTCGGCATGGGGATCGCCGGCGGGCCGGTGCGCGTGGCGCGCGACGAGGCTGCCGAGGATGCCGCGAGCACCGGGGATGAGGGGCCGCGCGTCGCCGATGCGCAGGGGGGCGCGGACGTGCAGGTGACGCTCGACTGGGACGAGCCCTCCGCCTGACCTGGTGCTCGCCGAGCTGGCCGCGGGCGCGCCGCGGTGGACGATGGTCGGCGGGAAGGGCGGCGTCGGCAAGACGACGGTGGCCGCCGCGCTGGCCGTCGCCCTCGCCGACGCCGGGCACGACGTGCTGGCCCTCTCCGTGGACCCCGCGCATTCCCTGGGTGACGCGCTGGGCGCGGTCCTCTCGCCGGAGGCGCAGCCGGTGGCCGGCGTGCCGCGGCTCCACGCCGCGGAGCTGGACGCGGCACGGGAACGCGCCGGCTGGCTGGCGGAGCACCGGGATGCGCTGCTCGCGCTGCTCGATCGGGGCACCTATCTGGAGCGGGGCGAGGCGGAGGGCCTGGTGGAGCTCGCGCTCCCCGGCAGCGACGAGCTGGCGGCGTTGCTCCGCCTCGCGGTCCTCGCGCGCGACGACGGGCCGGAGCGGCTCGTGCTGGACACGGCGCCCACCGGACACACGCTGCGCCTGCTGGCGCTGCCGCGGCTGGCCGGCGAGTGGACGGCAGCCCTCGAGCGGCTGGAGGCGCGACCGCGCGCCGTCGCCCGGGCCTTCGGCGCGACGACGCTACCCGAGGACGACGCCGTGCGCCGGCTGCTCACCACGTTGCGCGACGACGTCGCACGCGTCGCGGCGCGGCTCGGCGACGCGGGACACACGCGGGTCGTGCTGGTCACCACGTCGGAGCCCGCGGTGGAGGCCGAGACACGCCGCTACGCGGACGCCCTCGGACCGCTCGGGGTCGCGCTGGGCGCGATCGTCGTCAACCGGGTGTCGGGAGACGGCGATGCGGCGCGGCGGAAGTGGACGGCGCTCGGCGTACCGATCGTCCCCATCCCCGAGCTGCCGCACGATCCGCGTGGTGCGGAGGCCCTCCGTGCCCTGGCCGGCGCGGGCGTCGGGCCGACGGCGGGTGGTGCGCCCGCTGCTGCGGCACCCGGCGCCCGCCTGTGCATCGGGGAGGCGTACGCGCCGCCGTCGGACCGTGGGCTCTACGTGGTGGCGGGGAAGGGCGGGGTGGGAAAGAGCACCGTCGCCTCCGCCCTCGCCCTCCGCCTGGCCGAGCCGGAGGACGCGCGCGTCCTCTTGCTGAGCGTGGATCCGGCCGGCTCGCTGAGCGACATCTGGGGTGTGCGCGTGGGGACGACGGCGGTGGTCGCCCCCGACGCGCCGCGCCTCGCGCTGCGACAGGTGGAGGCGGAGACGGAGTGGGCGTCGCTGCGCGAGCAGTATCGCGAGGGCGCCGGCCGGCTCGCTGGCGCCCTCACCGGCGGCGAGGGCGGTGGGGCCGGCGCCGCCGACCGCCGGCTGGCCGAGCAGCTGGTGGAGCTGGCGCCGCCCGGGCTGGACGAGCTGGTGGCGCTCGTCGAGCTGGTTGATCTGGCCTCGCCGGGCGTCTACACTGCCGTCGTCCTCGACACTGCCCCGACGGGACACCTGCTGCGGCTGCTCGAGATACCGGAGCTGGCGCTGCAGTGGGCGCACATGGTCCTGCGACTCCTGCTGCGCTACCGCGAGGTGGTGGGGCTGGGCAAGCTCGCCGAGCGCGTGCTGCGCTTCGCGCGCGACGTGCGGCGGCTGGACGAGCGGTTGCGCGACCGCGCCGCGACGATGGTGGTGGCGGTGGCGCGGCCGGAGGCGCTGAGCGTGGCGGAGACGGCACGGCTGCTGGTGCGGCTCCGGGAGCTTGGGATGCCGGTCGATCTGCTGTTCGTCAATCGGCTGCTCGCCGGCCACGGGACGGTGGGCCCGGTGCCCGTCGCGGCGGACGAGCTGGCCGTACGACTGCTGGCGCTCCCGGCGGCGCCGCCGGCCGTGGCGGGGCCGGCGCTGCGCGACGGACCGCTGGGCGCCGCCGCGCTGCAGCGCTTCGCCCGGTCCTGGCGCCGGATCACCCTGGACGACGCATTCTCCGAGGCCTCGTGACCGATCACTCCCTCGTCTACCTGTACGGCGTGGTGCCGGCGGGGGCGCCGCCGCCGCCGCCCGGGCTGGCCGGGCTGGACGACGGCGGCGTGCGCCTGCTGCCGGTGGGCGACGTGGCGGCCGTCGTCAGCGACGTGGACGGGGCGACCTACGCCGAGGACGTGCTCGACGAGCGGCTGCGCGACCTGGCCTGGGTCGGGGAGCGCGGCCTGGCGCACGAGCGGGTGGCCACCTGGTTCGCCGACCGCGGACCGATCATCCCCTTCACGCTCTTCTCCCTCCACCGGAGCGAGGCGCGGCTGCGCGAGCGGCTGGCCGAGCGCGCGCCACAGCTGCGCGAGCGGCTCGAGCGGCTGGCCGGCCGTCGCGAGTGGGGAATCAAGCTCTGGCGCGACGAGGCACGCTTCGCGCGGCAGGTGGCCGGGCTGTCCGCGCCTTTGCAGGCGCTCGAGGCGGAGATGGCCACGGCCGCGCCGGGGCGCCGCTACCTCCTGCGGAAGAAGCAGGACGCCTTGCGGGCGGACGAGAGCCGACGGGTGGCGGCCGAGATCGTGCGCACGGTGTACGCGACGCTGGCCGGAGAGGCGGAAGCGGCACGCGCGCTCCCACTGCCGCCGGCCGCCGCCTCCGGCGCCGAGCGGGTGCTGGTGCTGCACGCCGCCTTCCTCGTGTCCGAGGCGGGGTTCGCGGCGTTCCAGCAGCGGGTGCAGGCGCTCGAGGCCGCGCATCGCGAGGCCGGCTTCACCTGGGAGTTCACCGGGCCCTGGCCCCCCTACCACTTCGCCCACGACTGATGGCCCACGACTGATGGCCCACGACTGATGTCGGAGACGAGCGACGACCGCGAGCCACCGGAGCACGACCCGCACGGCGTCCCGACGCCCGCCGGCGGCGTGCGCAGCGCGCCCGCGCCCGGCGCCGTGCCGCACAGCGCGCCGGCCCCCGGAACGCTGCCACGGAGCGCGCCGGAGCCCCGCCCGCCGCTGCCGCGCGCGCCCCGGCCCGAGCTGCCGGCCGACGACCCCGAGCTGCCGGGCGAGGGACCACGCTCACTGGTGGAGCTGGTGAACCGCGTGCTCGACCGCGGCG
>DASTRO010000347.1:0-5835 GCA_035761165.1 Gemmatimonadaceae bacterium | reverse complement strand
GCAACCCTCCCCCGCTCCCCCGTGACATATTCCACGCACGCATGAGCTCCGACCAGCAGACCATCCGGCTCGCCTGCGACGGCGATGAGCGGGCGATGCGCGCCCTGTGGGCGCAGTACGCGCCGGTGGTCGACGCCGTCGTACGTCGGCTGGTGGGGGACCCGGACCAGGCGGCCGACGTGGCGCAGGAGGTGTGGATCCAGATCTTCCGCGCCCTGCCCAGCTATCGTGGGGAGGCGCAGTTCTCCACCTGGGCGCACCGCATCGCGGTCAATCGTACGCTCAACGCGCTGCGCCGCCTGCGGCGGCTGGACCGGCTCGAGACGGAGATCGCCGAGGACAGCGCGACGGTGGAGCCGGAGGGCGACCGGGCCTTCCTGGCCGCCTCGATCGAGGAGGCGGTGGCGCAGCTGGCGCCGGGGGCGCGCACCGTCTTCCTGCTGCACGACGTGGAAGGCTACACGCACGAGGAGATCGCCGCCGAGCTGGGCATCACCAGTGGCGGCTCCAAGAGCCAGCTCTTCAAGGCCCGGGCGCGCCTCCGTCGGCTGCTCGCGCACCTGGTGACCGAGACATCCGTGGACGACGCCCGCGATCCGGGGGCGGCCGGCACGCCGACGGCGCCCCCCGCGCCGGGCCGGGCGGGCTCCGCCGCGCCCGCCCGCGAATCCTACCTGCTCCGAGACTCGCATCATGTCGCACCGGTTTGCTGATCCGCCCTCGCCCGAGGGCCCGCGCGTCCCCGGCGCCGTTCCGCCGGAGCAGGCGCTGGCAGACCATCTGACTCCCATGGCGCTGGCCGCGCTGGCCGACGCCGAGCCCACGCCCGACGAGGCGCGCCACCTGGCCGCGTGCGCCGCCTGCGCCGCCGAGCTGGCGGCGCACCGGGCGCTGCTCGGCCAGGCGCGCGCCACGCGCGACCGCGTGGCGCCGCCGCTCACCGACTGGAGCGCCCTCGCCGGCGCGCTGCGCACGGAGGGGCTGCTGCGTCCGGCCGGCGCGTCCACCCGCGACGATCTCGCCGTCGACCGGCACGGCGTCGACGTCCGGCCGTTGCACGCCGTCCGCCGCCCCGCCGCCGGCAGGGACTGGCGCTGGCTGGCGCGCGCGGCGGCCGTGCTCCTGTTCACCACCGGCGGCGTGGTGGCCGGCCGGCTCAGCGCCGGCGCGGCGCCCGTGCCCGGGTTGGCGCTCGGCGCGCCGGAGCCTGCCGCCGACCGCGTCCGCGCCATCCTGGCCGACAGCGCGCCGACGCCGCGGACACAGGAGGAGGCGATCGCCGTGCTGACGCGCAGCGAGCGCGACTACCGGCGGGCGACCGAGTTCCTGGCCGACCTCACCTCGCCCCTGGTCGCCGACCAGCCGGAGGTCTACCAGCGTCGTCTCGCGGTGATGGACGAGGTGGCGTCGCTGACCCGCGCCGCGCTCTACGAGGCGCCGCACGACCCGGTGCTCAACCAGTACTACCTGGCGTCGCTCAGTGCGCGCGAGGCCACGCTGCGCCAGCTCGGGAGCGTGCTCCCGGCCGGTGCGCAGATCAACCGATTCTGACGGAGCGGGTGTGCGGATGCACCGACGGACCACGACGCGGTGGCGGCAGGGATGGTGGCACGCGGCGCTGGGCGTGACGGCCGGCGTGGCGCTGGGCGCGCCCGCCGTGGCCGGCGCGCAGCAGCGGCCCCGTACCCCCGCCCCACCCACTGCCACCGAGGTGCGCACCCAACTCGACGACCTCGAGCGCGAGCGCGAGGCGGTGGCGGTCCAGCTTCGCCGCCTGGCCGAGACGCTGTCCAACCGATCGCTGGAGCCGGCGCTCAACGACTCCCTCGTCTGGCTCGTGCGGCGCTACACCGAGCTCGGCACCCGCGCGGCGCTGCTGGGCGCGCGGCTCCGCGTGGGCGAGACGGAGCTGCGCATGCGCCGCCGCGCCCCGGCGCGCCAGGCGCCCACCGGCTGGCTGGGTCTGAACGTGGAGACGCTCTGGAACGGCGACGTGCAGCCGAACGGGCGCGTGCTCATGTCGGTGGAGTATCCCAAGGTGGTGTCGGTGGAGCCGGGCTCGCCGGCCGCGCGGGCGGGGCTGGCGGCGGGTGACCGCCTGATCGCCATCGCCGGCACCGACCTGCGCCGACAGGCGTTCGACCTGCGCGCCGCGCTGCAGCCCGGGCGCGTGCTCCCCGTGCGCATCCTGCGCGACGGGCACGTGCGGGAGGTGCAGGTCACGATCACGCAGCGCCCGGCCACCTTCATGCCGGGAGTCACGGTGAGCTCGACCTTCGACACCGGCGCCCGCGCGGGTGACCAGGGGGGGCGGGTGCGCGTGCCGGTGGCGCCCGGCGTCACGGCGCTCCCGTCGGGGGGCGTCGTCGTGCGCCGTGGCGCGCCCGCGCCCGAGGGGAGCCGCCTGCTCTCGCCGTCGCCGGTCATCTTCTACTCCAGCCCCAACGTCGTCACGGTGGCCGGCGCCGAGGTGCTGCGGCTGAGCCCCGAGCTGCGCGCCACGCTCGAGGTGCCGCACGGCGTGCTGGTGGTCCAGGTGGCGCGCAGCTCGCCGGCCGACCGCTCCGGCCTGCGGCAGGGTGACGTGCTGCTGCGCGCCAACGGCGTGACGCTCTCGTCACCGCTCGTCTTCCAGCAGGTGGTGGCCGCGGCCGTGCAGGCCGACTCGGGGGTGAGGGTGGAGCTGGTGCGCGGGAAGCGGACGCGGACGCTGCAGCTGCGGTGGTAGACGCCGGACGCCAGACGCCGGACGCCAGACTCGAGGGCCCGATCCGACACCCGGACCGGGCCCTCGACGCGTGGCGTCGGCTCTGGACCGGTACCTTGACGCTCTAGGTACGGCATTGCATTGTACTCAGAGCGTCTAGGTACCGTCGAGCCCGGCGCCTCGGGCCTGCCGTTCCCCTCCTCGCGCATCCCATGGCCACTGCCCCCCTCCTGCAGGGCACGCTCGACCTGCTCGTCCTCAAGACGCTGAGCTGGGGACCCCGCCACGGCTATGCCATCGCGCGCTGGCTGGAGGACACCACCGACGATGCCCTGCAGATCGAGGAGGGATCGCTCTACCCGGCGCTCTACCGCATGGAGCGGCGCGGCTGGATCGAGGCCGAGTGGGGGACGTCGGAGCTGGGGAAGCGCATCAAGATCTACGCGCTCACGCCACAGGGTCGGGCGCAGCTGCGCGCCGAGACGGCGCGCTGGGCGCACTTCACCACCGCGGTGGCCAAGGTGCTCGGGCCGGCCTGATGCGGCGTCGCCTCAGCGATTGGCGGCGCGCCCCCTTCTGGCCGCTGCCGGCCGAGCGCGAGGTGGACGAGGAGCTCGCCGCTCACCTCGAGCTGCAGACCCGCCGCTTCATCGCCGCCGGGATGAGCCCCGACGCGGCGCGCGCGGCCGCGCTGCGCCGCTTCGGTGACGTGGCCGGCGTGCGTCGCGAGTGTCACACCATCCGCCACCAGATGGAGGCCGACGTGCGCCGATCGGAGCTGTGGCAGGACCTTCGCCAGGACGCCGCCTTCGCCGTGCGCATGCTGCGCGCGAGCCGCGGCTTCACCGCCGTCGCGCTGCTCACGCTGGCCATCGGCATCGGCGCGACGACGGCCATCTTCAGCGTCGTCAGCTCGGTGCTGCTGCGCGGGCTGCCGTACGAGCACGCCGACCGGATCGTCACCATCGCCAACGGCTCGGCCGATCCGTCGCAGGAGCCGATGGCGGTGGCGCCGCCGGAGTTCGCCGACATCCACGACCAGACGCGCGCGCTGGATCACGTCGTCGCGCTGCAGCCGCAGCCGGCGGCGCTGGTGGACGGCGGCGAGCCGGAGCGCGTGAACGCCTACGCCGTCTCGCCCGATCTCTTCGAGATGCTCGGCGCGCGGCCGATCCTGGGCCGCGGCTTCGTGGCCGACGACGGGGCGGAGGGGAGCCCGGCCGTGGTGCTGCTGAGCCACGCGCTCTGGCAGCGCCGCTACGGCGGCGACAGCACGGTGGTGGGGCGCGTCGTCACCCTGGCCGGGGTGCCGCGCGTCGTGATCGGCGTGATGCCGCCCGCCGTGCGCTTCCCCGACGCGCCGGTGGGCTACCTGCGCGAGCGCGCCGACCTCTGGGTGCCCTACGACTGGATGCGTCGCCGCTCCGAGGAGCGGGGAAACCAGTACCTGGTGGTCCTCGGCCGCATCTCGCAGGGGAGCTCTCTGCCGACGGTCGAGCAGGACGTCGCGGCGATCGCCGAGCGCTTCCGGCAGGACTACCCGGACCGCTACCTGGGGAGCCTGGGCGGCGGCAGCTGGCGGCTGGCCGTCACGCCGCTGCGCGAGGAGATGCTGGGCGGCGTGCGCCGGCCGCTGCTCGTGCTCACGGCGGCGGTGGGGCTGGTGCTGCTGATGGGCTGCGTGAACGTGGCCGGCCTGCTGCTGGCGCGCGCGCAGGCGCGGCGGCGCGAGCTGGGGGTGCGACTCGCCCTCGGCGCGCGGCGCGGCCGGCTGGTGCGCCAGCTCCTCACCGAGAGCGCGATCCTCGCCCTCGGCGGCGGGGTGTTGGGCACCGGGCTCGCCTGGGCCGGCGTGCGCCTGCTCGTGGCGCTCGACCCCGGCGGCATCCCGCGCCTCGCCGACACGCGGCTGGACGGCGCCACGCTCCTCTTCGCCCTCGGCGCGTCGCTCGCCTGCGGGCTGCTGTTCGGCATCCTCCCCGCGCTGCAGCAGTCGCGTGCCGATCTGCGCGCGACGCTCGGCGACGATGCGCGCGGCGCCACCGGTGGGCGCGGCGCGGCGCGCGCCCGCGCGGTGCTGGTGGCGGCCGAGGTGGCGATGGCGGCGGTGGTGCTGGTAGGGGCGGCGCTGCTGGCGCGCAGCTTCGCCAGCCTGCAGCGCGTGCGGCCGGGCTTCGAGCCGGCGGGGGTGCTCTCGTTCCAGCTCTCCATCCCGCGCCAGACGTACGACAGCGCGTTCAAGGTGAGCGCGTTCTACGAGCAGGTGGCGGCGCGACTGGCCGGCATCCCGGGCGTGGCCGGCGTCGCGGGCGTCTACCCGCTGCCGATGGGCGGCGACGGGTGGGGGATGTCGTTCGGCATCGCGGGGCGACCGATAGGGCCCCGCGAGGAGCCGCCACACGCCGAGTTCGCGGTGGCCATGCCGGGCTACTTCCGGGCCATGCGAATCCCGCTGCGCGCCGGACGCGAGTTCGCGGCGAGCGACGGCCCCGGCGCGCCGCTCGTCGCCGTGGTGGACGAGATGCTCGCCCGCCAGCAGTGGCCTGGCGAGAGCGCGTTGGGCAAGCGGATCGAGATCGGCGGGCCGGGCGGCACGGCGGCGACGATCGTGGGCGTCGCCGGCCACGTGTACAATGCCGGACCGCAGGAGCGCGGCGAGCCGCAGATCTACCTCCCGCTCGCGCGCTTCCCGCAGCGGACGTTCTCGCTCGTGGTGCGCACGGCGGGCGGTCCGTTCCCCACGGCGGCGCAGGTCGGCCAGGCGGTGCACGCGGTGGACGCCTCGGTGCCAGTGGCGGAGCTGCGGCCGCTGCGCGCGGTGGTGGCCTCGGCCACGGCGCGCCAGCGCTTCAGCGTGGCGATGTTCGGCCTCTTCGCCGCGGTGGCGCTGGTGCTGGCCGCGGTGGGGCTCTACGGCACGATGGCGTACGTGGTCGCGCAGCGCACGCGCGAGCTGGGCATCCGGGTGGCGCTCGGCGGGCGGCCGCGCGATGTGCGCCGGCTGGTAGTGCGCGAGGGCCTGGCGATCGCCGCCGCGGGACTGGCGGTGGGCGCGGCGGCGGCGCTGGCGTTGTCGACGACGCTCGCCAGCCTGCTCTACGAGGTGCGGCCCACCGACCCGCCGACGT
>DASTRO010000346.1:0-24892 GCA_035761165.1 Gemmatimonadaceae bacterium | reverse complement strand
AGCTCGCCCGCCAGGCGTGACCGAGCTCCGTCCGCGCAGGACTTCGAGAACCCGTGAGGGCCCCGCGCCCGCACGGGTTCTTCGGCTCTGGGGCGCCGCCCGCCCCGGGACCGACATCTGCAGAGCAGGGTAGCACACACCGTCTCATGAACGCGCACGCCCTCGGGATCCTGGAGCTGGAGCGCGCCCTCGACGCCGTCGCGGGGCGGGCCTCGTCGCCGCTCGGCGCGTCCCGCGTGCGGACGCTGGTGCCCACCACCGACCGCGACTTCCTGCGTGCCGAGCTGGCCCGGGTGGCCGCCGTGCGCGCCCTGCTCGGCGGCGAGCAGGATTGGGCGCCGGAGGCCACGCCGGACGTGCGCGGCGCGCTCCGCCGGCTCCGCGTCGAGGGCGCGTCGTGGAACGCCCGCGAGCTGCTCGGCGCGGCCACGCTGCTCCGCTCGGCGCGCCTCACCGTGGAGGCGTTGCGCGACCCGCGCCGGCCGGCCGTCGTGGGCGCGGTGCTCGGTCCGCTGCTGTCGCGCCTCTTCGAGGCGAAACCGCTCGAGCAGGCCATCGGCGCGACGATCGCCGACGACGCCACGGTGCGCGACGAGGCCTCCCCCGTGCTGCGCCGCGTGCGTCGGGAGCTGCGCGGCGCGCAGGGCGAGCTGGTGCGGATCCTGGAGCGCATCATGGCCCGGCTCGAGCCGCACCAGCAGGTGGCCGACATGTCGGTGACGCTGCGCAACGGGCGCTACGTCATCCCCATCCGCCGCGAGGCGCGCACCGACGTCGGCGGCATCGTGCACGACAGCTCGGCCACCGGCGCCACGCTCTTCGTCGAGCCGCCGGCCGCGGTGGAGTTCGGCAACCGCATCCGCGAGCTGGAGGTGGAGGAGCAGCGCGAGATCGACCGCATCCTGCTCGCGCTCACCGACCAGCTGCGCCCACACCGCGAGGCGCTGGCCGACACGCTCGAGGCGCTGGTGGAGCTGGACGCGCTGTACGCACGCGCCCGGTACGCCCGCGAGTTCGACTGTGTGCCGGCGGAGCTCTGCCACCCGCACGAGGGCTTCGACATCCGGCGCGGCCGCCACCCGCTGCTCCTCGCGCAGGGCGTGGCCGTCGTGCCCTTCGACCTCGCCATGGATCCGGACGAGCGCACGCTGCTGGTCTCCGGCCCCAACACCGGCGGCAAGACGGTGCTCCTCAAGGCGCTCGGCCTGCTCTCCGCGCTCACCCAGTGCGGCGTGCCCGTGCCGGTCGGCCATGAGAGCCGCATCCCCGTCTACGACGACTTCTTCGCCGACGTCGGCGACGAGCAGTCGATCCAGGCCAGCCTCTCCACCTTCAGCGCGCACCTCAAGAACCTGAAGGAGATCCTCGAGGCGGCCACGAGCGCCACGCTGGTGCTGATCGACGAGCTGGGCTCCGGCACCGACCCGCTGGAGGGCGCCGCGCTCGGCGGCGCGATCCTCGAGGAGCTCACCGGGCGCGGCACGACGACGATCGCCACCACGCACCTGGGCGCGCTGAAGGAGCTGGCCACCGAGGTGCCGGGGGTGGTGAACGCCTCGCTGCAGTTCGACGCGGCGCAGCTCGCCCCCACGTACCGGCTGATCAAGGGGATCCCGGGCCGCTCGTACGGTCTGAGCATCGCGCGCCGGCTGGCGCTCCCCGAGCGTGTGCTCGCTCGTGCGGAGGAACGCGTGCCCGAGGCCGAGCGCGACGTCGAGCGGCTGCTGGCCGATCTGGAGCGACGCGACGCGGAGATGGCGGAGCGGGAGCGCGAGATGGCGGCCCGCGAGGCCGACGCCACGGCGCGCGCCCAGCGACTCGGCGACCGCGAGCGCAACGTTCGCGAGCGCGAGCGGGAGGTGGAGCGGAAGGCGCGCCAGGAGGCGCGGCAGTATCTGCTGCAGGCCCGACAGGAGATCGAGCGCACGATCCGCGCGCTCCGCACCGCTGGCGCGGAGCAGCTCGAGGAGCAGGCCCGCGAGGCGCGGCAGAAGGCGGAGCAGCTCGCCGCTCGCCAGGGCGAGCAGCTGGACCGCCTGGCGCGCGAGGAGGCGCGCGCCCGCGAGCGCGGCGCGCGGCCGCGGTCGGAGCCGCAGGCCCCGCTGGCCACCGGCGACTACGTGGAGGTGGGCTCGCTCGGCGGGAAGCTTGGCCGGCTACTCGAGCTGCGGGACGGGAGCGCGACGGTGGTGGTGGGCGCGATGAAGCTCACCGTGCCGGTGAAGACGCTGCGGCGCAGCGCCAACCGACCCGCGCCCTCGGAGACGGTGGTGCTGCGCGGCGACCAACCGGACGTGTATGCGCCGAGCGAGGTGGACCTGCGCGGCATGCGGATCCACGAGGTGGACGACGTCCTGATGCAGGCGCTCGACGCCGCCGTGCGTGCGGACCTCAAGGCCATCCGCATCATCCACGGCAAGGGCACGGGCGCGCTGCGCGAGCGCGTCGGCGAGATGCTGGCCAAGGACACCCGCGTCCGGTCGCACCGCATGGGAGCCTGGAACGAGGGCGGCGCGGGCGTCACCGTGGTGGAGCTGGCCTGATGGGAGCGCCGCCCGCCCCATGATCTCCGACGAGAGCGTCGAACGCGTGCGCGAGGCCGCCGACATCGTTCAGATCGTCGGCGAGCACGTGGAGCTGAAGCGGAGCGGCGCGGACTTCCGCGGACCATGTCCCTTCCATCACGGGACCCACCGCAACTTCGCCGTCTCGCCGAAAAAGAACCTCTACTACTGCTTCGTCTGCCACGAGCACGGCGACGTGTTCGACTTCGTGCGTCGCCACCTCGGCCTGGACTGGCCCTCCGCCGTGCGCTACGTGGCCGAGAAGAGCGGTGTGGAGGTGCACGAGACGGACGGCCGGCGCGAGGGGCCGGACCCGCGCGAGCCGTACTGGGAGGTGCTCACGGCCGCCGCGGAGCTGTTCACCGAGCTGCTGTGGAGCGATGCCGCGGCAGCGCCGGCGCGCGACTACCTGGCCCAGCGCCAGGTGACGCGCGAGCAGGCGGACCGCTTCGCGCTCGGCTTCGCGCCGCGTGACGACCGCGCGCTGCGCGGTCGCCTCTCCGCACTGGGCTTCGGCGACGAGCGCCTCGAGGGGGCTGGGCTACTCGTCCGCCGCGAGGAAGGGGGCGGGCTGCGCCCGCGCTTCCGCGACCGGCTCATGTTCCCGATCGCGGACCCCGCCGGCCACGTGGTGGGCTTCGGCGGGCGGCTCCTCGGGCCGGGGGAGCCCAAGTACCTCAACTCCCCCGAGACGCCGGTGTTCGACAAGGGACGGCTGCTCTACCACCTGGACCGCGCCAAGCAGAGCATCCGCGTCAACCAGCGCGCCCTGGTGGTGGAGGGCTACTTCGACGTGCTCCGCCTCGCCTCGGCCGGCGAGGAGTCGGTGGTCGCGCCGCTCGGCACGGCGCTCACCGAGGCCCAGGCGGCGCTGCTCGCCCGCTACACGCGCAACGTCTTCCTGCTCTACGACAGCGACAAGGCGGGGCTGAACGCGACGTTCCGGGCCGGGCTCGAGCTCCTGCGCCATGGCGTGCGCGTCCGCGTCGTCACGCTGCCGGAGGGAGAGGACCCGGACAGCTTCGTGGCCCGGCACGGGCGCGACCACCTGGAGCGTCAGCTCGGCGGGGCCATGGACCTGTTCGAGCGGCAGATCCAAATCCTCGAGCGCCGCGGCTACTTCGCCGACCTGCACCGCAAGCGGATCGCGGTGGACCGGTTGCTGCCCACGATCCGGGCGGCGGGTGACCCGCTCACCCGCGAGCTCTACCTGGGCCGCCTGAGCGAGGTCGCCGGGGTGGACCGGGCGACGCTGGCCAGCGAGGTGGAGGAGGGCGCGAAGGGGGGACGGCGGGGCGGTGGTGGCGCAGGGGGGACCGACGGGGCGACGGCGGGCGGCGGCCAGGCGCCGGCCGACGAGCATCCGATCGGGGTGAGCTGGCGGGACCGCACCCAGGGGCACGGCCCCGGCCGGCGGCGCAGCGGTGAGCGGCGCTGGCGCGGCGAGCGCCGCGCGGACCCGGAGCTGGTGGACGTCTCCCGCCCCCGCCCGCGCGGCAATCCGGGCCAGCATGCCGAGCGGTATCTGGTGCTGGCGATGCTCCATCTCGACGGGCAGATCGAGGCCATCGCCCGGCAGGTGCGGCCGGAGAGCTTCCGCGATCCCCTCTTCGCGGAGATCTTCTCGGTGCTGGTGGAGCGTGGCGCGGTGGGGGACATGGAGTCGCTGGCCGAGTCGCTCTCCGACGAGGCCGCACGCGAGCTGCAGCGACTGCTGCTCGCGCGCGGCGAGCTCGACCCGCCGGGCCGCATCATCGACGACAGCCTGGCGCAGCTGCGATACCTGGAGCTGACGGAGCAGATCGACGAGATCGAGCGGCTGGAGCGGGAGGCGCAGGGCGATCGCCGCGCGGCGCTGCAGCAGGAGCGTCTGCGGCTGGTGGAGGAGCGACGGGCGCTCGGAGTGCGCGGGAACTGGACGAGCAAGCTGGGACACCGAACGCGGGGAGGACGAGAGTGAACAAGGACCTGGAGGCGCTGCTCGCCGTGCAGACCGACGACGCGCACATCCGCGAGCTGCGCGCGCGGATCGCCGACGTCGGCGAGCGCGAGCGCGTTCTCGACGAGGAGCGCTCCGGCGCGGCGGCCGTGCTGGAGCGCACGCGCGCCGCGCTGGAGCGCGAGATCGCCAAGCGCGAGGCGCTGCAGACGCGCGTCGAGCAGCACCGCCAGCTGCACCAGCGCAACGTCGCGCAGATGGATCAGGTCCGGCGCATCCGTGAGGCCACCGCGGCGCAGGCCCAGATCGACATGGCGCGGCAGATCCTCAACGAGGAGGAGCGCGAGCTCCAGGCCATCGTCCGGCGCATCGGCGACCTGGAACAGGCGGTGGCCGGCCACGAGGCCGTTGTCGCCGAGGTCGAGGAGCGGCAGGGCGAGGCGCGCGCCGCCCTGGCGGCCGAGCGCGCGCAGTTGCAGGAGGAGCTGACGGAGGAGCAGCGCCGACGCGACGAGAAGGCCAGCGGCGTGCCGCGGTCGCTCCTCTCGCGCTACGAGCGCATCCGCGATCGCCGGCAGGGCGAGGCGGTCTTCCCGCTGCGCGGCATGGCATGCAGCAGCTGCGACACGGCGATCCCGCTGCAGCGCCGCAACATGATGGCCGACGGCGCGCAGATCGAGGTCTGCGAGGCGTGCGGCGTGCTGCTCTACGCGGCGCGCGAATGATGCTTGTTGCCCCCGAGGTCAGCCGGTAGGTTGCAGCCGTGACCGCCCCACCCGCCCGCCCGCGTCCGCGCGCGCGCTGGCTGACGCCGGAGCCGGCCGACGCCGCCGGCATCGCCGCGCTGGCCGCCGAGCTCTCGCTGCCGCCCGTCGTCTGCGAGCTGCTCTGGCGTCGCGGACTCACCGCCGGCGACGACGCCAAGCGCTTCCTCCGCCCGCGCCTCGACCAGCTCCACCCGCCCGAGGAGCTGCTCGATCTGGACCGTGCGGTCGACCGCCTGGCGCGCGCGGTGCGCGACGGGGAGCTGGTGCTGGTGCACGGCGACTACGACGTGGACGGCATCTGCAGCACCACGCTGCTCACGCGCACGCTGCGGGCGCTCGGCGGCCGGGTGGTGCCGTTCATCCCGCGGCGGCTGGAGGACGGCTACGATCTCGGCGCCGCCGGGGTGCGCGCGGCCCGCGAGGCGGGCGCGCGCGTGGTGGTGACCTGCGACTGCGGCACGAGCGCGCGCGGCGCGGTCTCCGACCTGGTGGCCGCCGGTGTGGACGTGATCGTCAGCGACCACCACCTGCCGGGCGGGCCGCTGCCCGATTGCCTGGCCGTGCTCAATCCCAAGCGTCCCGGCTGCGGCTACCCGGACAAGGACCTGGCCGCGGTGGGGGTGGCGTTCAAGCTCGCCCTGGCCCTCACCCGCCGGCTGGGCGGGAACGAGAACCTGGTCCTCTGCCAGCTCGATCTCGTGGCGCTGGCCACCATCGCCGACATCGCGCCGCTGCGCGGCGAGAATCGCGTCCTGGTGCGCTACGGCCTCAAGCTGCTCAACGAGACGCGCAACGTGGGGCTGCGCGCGCTGGTGCGCGCCGCCGCGCTGGACGGACGGCCGCTCACCGCCGGGCGGGTGGGGTTCATGCTGGCCCCGCGGCTCAATGCCGTGGGGCGGCTCGGCCACGCCCTGCGCGGCGTGCAGCTGCTGCTCAGCGACGACGAGCACGAGGCCAACGCGATCGCCCGCGAGCTGGAGGAGCTGAACCGGCGGCGCCAGGAGCTGGATCGCGCCACCCTGGCCGAGGCGCGCGCGATGGTGGCCCGCCTCGATCTCGACGACACGTTCGGCATCGTGCTCGCCTCAGAGCGCTGGCACCCCGGCGTCATCGGCATCGTCGCCTCGCGCATCGTCGAGGAGACGGGACGGCCGACGCTCCTCATCGCGCTCGAGAACGGGGAGGGGAAGGGCTCCGGCCGTTCCATCTCCGCCTTCGACCTGCACGGTGGCCTGGGCGCCTGCCGCGACCTGCTCGTCCGCTTCGGCGGGCATCGCGCGGCCGCGGGCATCACCATCGCCGCCGAGCGCGTCGAGGCGTTCGCCGCGCGCTTCAACGCCGTCGCGCGCGAGCGGCTGCGGCCCGAGGACCTGGTGCCGGAGCTCCGCGTGGACCTGGAGCTGCCGCTCGACGGCGCGAGCGAGGAGCTGGAGACGCTGCTGCGACACTTCGAGCCGTTCGGCATCGGCAACGCCGCGCCGCTGCTCGTCTCGCGCGGCGTGCAGCTGGCCGGCGCGCCGCGCGTCGTCGGGCAGGATGCGCTCAAGCTCCGCCTCGCCACCGCCGCCGGCGAGCTGGAGGCCATCGGCTGGGGGCTCGGTCGGCTCGCCGGGGAGCTGGACGCCACCCTGCCGGTGGACGTGGCGTATCGCCTCGAGCGCGACGAGTACCGCGGCGAGAGCCGGCTCGTCGCCAAGCTGGTGGACGTCGTTCAAGCCTAGCATCGTGCGCATCGTCGCCGGTCGCTGGCGCGGCCGCCGCATCGAGGCTCCCGGCGGCCGCGCCGTCCGCCCCACCGCCGACCGCGTGCGCGAGGCGTGGATGAGCATCGTCCAGCTCGACCTCCCCGATGCCGCGGTGCTCGACCTCTTCGCCGGCTCCGGCGCGCTGGGCCTGGAGGCGCTGTCGCGCGGCGCCCGCTCGGCGGAGTTCGTCGAGGCCGACCCGCGCGCCCTGCGCGCGCTGCGCGCCAACGTCGAGGCGCTGGGCGCCGGCGCCAGCGTCGTGGTGCATCGCGCCGACGTGCTGCGCTTCGTGGCCGCGCTGCCGGCGTTCGGCTTCGACGTCGCCTTCGCCGACCCGCCCTACCGGCAGGGGCTCGCGCGCGCGCTGGCCGAGCGCTGGGCGGCGGTGCCCTTCGCGCGGCTGCTCGGCGTGGAGCACGAGACCGGCGCCGAACTGCCCCCGGGTGGCATGACGCGCCGCTACGGCACCACCGCCATCACGCTCTATCGCCACGAGGAGTGACGGCGTCGCCGTCGCCCGCCCCCGCCCCCGACCCCGCCGCCATGCCGACCACCGCCGTCTACGCGGGCAGCTTCGACCCGATCACGCTCGGGCATCGCGACCTCATCTTCCGCAGCCTGCGCTTCGTCGACCGGCTGGTCGTCGCCGTGGCCATCAACGTCGCCAAGGAGCCGCTCTTCTCCGTGGACGAGCGGCTGGAGTTCATCCGCCTCTCGGTGGAGGACGACCCGCGCGTCGAGGTGACCTACTTCGAGGGACTGCTGGTGGACTTCGTGCGCGACGTCGGGGCGAACCTCATCATCCGCGGCATCCGCGCGGTGAGCGACTTCGAGTACGAGTTCCAGATGGCGCTCATGAACCGCCACCTGTACCAGGGCGTCGAGACGGTGTTCATGGTGCCCTCCATCGAGACGACGTACATCAGCTCCAGCCTCGTGCGCCAGGTGGCGCGCTTCCGCGGCGACGTGAGCGGCCTGGTGCACCCGCGGGTGGCCGAGGCGCTGGTCCACAAGTTCGCCGCACCGGCGTGAGCGAGAGCGCCCTCGGCTTCACGCACGCCCTCCGGCGGCGCGCCGCCGCCGACCGGCGGCGCGTCGTGCTGCCGGAGAGCTGGGACGAACGGACGCTGGCGGCGGCCGCCGCGCTGGCGCGCGAGGCGATCGCCGAGCCGGTGCTCGTGCTCGACCCGGCGCGACCGGCGTCCCACGGCGCGGCGCGCGCTGTCGGCGTGGAGGTCGTGGACCCCGCCACGGGGCCCGCACGCGACGCGGCGGCCGCGCTCCTGCTCGCGCGCCGCGGCTCGAAGGGGCTGGACGAGGCGGAGGCGCTCCGTCTGGCCGGCACGCCCCTCTACTTCGCCGACGCGCTCGTGGCGAGCGGCGCGGCCGACGGCTGCGTGGCGGGTGCGGTGCACACGACCGGCGACGTGCTGCGCGCCGCGCTCTGGACGGTGGGCGTGGCCCCGGGGAGCCGCACCGTGTCGAGCGCCTTCTACATGGTGGTGCCCCCCTTCCGCGGGGCCGAGCCGGAGGTGCTGACCTTCACCGACTGCGCCGTGGTGCGCTACCCGACGGCCGAGCAGCTGGCCGACATCGCGGTCGCGGCGGCGCGCGACCGGTCGGCCATCGTCGGCGACGCGCCACGGGTGGCGTGCCTCTCCTACAGCACCGCGGGGAGCGCGGAGGGCGAGTCCGTGGCGCTCGTGCGGGCCGCCGTGGCGCTCGTCCGCGCGCGCGCGCCGGAGCTCGCGGTGGACGGAGAATTGCAAGTCGACGCCGCGCTCATCCGTGCCGTGGGCGCACGCAAGGCGCCGGGCAGTGCGGTGGCGGGGCTGGCCAACGTCCTCGTCTTCCCGTCGCTCGACGCCGGCAACATCGGCTACAAGCTGGTGGAGCGACTGGCCGGCGCCGAGGCCATCGGGCCGGTGGTGCAGGGGCTGGCCCGCCCCTGCTGCGACCTGTCGCGCGGCGCCTCGGTGGACGACATTATCAACGTGGCGGCGATCACGGCGCTGCAGGCCGGGGCGACGCCGCGGACCTGAGCGGGACGACGACCCTCCGGAGAGACGACATGAGCTTCGCGATCGACAAGCAGGGCGACATCGTGGTGGTGGACGTGGAAGGGCAGCTCATCGTGGGCAACCGCCAGGAGCTGAAGCAGAAGGTGCTGGACGAGCTGGAGCGCGGGGAGCGCAAGTTCCTCATCGACTTCAGCCAGACCGGCTACATCGACAGCTCGGGGCTGGGGGTGCTCGTCTCGCTCTCCAAGAAGATCCGCGAGCAGGGCGGGGAGCTGCGCCTCGCCAATCTGAACGAGGACCTGAAGACCCTCTTCGAGCTGACGAAGCTCGACACGCTCTTCCAGATCTCGGACACGCGCGAGCGCGCGCTCGACAGCTTCTGAGGCGGGCCGCCGTGCGCCGCAGCCCGGGCGCCCGCCCCGATCCAGCGTCCGCCGTCGCCGGTGCGCCGGGAGATGCCGCCGGGGGCCCGCCGCCCTCCGACAACGGCGCCGCCCCCCCGGGAGCGATGCGCCTGCGCCTCGAGCTCGAGATCCCGAACGACGTGCGCTACATCGAGCGCATCGTCGGCGTCGTGCAGCACGAGTGCCAGGCCTTCGACTACCCGGCGCGCCTCTGCGCGCTCAACATCCCCGTCGCGCTGAGCGAGGCGCTCTCCAACGCGATCCTGCGCGGCAACCGCCAGGACGCCGACAAGCACGTGCGCGTCCGCGTCGCCGTCGACGCCGCCGGCATCGTCATCGAGGTGCAGGACGAGGGGACCGGCTTCGACCTCGACGCCAGCACGCGCGACCCGGCGGCCCCGGAGAACCTGGAGCGCGAGGACGGGCGCGGGCTCTTCCTCATGCGCGCCCTCATGGACCGCGTGGAGCGCTTCCAGGACGGCGGCAACGTCGTGCGGCTGACGCTCCGCCGCGACTGACCCGGTGCCCGGCCGAGGCGAGGGCGCGTGTCCGCGGTGAAGGAGCTGGCGACGCTGCTCGCGGCGCTGCACGACGCCCTGCGCTGCGGCGTCGTGGTGTGGGTGCAGGATCGCCTCGCCACCGAGCCGCGCGTCCTCGCCGCCGCCCCGCGTGCGCTCCCGCCGCCACCCGCCGCCGATCTGCCGGCCGACGGCACGCCGCAGCGGCTCGTGGTCGCCGGGGAGGAGCTGCTCGTGGCCCGCATCGGCGGGTCGCAGCGGGCGTGGGTCGCCGTCGGCCCGCTGCAGCACGCCTCGCTCGACGACGCCGAGCGCCTCGTCCCCTTCGTCCACCTGCTCGTCGGGACGCAGCTGCAGGCGGCCGTCGAGGTGGAGCAGGCGGCGATGGAGCTGGCCGAGCGCTACGAGGAGATCAACCTCCTCTACACCACCAGCGAGATCCTCGGCCGTACCGTCTCGCTCGGCGAGGCGGCGCAGATCATCCTCACCGACATCTCGGAGACGGTGGGCGCACGGCGCGCCGCCATCCTCGTGCACGATCGCGTCACCGACACGCTGCAGGCGGTGGCCGCCCTCGGCGTGCCGCCCGACGAGGTCCCCCCGATCGCCGCCGACGACCCGCACAGCGTGTCGGCGCGCGTCTTCCGTACGCAGCACCCGATGCTCGTCGAGCCCGACGAGCTGCCCTGCGAGGCGGAGCGCCCGTATCGCGAGGGGGTGATGATGTCGGTGCCGATCCTCTGGGCGGCGCCGGACGGCGGACAGCCGCTGGGCGTCGTGAACCTCTCGGGGCGGCGCGCCGGTCAGCTCTTCACCGCCGGCGACCAGAAGCTGGTGGCCGCCATCGCCACCCAGATCGGCACCGCCATCCAGAACGCGCGCCTGGTGCGCACGTCGCTCAGTCAGCAGCGGCTCGTGCAGGAGATGCAGCTCGCGCACGACCTGCAGATGAAGCTCCTCCCCGATACCGCCGTCGTGCGGCCGGACGCGGAGGTCTCCGCGCGCGTGGTGCCTGCGGAGAGCGTGGGCGGCGACTTCTATCATCTCTTCCCGCTGGGGCCGTCGCGCACCGGGGCGATGATCGGCGACGTCTCCAGCCACGGCTACCGCGCCGCGCTCATCATGGCGCTGGCCATGAGCGCCTCGGCGATCCACGCGCAGGCCACCGACGATCCGGGCGAGATGCTGCGCGCCCTGCACGCCTCGCTGCAGGAGGAGCTGCAGTCGACCGAGATGTTCATCAGCGCGTTCTACGCCGTGGTGGACCGGGAGCGGCGCGAGCTCCGCTACGCCAACACCGGCCATCCGCACGCCTTCGTCATCGGCACGGACGGCACCGTCACCCGCCTGCCGGCGCTCGACCCCCCCCTCGGGATGGTGGACGACGCGCCGCAGGCCGCGGTCCGGCCCTGGCGGAAGGGCGAGGATCTGCTCGTCCTCTTCACCGACGGCATCAGCGACGCCCGCGACCGGCGCGGCCGGCGCCTCGGCGAGGCGCCCGTGCTCGAGACGGTGGTGGCGCTGCGCGACCGCGCCACCGACGAGATCGTCGACCGGGTGTTCGACGTGCTCGCGCTGCACACCGGCGACACGCCGCGGCGGGACGATCTGACGCTCGTCGTGCTGCGCAGCTAGGCGACGGGATGCCTCCGCGCCGGCCGCGCCGCACCGACTTCCCGCCCACGCTCAAGCGCCTCGGCCAGCACTTCCTCGCCGACCGGCGCGTGCTCGTGGCGATCGCCGACGCGCTGGAGCTCACCGGGCAGGAGACGGTCGTCGAGATCGGTCCGGGGCGCGGCGCGCTCACCGACGTGCTGGCCGAGCGCGCGGCGCGCGTCGTCGCCATCGAGATCGACCATGCGCTGGCCGAGCTGCTCCGCGCACGCTACGCGGACCGGCCGCACGTCGAGATCGTCGAGCGCGACGTGCTGGCGGTGGATCTCGCCGCCGCGGCGGGCGGCCCGTTCGTGCTCGCCGGGAACGTGCCGTACTACATCACGACGCCGATCCTCTTCCACGCACTCGAGCCGGTGCCGCCGCGGCGCGCGGTCTTCCTGGTGCAGCGCGAGGTGGCCGAGCGCATCGTGGCGGCGCCCAACACGGCCGAGTACGGCGCGCTCTCCGTGAACGTGCAGGCAGTGGCCGAGGCGCGGATCGCCTTCGGCGTCCCGCCCGGCGCCTTCCGTCCCCCGCCGAAGGTGGACTCGGCCGTCATCGTCGTCACGCCGGCCGCGCGGCCGATCGTCGGCCCGGACGAGGCGACGGCGTACCGCAAGCTGGTCCAGGCCTGCTTCGGGCTCCGGCGCAAGCAGATGCGGCGCGTGCTGCGCAGCGTGCGCGGGATGTCCGCGGAGGACGCCGAGTGGGTGCTGGCCCGCGTGGGTGTGGTGCCGGAGGCCCGGCCGGAGACGCTCGCGCCCGAGGACTTCGCGCGACTGCTGCGGGCGCTCTGACGACGAAGCGGCGTACCCGCGGGTCCGCCGGTCCGCGTGCCCCGCTAGTCGCGGTTGGTCAGCGCGTAGGAGAGCCCTTCGAGCTCGAGCGCCATGTTCACCGTCTTGAGCGCCACGTCGTGCGGGACGTGGAGCGGGGCCGGGGCGAAGTTGAGCACCGCCTTGACGCCGGCCCGCACCACGAGGTCGGCGACCGCCTGGGCGTCGTCGGCCGGGACGGTGAGGACGGCGATGTCGGGGCGCTCCACGCGCGCGTCGTCCGCCAGCCGGGCGATGTCGCGCACGACGAAGGAGTCCCAGCGGGTGCCCACCTTGCGCGGGTCGCGGTCGTAGACGGCGACGACGCGGAAGCCACGCTGCTCGAAGCCGCGATACTGGGCGAGGGCGGTGCCGATGTTCCCGGCGCCGACGATGATGACGCGCCACTCGCGGCCGAGGCCGAGAATGTCGCGGAGGTGCTGGGCGAGCTCGTGGACGGAGTAGCCGAGGCCGCGCTTGCCGAAGGAGCCGAAGGACGAGAGATCCTTGCGGACCTGTGCCGAGGTCGTGCCGCCGCGCCGGGCCAGCGCCTCGCTGGAGACGGTCAGCTGCCCGGTCTGCTCGAACTCCTCGAGGAAGCGCAGGTAGAGCGAGAGGCGGCGGACGGTGGAATCGGCGATACGCTTCACGGGGGTGGCTTGTGAATTTCTTCACAAGGTAAGCGGCCGCCCCGCCCCGCACCAGATGGCCCGGCCTGGTCAGCCCCGGTCGGTACCCTGGCCCCGGTCCCCCGTCGCTCGTGGCTCGTCGCCCCTCGCCCCTCGCCGCCCGTCTCCCCTCGCCCCTCGCCGCCCGTCGCCCGTCGCCCGTCGCTCGTCGCTCATCGCTCGCTGCATGCCCTGGTGACGGCCCACCGGCGCGGGCTATCTTCGGACGATGCCCGTCCACGTCAGCTCCGAGATCGGCCGCCTGCGCGCGGTCCTCGTCCACTCCCCGGGCCCCGAGCTCCTCGCCGTCACGCCCGACACGCGCGACGACTATCTCTACGACGACATCATCGACGTCGAGCTGGCCCAGCGCGAGCACCGCCGCTTCGTCGCCATCCTGGAGCGCTTCGCCACCGTCCACCAGGTCCGCGACCTGCTGGCCGACGTGCTCGCCGACCCCGAGGCGCGCGACGCCCTGGTGCGTGCCACCCAGCTCGTCGTCCCGTCCGCGCCGCTCGAGCGCGAGCTGCAGGAGCTGAGCGCGCGCGAGCTGGTGACGCGCCTCGTGGAAGGCTTCGAGGAGGCTCCGGGGCCCCTCGCCCGCACCCTCAACGAGGCCGGCTACGCCCTGCCGCCGCTGCCCAACCTGTACTTCACTCGCGACGTGGCCATGGGGCTCAACGACCACGTCCTCATCGGCTCCATGCGCTACGAGGTGCGCTGGACGGAGGAGCTGCTGATGAGCGCGCTCTTCCGCTACCACCCGCTCCTCGCCAACGCCGGCGTCCTCTACGACGGCTCCACCGAGCGCCGCATCAACCACACGCTCGAGGGCGGGGACGTCCACCCGCTGCGACGCGACACGGTGATGATCGGCTTCAGCGAGCGCTCCAGCCCCGCGGCCATCGACGGTCTGGTCGAGCTCATGTTCGCCAGCACCGAGATCGAGAACATCATCGTCGTCGTGATGCCCAAGGAGAACACGGCCATCCACCTGGACATGATCTTCACCCAGGTGGACCGCGAGCTGTGCGTGGTGCATCCCCCGCACTTCATGGGGCCGGAGCGGCTCGCCGTGCTGCTCTGGCGCAAGTGCGAGGCACAGCTGCGCGAGATGCCGAGCGTCTTCGCCGCGCTCGAGGCCTGCGACCTGCGGCTCGAGCCCATCCGCTGCGGGGGCGACCGGCGCATCGTCCAGGAGCGCGAGCAGTGGGCGTCGGGCTGCAACTTCGTCGCCCTGCGGCCGGGGCTGATCGTCTCGTACGAGCGCAACGAGGCCACCCTCCGCGAGCTGGAGCGGTCCGGATTCCGCATCGTCCCGGCCGTCTCCTTCCTCACCGGCGAGCAGCGCATCGGCGAGGACGAGCGCGCGGTGATCACCTTCGCCGGGAGCGAGCTGGTGCGCGGCGGCGGAGGACCGCGTTGCATGAGCTGTCCGGTGACCCGGGAAGATCCGTGGGCATGAGCCGCGCGCCGCGCGGCGGCGTGGCCGTGCTTCCGCCGGAGACGCTGCTCGTCGAGCGGGCGCGCGACTTCCTCGCCGCCGGCGGCGCCACGGCTGCCGAGCTGGTGGAGCGCGTCTGCCAGCTTCCCGGTGCACCCGCCGCGGTGGCCGAGCATCTGGCGCAGTCGCTGCTCGGCGCGCACCCCGAGTTCGTGCGCGACGCCCAGGGCCGCTGGCATCGCGCCGACCTCGCGCCGCGCCCGGCGAGCACGGCGCCCACCCCGCTGCCCGGCGGCGTCGACGAGCTGCTCCGGATGCGCTGGGCGGTGGTCGACGTCGAGACCACCGGCGGGCGGCCCGAGGGGGGCGACCGGATCACCGAGATCGCCGCCGTCGTCGTCGAGAACGGGGCGGTGCAGGAGCTCTACGAGACGCTCGTCAACCCGCAGCGCTCCATCCCGCCGTGGATCACGGCGCTCACCAACATTTCCTGGGAGATGGTGAAGGACGCTCCCCGCTTCGCCGACGTCTGCGGCCGCGTCACCTCGCTGCTCGATGGCCGCGTCTTCGTCGCCCACAACGTCAGCTTCGACTGGCGCTTCGTCTCGGCCGAGGTGGCGCGCGCCACCGGCCAGCGGCTGGACGGCCGGCGGCTCTGCACCGTGCGGATGGCGCGCCGCCTCCTGCCGCAGCTGCCGCGCCGCTCGCTGGACCGCGTGGCCGACTACTACGGCGTGGAGATCGCCGCGCGCCACCGCGCCGCCGGCGACGCCGTGGCCACCGCCGAAGTGCTGCTCGCCCTCCTGCGCGACGCGGCCGACCGCGGCGCCACCACCTGGGATGCGCTCGACGCGCTGCTGAGTGCCCCATCCGCGGCGCGGCGGCGCCGGCGGCGACCGAGCGCGCTGCCGCGGACCACGGACGGCGGGGAGGGCTCGTGAGCGCGCCGACGCCGCTGCACCGCTGCTACCGCTTCGGCCGGTGGACGGTGCACGAACTGCAGGCCGGCGGCCAGCAGCTGGACGGCGGGGCGATGTTCGGCGTCGTGCCCAAGGTCCTCTGGCAGCGTCGCATCACCCCGGACGACCGCAACCGGATCCCCCTCGGCATGCGCTGCCTGCTGGTGGAGCACGAGATCGGGCTGGTGCTGGTGGACAGCGGGGCGGGGAACAAGGAGGACCCGAAGTTCCACGACATCTACGGGGTGGAGAATGCCGGGGCGGACGGACGGACGATGCTGGAGGATGCCATCCGCGCCGCCGGCTTCACCCCGGACGACGTCGCGCTGGTGGTGAACACGCACCTCCACTTCGACCACGCGGGCGGCAACACCTACCGCGACGCCTCGGGGGCGGTGCGGCCGAGCTTCCCCAACGCGCGCTACGTGGTGCAGGCCGGCGAGTACGCCTACGCGACCACCCCCAACGAGCGGACGGCGGCCAGCTACTTCCCGCACAACTTCGTGCCGGTGCACGAGGCCGGGCGCCTGGACCTCGTCGAAGGGGAGGTGGAGCTGGCGCCGGGGCTGCGCGTGCTGCCCACCCCGGGGCACACGCCGCACCACCAGAGCGTGCTGCTCGACGCGGGCGGCGGCGAGGTGCTCTGCTTCCTGGGCGACCTCGTGCCGACGCAGTGGCACGTACCGCTGCCGTGGATCATGGGCTACGACGTGGAGCCGCTGGTGACGCTGGAGAGCAAGCGCCGGCTCCTCGGCCGAGCGCTGACGGAGGGGTGGCGCGTGGTGTTCGAGCACGACGCGCACGTCGCGGGCGGGCGGCTGGGACGGGACGGCAAGGGGATCGTGCTGGCCGAGCCAGACGCGGCGTAGCACGCTGCACGCGGCGGCGCGGCAACGGCCTGCCGTGGATCACGCGCCCGGGGCCGCGGCGGGCAGCGGCCGTTCCGCCGTTCCGCCGCGGCCCCGGGCGCGGGTTGACGATGTGGCTGGCACGCCTTAGGTTACGCCGTTCGCCTCCGGCGAGCAGACAATACGTGAAGCAGGGCGGCCGCGCTGCCGCCCTCACCCTCTGGCCGCCGCCGCGTGCGGTGTGTGCTGCAGGAGTCCGAATGAGAGACGCGTCCGCCGCCGGAGTCGGGGCGGATGCGTGTCGCCGTGCGGGCTCCGTGAGGGCTCGCACGTTTTTTCGTTCGTGTTCGTAGGAACCGTCCTGTCGTCTTCCACGCGAGGGGTACACCTATCCAGGATCCGACCAAGCGCGTTCGCGTCAACCGCCAGATCCGCATCAGCCCGCTGCGCGTCATCGCGCCCGACGGCAGTCAGATGGGCATTCTCGATCTGGAGAGCGCGCTCGCGGCCGCGCAGGAGCAGGGGCTCGACCTCGTCGAGGTCGCGCCGATGGCCCGTCCGCCGGTGGTCCGCATCATGGACTACGGCAAGTACAAGTTCGAGCAGGCCAAGCAGGCGCGCGCGGCGAAGAAGAAGCAGCACGTGATCCAGCTGAAGGAGGTCAAGCTCCGTCCGGGCATCGAGGAGCACGACTTCGAGACGAAGGGGCGCCACGCGCGGCGGTTCCTGGAGGAAGGCAACAAGGTGAAGGTGACGTTGATGTTCCGCGGGCGGCAGATCGCGCACCCCGAGCTGGGGCGTGCGGTGGTGGATCGCTTCGCCGCGGAGCTGGCCCCGATCGCGAAGGTCGAGACGGAAGCGCGACTCGAGGGCAAGGCCATGACGATGATTCTCGCGCCGAAGTAAGGGCGGCGAGCCGAGGAACGACGATGCCGAAGATGAAGACGCACAAGGGCGCCAAGAAGCGCTTCACCGTCACCGCGACGGGGAAGGTGCGGCGCCTCAAGGCGTACAAGAGCCACATCCTGACCAAGAAGTCGGCGAACCGGAAGCGCAATCTCCGCCGCCCGACCACCATCGCCACCAACGGCGAGGCCAAGAACATCAAGCGCCTCATCCAGGCCTGAACCCTGAGGAGCTGACCCATGCCTCGCGTCAAGAGCAACGTCGTCCGCCTCAAGCGGAAGAAGCAGGTGATGAAGGCCGCCCGCGGCGCCTACGGCGGCCGCAGCAAGCTGTGGAAGGCGGCCAAGGAGACCGTGGAGCGCGGCTGGCGCTACGCCTACCGCGACCGGAAGAACCGCAAGCGCGAGTTCCGCCGGCTGTGGATCGTCCGCATCAACGCGGCCGCCCGCCAGCACGACCTCACCTACTCGGCCTTCATCGACGGCCTCCACAAGGCCGGCATCGAGATCGACCGGAAGGTGCTGGCCGACATCGCCGTGCGTGACCCGCAGGCGTTCGGCGCACTCGCCGACCAGGCCCGCGCCGCGCAGCAGTCGGCCTGAGCGAGCCGTAGTCCCGCCGCCTCCCGCGCGGCGTTGAATCCGAGCGACGGCGGTGCGAGAATTCGCTTCCGCCGTCGCTCGTGTTTTCCGCCCAGTCTCGCCAGCCCGCTCTCGATGGACCTGACCGAATTCCTGTCGCGCGCCGCCGCCCTCGAGGAGCGCGCCCGCGCCACCCTCGCCGGCGTCGACCCCGACAGCCGCGTGGACGCCGCCAAGGGCGCCCTCAACGCCGCCGTCGGCGACGAGCTGGCGCAGCTCAAGGGCGCGCTGCGCGCGCTGCCGGCGGACGACCGCCGCGCGGCTGGTCAGGCCTTCAACCGGCTCAACCAGACGCTCACGGCGGTGGTCGACGAGTTCGCCGCCGCCCAACGGCGCGCCGCCGCCGGCCCGCAGCTCGACCTGACCATGCCGGCCCGCCGTAGCTGGCAGGGGGCGCGGCACCCGGTGACGCTCGTCATCGACGAGATCACCGAGATCTTCCGCGAGCTCGGCTTCACCGTCGCCCTCGGTCCCGAGGCGGAGCTGGCCTGGTACAACTTCGGCGCGCTCAACTTCCCGCCCGAGCACCCCGCCATGGAGATGCACGACACGCTGTATCTCCGCGGCGAGACGCTGCTCCGCACGCACACCTCGCCCGTGCAGGTGCGCACGCTGCAGCGCTACGCGCCCCCGGTCCGCGTGCTCATCCCCGGCAACGTCTACCGGCGCGACTTCTTCGATGCCACGCACGCCCCCGCCTTCGCGCAGATCGAGGGGCTGGCGGTGGACGAGGGGATCTCGTTCGTGGACCTCAAGGCCACGCTGGCCGAGTTCGCCCGCCGCTTCTACGGCGGCGTGCGGCGCGTGCGCTTCGGGCCGTCGTACTTCCCCTTCACCGAGCCCTCCGCCCAGATGGACGTGGAGGTGGACCTGCGCGACGGGCGCGGCCTGCGCTGGGTGGAGATCCTCGGCTGCGGCCTGGTGCATCCCGCCGTGCTCGAGTCGGCCGGCATCGACGCGGAGCGCTACACGGGCTGGGCGTTCGGCATGGGACCGGCCCGCATGGCGCTCAGCCGCTACGACATTCCCGACATCCGACTCCTCTACGACTCGGACGTCCGCTTCCTGGAGCAGTTCGCCCGATGACCGTCCCGCTGCCCGCGTCGCCGCTCGCCTCGCCGACCGCCGCCCGATGATCGTCTCATATGATTGGCTGCGCGCGTTCGTGCCGCACGCGCTGACCGCCGAGGCGCTCGGCGAGTTGCTCGGCGCGCACGTCGCCACCCTCGACGGGATCGAGCGCGTGCGCGCCGACCTCGAGCCGTTCGTCGTCGGCCGCGTGCTGGAGAGCGAGCGCATCCCGGACACCAAGCTCACGATCAACAGGGTGGACGACGGGACCGGCGTCATCCACGAGGTGGTCTGCGGCGCGCCCAACGTGCAGGCGGGGCGGCTCTACCCCTTCGCGCGCGTGGGCACGACGATGCCCGGCGGCACGATGACGATCGAGCGGCGCAAGATCCGCGGCTTCACCTCCGCCGGCATGCTCTGCTCGGCGCGCGAGCTGGGACTCGGCGCCGACCACGCCGGCATCCTCGAGCTGGAGACGGACGCGGAGCCGGGCACGCCGTTGCTCGCCGTGCTCCCGGTGGGCGACGTGCGGCTGGAGCTCGACGTCCTCGCCAACCGCCCGGACCTCTTCTGCCAGCGTGGCGTCGCCCGCGAGGCGGCGGCGCTCACGGGGGTGCCGCTGCAGACCCCGCCCGAGCTGCGCGACCTGGCGGCGCTGCCAGCAGCGGCGGCCGGCCCGCGCGAGGTGACGGCCGGTGGCGTCACGATCCGGATCGATGACGTCGCGGGGTGCCCGCGCTACTGCGCGGCGGTGATCCGCGGCGTGCGCGTCGGGCCCAGCCCGGAGTGGCTCGTGCGCCGGCTGGAGGGCGTGGGCACGCGCTCGATCAACAACGTCGTGGACGCCACCAACTACTGCCTCCACGGCCTCGGCCAGCCGATGCACGCCTTCGACCTGGCGAAGCTCGGGAGCACGGTGGTGGTGCGCGCGGCCCGGGAGGGCGAGCGGCTGCGCACGCTGGACGGAGTGGACCGGACGCTCCGCGCCGGCGCGCTCGTGATCGCCGACGCGACCCGGCCGGTGGCCGTGGCCGGCGTGATGGGCGGCGAGGAGACGGAGGTGGACGAGCGCACGACCGACGTGCTGCTCGAGGTGGCCTACTTCGATCCGCGCCGCGTGCGCGCCTCGCGGCTGCCGCTCGGGCTCTCCACGGACGCCAGCTACCGCTTCGAGCGGGGTGTGGACCGCGAGGCGACGCTCGAGCTGCTCGCCGCCGGCGCCGGGTTGATCGCGGCACTGGGCGGCGGGCAGGTGGAGACGGTGCTGGACGTCGGGGCGCCGGTCGGCGCGCTGCCGCCGGTGACGCTGCGCGCCGACCGGCTGGCACGCCTGCTTGGTGCCCCGGTCCCGGCGGCCGACGTCGAGCGGCTGCTGTCGTCGATCGGCTTCGGCGTGGAGGCGGCGGGCGGGCAGGCCTGGCGCGTGAGCCCGCCGTCCTGGCGGCACGACGTGACGCGCGACGTGGACCTGGTGGAGGAGGTGGCGCGGCTGGTGGGCTTCGACGTCCTGCCCGACGAGCTGCGGCCCTTCCGGCCGGGCACCGTGCCCGACCACCCGCTGCACCTCGTCAGCGACCGCGTCCGCGACGTGCTCGTGGGCGCCGGACTGCTGGAGGCTCGGCCGCTCCCCTTCGTGCGCGGGGACGACGCGACGCACGTGCGGGTGACCAACCCGCTGGCCGAGGACGAGCCGCACCTGCGGCGCAGCATCCTGGAGACGTTGGGGCGCCGGGCCGAGCACAACCTGGCGCGGATGGAGCCCAACGTCCGCCTGTTCGAGATCGGGGCGGTGTTCGCACCCCCGGCCAACGGCGCGGCGCTCCCGGACGAGCGGCTGCGCGTGGGCGCGGTCGTCATGGGCGAGCGGCGACCGTCGCACTTCACCGAGCCGCGGCCGCCGGCGTACGACGTGTGGGATGCCAAGTGGCTGGGCGAGCTCGTGGCGCGTGCGGTGAGCCCGGCAGCCCGCGTGGAGCTCGTGCCGGTGGGACAGGGCGATCTGCTCTGGCGCGTCGAGGCGGACGGCGTCGAGGTCGGTGGGGTGCACCGTCTGGCGCTCGACGCGCCGCCGTGGGCGTCGCCGGCCTTCGGGGTGGAGATCGAGCTGGGCCCCATGCCGGCCGCGCCGGTTGCGGGACCGGGGGCGAACGTGCACGGCAGCGAGGGCGGCCTCCCGGCCGCCACGCGTGCGGACGTCCGCTACCGCCCGCTGCCCACGATGCCGGCCGCGGTCTTCGACCTGGCGCTCCTCACCCCCGACGATCTGCCCGCCGCGCGCGTGGACGCGACGATCCGCGCTGCAGTGGGCGAGCTGCTGGAGCGGCTGGAGCTGTTCGACGAGTATCGCGGGGAGGGGGTCCCGGCCGGCACGCGTAGCCTGGCCTGGCGGCTCACCCTGCGCCATCCCGAGCGCACGCTCGGCCACAAGGAGATCGAGGGGCGCCGGGCGCGCCTCCTCAAGGCGCTCGGGGAGGAGCTCGGTGTCCGGCAACGCGGCTGAGCGGGCCGCCGGCGAGGCGGCGGCCGCGGTGGCCGAGCTGCGGATCCTCGTGCACCGCCTGGCGGACGAGGTGGCCGCCTTCCGCCGGCGCGCCATCGCGGCCGAGACGCGCGTGCGCGAGCTGGAAGAGGTGCAGGCGGCGCTGGAGCGCCCGGCCGCTGCACCCGTGCCCGACGCCACCGGGGACGCCGCCGGCGGCCCACCCGATCCGGCGCGAGTGGCCGAGCTGGAGCGGGAGAACGCCGACCTGCGGGGGCGACTGGCGCAGGCCGCGGAGCGCACCCGACAGCTCCTGGACCGGGCGCGCTTTCTCCGCCAGCAGCAGGAGGAGTCCTCGTCATGAGTGCCCGCAAGCATCTGGTGAAGGTGAGCATCCTCGGTGAGGAGTACCCGCTGCGCAGCGAGGCACCGCCCGAGCACGTGCGGGCCGTGGCGGCCCACGTGGACGACGCCGTGCGCCGCGTCCTGAATGGCGGGGTCGTCGAGACGCACAAGGCGGCCGTGCTGGCGGCGCTGCAGCTCACGGACGAGCTCTTCCGCGCCCGTGCGGCGCTGGAAGAGGCGACGGCCGGGGTGCGCCAGTTGAGCGGCGAGGTGCGGCGGATGCTGCCGCCCCAGAAGCGCGGGCTGCTGACGCCGGCGGAGCGGGCGCGGACGTCGGGCGGCGTGGCGGCCGGAGAGGGGCAGGAGGCGCCGGTGACCGGCCGGAGGGGGGGCGAGGAGGAGGGCGAGGGGGGCTGAGCGACGGCACCCGGCCCCGTTCGTGTTGCCTTTTGGCCGGGCCGGCAATAAGTTTGCCGCACGTTGGCCCGGCCCGTAGGTATCGGTGCTTCCGTAAGTTAGGTCAACTTCCCCCTTCGTAGTCGCGCAACCCAGCGCCGAGCGCCGGCGCGGTGTGCGGCCCTCCCGGTTCGTCCCTGCGACGCCGGCGGCTCGTGAGGCGCGGCATGGCTGCGCGCACGAGCGGCCCGCGCTGGAGCCATAGATCCATGTCCACTGTCGGCATTCTCGCCGCGCTCGGTCTCGCCCTGGTGGCCGCCGCGGTTGCGTATTTCGTGGGGACGCGCGCCGGCCGCGGCGCGGAGCAGCGACGTCTCGCCGCTGCCCGCGGTGGGGCCGAGGAGACCGCCAGCCGGATCCTGCAGGAGGCTCAGCGCGAGGCCGAGACGCTGCGCAAGAGTGCGGTGCTGGCGGGCAAGGAAGAGCTCATGAAGGCGCGCGAGGGCTGGGAGGAGGAGGTCCGCCACCGCCGCGAGGAGCTCGAGCGCGAGGAGCGCCGCCTGCAGGAGCGCGAGCTGAGCGTGGACCGCCGCAGCGAGGCGGTGGAGCAGCGCGACAAGGAGCTCTCCCGTCGCTTCAGCGAGCTCGGACGTCGCGAGAAGACGATCGCCGAGCGCGACGAGGAGCTGGAGCGCACCGCCCAGGACTACCAGCGCCGGCTCGAGCAGCTGGCCGGGCTCTCGGCCGAGGACGCCAAGCGCGAGCTCGTCCACGGCGTGGAGGAGGAGGCGCGCGCCGACGCCGCCAACCGCGTGCGGGAGATCCGTGAGACCGCGCGCCGGAATGCCGAGCGCGAGGCGAAGCGCATCGTGGCGCTCGCCGTGCAGCGGATCGCCGCCGAGCAGACGGCCGAGATCACGGTCTCGGCCGTCTCGCTTCCCAACGACGAGATGAAGGGGCGCATCATCGGGCGCGAGGGGCGGAACATCCGCGCCTTCGAGCTGGCCACCGGCGTCGACGTCATCATCGACGACACCCCGGACACCGTCGTCGTCTCCTGCTTCGACCCGGTGCGGCGCGAGGTGGCCCGGCTGGCGCTCGACAAGCTCGTGTCCGACGGGCGCATCCATCCCGGGCGCATCGAGGAGGTCGTCAACAAGGCACGCAAGGAGGTCGAGACGTCCATCGTCGAGACGGGCGAGTCGGCCGCCTACGACGTGGGGGTCCATGGGCTGCACCCCGAGCTGATCAAGCTCATCGGGCGCATGAAGTGGCGCACCAGCTACGGCCAGAACATCCTCCAGCACTCCAAGGAGGTGGCCTGGCTGGCGGGGATCATGGCCGCCGAGCTGGGGCTGGACGTCGCCCTCGCCAAGCGCGGCGCCCTCCTGCACGACGTCGGCAAGGTGCTGACACACGAGCACGAGGGGACGCACGTGCAGCTCGGGGTGGAAGTCGCCACGCGATATGGCGAGAATCCCCTGGTGGTCAACTGCATCGCCGCGCATCACGACGACGTGCCGCACGAGAGCGAGGTCTCGGTGCTCGTGCAGGCGGCCGACGCCATCTCCGGCGCCCGGCCGGGCGCGCGGCGCGAGGCGTTCGAGACGTACGTCAAGCGCCTGGAGGGGCTGGAGCGGATCGCCTCGAGCTATCGCGGCGTGGACAAGGTCTTCGCCATCCAGGCCGGTCGCGAGGTCCGCGTCATCGTCACGCCCGAAGACGTGGACGATACCCGCATGGCCTCGCTCACGGAGGAGATCGCGCGGCGCATCGAGTCGGAGCTCCAGTACCCGGGCCAGATCAAGGTGGTCGTGATTCGCGAGACGAGGGCGGTGGACTTTGCCCGCTGAGCTGATCGACGGCAGGGCGGTCGCGCGCGCGATCCAGGCCGAGCTGGCCGAGCGGATCGCCGAGCTGGCGGCCGAGGGAGTCGTCCCGGGGCTCACCGTCGTCCTCGTCGGCGACGACCCGGCGAGCGCCGTCTACGTGCGCAGCAAGGGGCGCACGTCCGACGAGCTGGGGATGCGCGGGGAGACGATCCACCTCCCGGCCGAGACGAGCCAGGAGGAGCTGCTCGCGCTCATCGACCGGCTGAACGAGGACGACACGGTGCACGGCATCCTCGTCCAGATGCCGGTGCCGAAGCAGATCGATCCCGACACCGTCATCCAGCGCATCAGCCCCGACAAGGACGTCGACGGCTTCCACCCCGTGAACGTCGGGAACCTGCTGATCGGCAACGGCCGCGGCTTCGCGCCGTGCACGCCGGCCGGCGTGCTCGAGCTCATCCGCCGCAGCGGCGTGGAGACGCGCGGCGCCGACTGCGTCATCGTGGGGCGCAGCAACATCGTCGGCAAGCCGATGGCGGCGCTGATGATGCAGCCGGGCGTGGACGCCACGGTCACCGTCTGCCACAGCCGCTCGCGCGACCTGCCGGCGCACGTGCGCCGCGCCGACATCCTCATCGCCGCGGTCGGCCGCGCGGAGATGATCACCGGCGATCAGCTGAAGCCGGGGGCGGTGGTCATCGACGTCGGCATGAACCGGGTGGACGACCCCTCCTCGCCGCGTGGCTACCGCCTCGCCGGCGACGTGCACTTCCCGTCGGCGCGCGAGGTGGCGTCGCGCATCACGCCGGTGCCGGGCGGTGTGGGCCCGATGACGATCGCCATGCTGATGCGGAACACCGTGCACGCCGCCGAG
>DASTRO010000345.1:0-20971 GCA_035761165.1 Gemmatimonadaceae bacterium | reverse complement strand
ACACCACCGGTTGCCGGCGCGCCTTCGTGCTCCGATATTTTGGCGATCCCGACGCCCGGGCAGCGTGCAGCGGCTGCGACAACTGCCTCGGGCTGCACAAGGGCGTGGAGCGCGACCCACCCGTCACGCGGCCGCGCGCCGAGCGGCGGCGCCGCGGCGACGATGCCGCCGGCGCGGCGGGACGCGGGCGGACACGCAGTGCAGCGGGGACCGCCGAGCCGGCGGAGCCGGTCATCGGGCCGGCCGACGCCGCGCTCTTCTCGGCCCTCCGCACGCTGCGGTCCGAGCTGGCGCGGTCGGAGCAGGTGCCGGCCTACGTCGTCTTTCCGGATCGTACGCTGGCCGAGATGGCGGTGCGCCGACCGCGCACGCTGCAGGGCCTCGGCGACATCCGTGGCGTGGGGCCGACCAAGCTCGAGAAGTACGGCGAGCGCTTCCTCGACGCCATCCGCGACGCCTCCGACTCCGAGGCGGCCTGAACGCCGCCCACCTCACTCCAGCCATGGACGACGCCCTCTACTTCTCCGAGCAGCACCTCGCCGTCCGCGAGATGGTGCGCGCCTTCGCCCGCGAGGAGGTGGCGCCGGTCGCCCGCCACCACGACGAGACGGCGACCTTTCCCTGGGAGAACGTCGCCCGCATGGCGGAGCTGGGGCTGCTCGGCATCCCGTGGCCGGAGGAGCTGGGCGGGGCGGGGCTCGACCTGCTGAGCTACCTCATCGCCATCCACGAGATGGCCAAGGTGGACGCGTCGCACGCCATCACCATCTCCGCCCACACCACCCTCGGCACCTCGCCCATCGTCAACTTCGGCACCGACGAGCAGAAGCGGCGCTACGTGCCGCTGCTCGCCACCGGCCGGGTGCTCGGCGGCTTCGGGCTCACCGAGCCCGGCGCCGGCAGCGACGCCGGGGGCACGCGCACGACGGCCGTGCGGAAGAACGGCCACTACGTGCTCAACGGCTCCAAGATCTTCATCACGCACGCCGGAGTGGGCGAGGTCTTCGTCGCGACGGCGGTGACGGATCCGGCGAAGGGGACGAAGGGGATCAGCTCCTTCATCCTGACCAAGGAGACCACCGACCTCGAGGCCGCGGCGCGCGTCGGCATCGGACACGATGCCTCGCTTCCCGTCCTCCAGGGCTTCCGTGCAGGAAAGAAGGAGGACAAGCTCGGCTGGCGCGCCTCCGACACGCGCGAGCTCCTCTTCGACAACGTCGAGGTCCCCGCCGAGAACCTGCTCGGCGAGGAAGGGATGGGTTTCGTCAACTTCATGCGGACGCTCGACGCCGGGCGCATCGGCATCGCCGCGCTCTCGCTCGGCCTGGCCGAAGGGGCGTTCGAGGCGTCGCTGCAGTACGCGGGCGTGCGGCGGCAGTTCGGGCAGCCCATCATCGAGTTCCAGGGCGTGCAGTTCCCGCTCGCCGACATGGCGACCGAGATCGAGGCCGGCCGGCACCTGATGTACCATGCGGCCTGGCTCGCTCAACACGGACGCCCCTACTCACGCGAGGCGGCCATGGCCAAGCTCTACTGCTCCGAGCTGGCCATGCGCACCACCATCCAGGCCATCCAGATCCACGGTGGCTACGGCTACACCAAGGACTATCCCGTCGAGCGCATGATGCGCGATTCCAAGATCTGTGAGATCGGCGAGGGCACGTCGGAGATCCAGCGGCTCGTCATCGCCCGCCAGCTGATCCGGGAGCTGGGCGAGTGAGCGTCGAGCAGCGTCTCCGGCACCTGCGGCTGCCGCTCGGCTTCCTGTTCGGCGCACTGTATCTCGTCTTCGCCCGGCCCACCCCGGGCGGCCTGCTCCTCGGCGGCACGATCGCGCTCGTCGGCCTGCTGATCCGGGCGTGGGCGGCCGGCCACATCGTGAAGAACGATCGGCTGGCCACCACCGGCCCGTACGCACATACCCGCAATCCGCTCTACTTCGGCAGCTTCCTCATCGCGGCCGGCTTCGCCGTCGCCGCGCACTGGTCGCTGCTGCTGCTCGTGATCGTGTTCTTCGCACTGGTCTACGGGCCCACCATCCGCAAGGAGCGCGACTTCGTGCGCTCCCGCTTCCCTGAGGCGTACGACGAGTATGCCCGCAACGTGCCCGCCTTCGTCCCCCGGCCGCTGCCGTGGCGGAGCGAGGCGGCACGTGACGCCGAGCCGTTCAGCTTCGCGCTGTACATGCGCCACCGCGAATGGCAGGCCGGCCTCGTGTTCGTCCTCGTCATCCTGTGGCTGGCGCTGCGCACGCACCTGCCGCTCTGACCGTGCCGCCCGGCGGCGGCGTTCCATGAAACGCGAGATCCTGATCAACGCGACGCAGCGCGAGACTCGCGTCGCGATCCTGGAGGACGACGAGCTCGTCGAGCTGCTGGTGGACCGGCCGGACGCGCGCCGGATGGTGGGCGACATCTACCTCGGCAAGGTCGAGGCGGTGCTGCCGGGCATCCAGGCGGCGTTCGTCGACATCGGCACCGACAAGAGCGCCTTCCTGCACGCGAGCGACCTCGTGCTCCCCGAGGACGACGACGGCGACGACGAGGGGGAGGGCGACGACGACGCCGAGGGCGACGAGGGGCCGCGGCCGCGCGGGCGCGGCGCCAAGGGACCGCCGATCCAGGAGCTGCTCAAGCGCGGGCAGGAGCTGCTCGTCCAGGTCTCCAAGGAGCCCATCTCCACCAAGGGGCCGCGGGTGACGGCGCAGATCTCGCTCGCCGGCCGCTTCCTCGTCTTCATGCCCTTCGCCTCGCGCGTCGGCGTCAGCCGCAAGATCGGCGACCGCGCCGAGCGCCAGCGCCTGCGCGAGCTGGTGCAGGAGGTGCACGGCTGGGGCGACGGGGGCGTCATCGTCCGGACCGTCGGCGAGGACGTGAGCCGCGAGACCTTCGCCCGCGAGCTGCAGACGCTGCGCAACCTGTGGCGCCGCATCAAGCGCAAGACGCACTTCATGCGCGCGCCGGCGCTCGTGCACCGCGAGACCTCGCTCACCCGCGGCCTCATCCGCGACGTCTTCTCGAGCAAGGTGGACAACCTCCAGGTGGACTCCAAGGCCGTCCACAACGAGATCCTGGAGTACCTGAAGGGGATCGCACCGGAGCTGGTGGAGCGCGTGCACCTCTACGAGGAGCCGGTGCCGCTCTTCGACAAGGCCGAGATCGAGACGGAGATCCGCGACCTCTTCAAGCGGCGGTGCGACCTGCCGTCGGGCGGCTACCTGATCATCGAGCCCACCGAGGCGCTCGTGTCGATCGACGTCAACTCGGGGCGCTACACCGGGAAGAAGGACCCCGAGAAGACCGTCCTCAAGACGAACCTCGAGGCGGCGCGCGAGGTGGCGCGGCAGCTCCGGCTGCGCGACGTGGGCGGCATCATCGTCTGCGACTTCATCGACATGGACTCGAAGGCGAATCGCGATCGAGTGCTCCAGGAGCTGCGCCAGCACCTGTCGCGCGACCGCGCCCGCACGAAGGCGTTCGCCGTGAGCGACCTCGGACTGGTGGAGATGACGCGCCAGCGCGTCCGGCAGAGCCACCTGCAGAACATGACGCGGCCGTGCCCCACCTGCCGCGGCACGGGACGGGTCTTCACGCCGGAAACGATCGTCCGGCGCGTGGAGCGCTCCATCAGGCGCATCGCGGTGGAGGGGCGCAAGGAGGCGCTCGTCGTCCGGCTCCACCCGGACGTCGCGCTTCACGTGCTGGAGCAGGAGCCCGACTTCATCCGAAAGCTCGAGAAGTCGGTCCCCTTCGGCCTGGAGCTGCGCGACGACCCGCTCCTCAACCCGGACGAGTTCCGCCTGGTGGTGAAGGGGGCCGGCCGAGACGTGACGCAGCAGTACGCGGTGGCGTGAACGGCGGAGGGACCAGGCACCGGGAACCGGGAACCAGGGAGGGACCAGCGCCGGCTACCAGGCGGCGTCGCGTCCCGAGGCGGGGCCCCCGGTGCCTGGTTCCTTGTCCCTGGTCCCTCGACCGTTGACACCTAACTCGCGCTCTCGTAAGTTTATAGGCTTCACGTCCAACCTTGCTCTTCGGTTTCTCCCAATGACTTACGCTATCATCCGCACCGGCGGCAAGCAGTTCCGCGTCGAGCCGGGTCAGACGCTCCGCGTGCCGTCGCTGCTCGGCGAGGCCGGGACGCAGGTCACCTTCAACGACGTGCTGCTCGGCTCCGACGGCAACGGCGTCCGCACCGGCGTCCCGTCGCTCGACGGCGCCTCGGTCACCGGCGAGATCGTCCGCCATGGGCTGGGCGAGAAGATCGTCGTCTTCAAGTTCAAGCGCCGGAAGAACTACGCCCGCAAGCAGGGGCACCGGCAGGGCTTCACGGAAGTGAAGATCCGCGACATCAACCTCGGCTGAGGCGGGGGCGCAGATGGCACACAAGAAGGGCGTCGGCTCGTCCCGCAACGGGCGGGACAGCAATCCGCAGTACCGCGGCATCAAGAAGTTCGGCGGTGAGAGCGTCGTCGCCGGCAACATCATCGTCCGCCAGTGCGGCACCAAGTGGCACCCCGGCCGTAACGTCGGCCTGGGCCGCGACTACACGATCTACGCGCTCATCGACGGCGTCGTCACCTACGAGCCGAAGGACAAGAAGCGCGTGAAGGTCAGCGTCTACCCCGTGGCCGCGCCCGCGGACGAGACGACGGGCACCACCGCCGCCTGAGGCATCCGGCCCGCTGGGTCGACCCGAACGCCCCCGCTTGCGCGGGGGCGTTCGTCGTTCCGGCACGCGGCGCGCCGAGCATGCACTGGCCGCTGGCTGGTCCCCTCGTTGCGGAAACCCCCTTCCGCACGCATCGTACGGGCACTCGGACCTAACTTGCGAGGCGACAAAGCCATGGCGATCTGGGACAAGCTGAAGACGGAGCTCGACCGCGCGGGACGCGCCGCGCAGAGCGCGTTCGACGAGGGCAAGGCGCGCCTCGAGATCCTGCGCGTGCGCCAGCTGGCCGACAAGGCCGCGCAGGCGCTCGGCTACGCCGTGTACAACGCCCGCAAAGCCGGTGGTGAGCTCGACGCCGAGACGTACGCGCGGCTGAGCAGCACGCTGGCCGCCCACGAAGCCGAGGCGCAGCGGCTGGAGGGCCAGCTCGACGCGGCCCGCGCGGGGCAGACCGGCACCAGCGGCACGACGACCTCGGCCGGGGGGGCGGGCACGACCGGCGGCTCCACCGGCACGGGCCCGGACACCGCGAGCGGGGCCGAGACGGCCCGCCCGGTGGACCCGGCGATGGGCGACAGCGGCGGGGCGACCGCCAACCCCTACCAGGGCGGCGGCACGCCCGGGATCTGACCCGGGGCGGGCACTCCCCGCCGTCCGCCCGCCTCCTTGCGCCGACGGGGCGCTCCGGCCATCGCCGGAGCGCCCCGTCGCCACGTCTCGCGCGACCAGCGCCGCGCGCGCCGCCCTCAGCGTGGCGGCGGCGGCAGGAAGTAGTTGGGCGGGAGCGTCTTGTAGCGCTCCATCAGCAGGTCCTGCCGCGACGGCGCCTTCACGCGCTCGCCGCCGATCAGCACCACGTCGGCGGTCGTCGAGAACTCGAAGGGATCGCCGCTCCACACGACCACGTTCGCATCGCGCCCGGTGGCCAGGGAGCCCACCCGGTCGGCCACGCCATACAGCTCGGCCGGCGTGAGGGTGACGGCGCGCAACGCGTCGTCCCAGCTGGCCCCGTAGGCCACGGCGTTCCCTGCCTCGTAGCGGATGTTGCGGACGTTGAACGTCTCTTCGTCACCGCCGCCGGCGTTCCCCATGAGCGCCACCCGCACCCCGGCCCGCCGCAGCAGCGCCACGTTGTCCTGCCGCGCGCCGAGCATCGCGAAGCTGTAGGGGATGTTGTTCATCGCCCCGGTGATGACCGGCACGTTGGCGGCCGCCAGTCGATCGGCCACCATCCACGCCTCGGCGCCGCCCATGACCATCAGCTCGAGGTCGAAGTCGTCCGCCAGCCGGAGCGCGGCGTCGATGTCGCTCGCCCGGTCGGCCTGGACGAGCAGCGGGACGCGGCCCTGGAGCACCGGGATCATGGCCTCGAGGTCCGCGCGGCTGGCGGCGTACTCGCGCGACGCGTTCCGCTCGTACGCGGCCTTGTTGGCGGCGTAGGCGCGGGTGTCGGTGAGCAGCTCGCGCAGCCGCACCAGCAGCTCGCCGCGCGAGGCGATCTCGTTGCCCGGAGGCGTCATCGTGGCCACCATCGCCACCGGCGCGCGACGCACCATGTCGGTGGCCGTCCCCGGCACCAGGTCCACGATCGCCGCCTGCCCGGCCACCAGACCGCCACCCGGGATGACGCCGACCGACGTGATCCCCTCGTTGCGTGCCGGCGCGAGCAGCACGCTGGCCGGATTGAGCCCCGTCCAGACGGTGAACGCGGCGGCGATGCCGTCCTCGCCGCCGGTGGAGGACACGTCACGGGTCTGGCTGACCGCGCCCACCTCCACCACGCCCAGCTGGGTGACGGCGTCGATGAAGCCCGGCGTGACCCACTTGCCGGTGGCGTCGATCCGCTCGGCGTCGGCCGGGATCGTGACGTTCTGGCCCACCGCGGCGATCTTGCCGTCGCGGATGAGCACCGTGCCGTTCTCGATCTTCGGGCCGCTCACGGGATAGACCGTGCCGCCGGTGATGGCGACCGTCTGCGCCTCGACCACGGATGCGCAGCCGAGCGCGGCGAGGGCGAAAGCCAGGGTGCGCATCAGCGGTCCCCCCCGTCGGCCACCGTGCGGACGAAGCCGAGCTCGAAGTCGGTGCGCCATTTGTGCGTCGGGTCGAGCCGGTCGAAGAGCAGGGCACCGTCGACCCAGACCTTCTCGGCCCTCGTGTAGACGCTGAACAGATCGCCCGACCAGAGGACGACGTCCGCGTTCTTCCCGGGCTCCAGCGAGCCGATCCGGTCGTCCAGGTCGAGCGCCCAGGCGGGGTTGATGGTCAGCCACTTGATGGCTTCCTCCTCCGGAATGTCGATGCCGAGGCGGTGCCCGGCGGCGATCCCCTTGGCGGCCTCCTGATTGAGCCGCTGCGAGCCAGACGGGTCATCGGAATGCACGATGGTGATGGCGCCGGCCTTGTAGAGCAGCGGCAGGTTGCCGGTGACGGCGTCCAGCGCCTCCATCTTGAAGGCGCCCCAGTCGGCCCAGACCGACGCGGCGATCGAGTCGCGCGCCAGGAGGTCGGCGATCTTGTACGCCTCCACCGCATGATGGAAGCTGCGGATCTCGTAGCCGAACTCCTGCGCGATGTCGATCATCTGCGCCATCTCGTCGGCCCGGTAGCAGTGGTTGTGCACGAGGATGTTGCCGCGCAGCACCTCGGCCAGCGTCTCCAGCCCCAGGTCGCGCGCCGGCGGGTCACCGGTGCTGTCGGCCAGCCACTTGTCCCACCGGCGGCGGTACTGCTCGGCGTTGATCCAGGCCGCGCGGTAGCCGGCCACGTTCCCCATGCGGGTGGACGGGCCGCGGTTGGCGTAGACCCGCTTCGGGTTCTCGCCGCAGGCCATCTTGAGCCCGTACTTGGCGTCGGGGAACTTCATCCCCTGCACGGTGCGGGAGGGCACCACCTTGAGCACCACGCTGCGGCCGCCGATGAGGTTCGCGGACCCCGGCAGCACCTGCAGCGTGGTGACGCCGCCGGCCAGGTTGCGCGGGAACTGGGGATCCTGCGGCCACACCGAGTGCTCGGCCCAGACGTTCGCCGTCACCGGGTTGGTGGCCTCGTTGCCGTCGCTGTTCGCCTCGACGCCGGGGGCGGCGTAGACGCCCAGGTGCGAATGCACGTCGACGATGCCGGGCGTCAGATACTTCCCCTGGCCATCGATCACCACCGCGTCGGCGGGCGCGTCGACCGTGGCGCCGACGGCGACGATCTTCCCGTCGCGCATGTAGAGCGCGCCGTTGCGGATGAGGGGGCCGGCGGCGGTGAGGATGTTGACGTTGCGGATGACCGTCGGCCGCGACGGGAAGCGCTGGTAGGTGCTCGGAAAGGGATCGGCGAGCGGGGTGCTGAGGGCGCCCGGTCCGGCAGCGCTCGGGCTGCGCCCGCTGTCGCCGGCCTGTGACGCCGCGGCCGGCGCCGGCGTCGTGGATGGCGTGCTCGTGGCGGACGTGCAGGCGGCCGCCAGCAGGAGTAGCGCGAGTGCGCGCATCGTGCAGATAACCTCCGGCAAGGGAAACACTTGCGGCGAACCCAGGGTCCGCCACGATATCCCGCAACCTAGGCAGGCGGCGGACGGTGGGCCAGGCGCCGGAGCTGGGCGCCCTTAACGATCGGCACGTTCCGGCGTCCACCGTCACGACTGCGATGATCGACGTGGCCCGAGCAGGCGAGGATGCGAGCGACCAGGCGCTCATCGAGCGGTGGCGAGCGGGCGACGAGCGCGCGGCGACGGCGCTCGTCGAGCGACATGCCGCCGCACTGGCGCGCTTCGCGGCGAGCCTCGGAGCGTGGAACGAGGTGGACGAGCTGGTGCAGGACACATTCGTCCGCGCGTTCGGTTCGCTGGACAGCTTCCGGCACGACGCGTCGCTGCGGACCTGGCTGTTCACCATCCTGCGCCGGCTGCTGCTCGACCGTCGGCGCGCCGCGCGGCGCGATCGCGGCGCGGTGCCACTCGAGGCCGCGGCGCTGGCGACCGAACACGGCGCGCTCGACGCGCTGCTGGCGGGCGAGGCGGAGGCGCGGGTGCGGCGAGCGGTGCAGGGGCTGACCCGGCTGCAACGGGAGGTATTCACGCTTCGCGTGTCCGAGGGAGCGTCGTATCGTGAGATCGCCGAGGTGCTGGGGACGACCGAAGGAGCCGCCCGCGTGCACTACCACAACGCGGTGCGGGCCGTGAAGGAGGCGCTCGATGACTGACTGCACGAACGGCGAGATGCGCGACCTGCTGCCGGAGCTCCTCCACGACGGGCTGGCCGTGGGCCAGCGCGCGAGCGTGGAGGCGCACGTGGAGCACTGTCCGGTGTGCGCCGACGAGCTCGCGCTCCTCCGGCGGGCCGGGGCGGCGATGCGACACGCACCGGCGGTGGACGTCGCCCGCATCACCGCAGCGCTGCCGCGACCCACCGGCGTTCGGCCCGAGCTGCGGCTGGTCGGTGGCGCGCCCCCGCCGGCGCGCGTGCGGCGTGCGGGCACGTGGCGCCCGATGGCCGCCGCGGCGTCGCTGCTCCTCGTGGCCGGTGCGACGGCGGTCGGTGTGCGACACGTGATCGACCGACGGTCCGAGCTGGCCAGCGAGGTCGCCCGCGCGGCGGCGGCGGCCGGCAGCACGCAGGGCACGCCGGACGCGACGCCGGTCCCCACGACCGTTGGCGAGGTGCCGCCGGCCCCGGCGGCTCCGTCCGGAGCGGGCGAGCCGACCCCGGTCGCGGCGGCGCTGCCCGACATGGACGGCGTCGCGACGAGCGCGCTGCTGGCGACGAGCGTGGCGTCGATGAGCGACGCGCAGGTGGAGCAGCTCCTGGCCGAGCTCGACGAGCTGGACGCCTCGCTGTCCGAAGAGCCGCGGTCGTTGCTGCCGGTGCCGTCGCCCGACGGTGGTGGCGAGCGATGACCGCGGGCGAGAAGCCGATGGCGCGACCGGACGCGGCACGAGGGGGAGAACGGATGCGACGGAGACCGATGTGGGGGAAATTCCTGGCGTTCCTGATGGCCGCGGTGCTCGCGGCGGGCGGGGCGCAGCCGCTCCTGGGACAGCAGCGGCCGGTCGGGCGGCAGGCGCCCGGGCAGCGGGCGCTGCTGGAACGGCGGCTCCAACAGCGCGTGGAGGAGATCGAGCGGCGCGAGCTGCGGCTGACCCCGGAGCAGGCGCAGCGGCTGCGGGCGACGAAGCGACGCTTCGAGGCGAACCGCCTGACGGTCCTGCAGCGGGAGCGGCAGCTGCGGCGCGCACTCCGGGCCGAGCTGGCCGCCGGTGAGGGAGCCAACGGCCAGCGGGTGGACGGCTACCTCACCGAGCTCCTGCAGTTGCAGCGCCAGCGGCTGGACATCCTGGAGGAGGAGCAGCGGGCCTTGTCCGAGTTCCTCACGCCAGTGCAGCGCGCACGGTACCTGGCGCTGCAGGAGAATCTCCGCAACCGGCTGGAGCAGGCGGCGCGGGGCTCACGGCAGGGCGGGGGAGCCCGCCGGCCGCCGGCGGGCGGGGGCGGCCGACCACATTGAGGTCGGGTCGCCACTCGTGGGTACGCGGGGCTGGCCGCGCGACGGCGCGTGGCGTTAGACTGCCGAGGCGCGCCGATCGGCCCTGCCACGGCAGCGAGACCGGCGCGCACCCCCGGCCCGGGTGGCGGAATCGGTAGACGCAGGGGACTCAAAATCCCCCACGCTTCGGCGTATACGAGTTCGAGTCTCGTCCCGGGTATTCACTCGAGATCCACTGACCGGCCGTCCCGGTCGCTCGCGCCCCATCCGCCGTGCTGGCGGATGGGGCGCCGTCGTTGGCCCTTTGGCGTGGGTGCCCTGCTGGGCTGGCGGGTGGGCCTGTGGGAATCGACAAGGGAATGTTTCCTGCAACAGGAAACATTCCCGAACCGTTCAGCCAGACCCGCACGCGCCCCGTCTGTCACCGGCGCCCCCCGCCGGTCGGCAGCCAATGCTCACGCTGTCGAAGGTGCCATGGACGACTCGCCCCAGCCCGCCCTCGGGCCCGGCGCCACCCCCCGGCCTCACGAGCGCGACGGCCGCTCGCTCCTCGAGCGCCACGCGGTCGCCCGCCTGCGCGCCGATGTCGCCGCCATGCCCGCATCCGAGGTCGTCCAGCTCGTCCTCTGGCCACAGACGGTGGCCGACTGGGCCCGGGAGAGCCACGTCGCGACCGCCGTCGCGTACAACATGCTGAGCCGCTTCAAGCCCTATCGCCGGGTGCGCGAGCTCCTTGCCCACCGTCTGGAGGTCCCAGCCTTCGTCGTGGACCACCTGGTCGACGCGCCGCGCCCCCTCCCGCGCGCCCTGGCACTTCCCCGTGCCGAGGACGACACGCCGGTCCCCGCGCCGCCGACACCGCGTCACCCCGTTCCGCCCTCGCTGCACCTGCCGGCCGTACGCGACGGCTCGAATCCCATCGAGCAGCGCGCCGTCTGGCACGTCTGGCGGGAGCTGGCGGCGGTGCCGGCGTCGCTGCTCGTGCAGATCGCGCTCTTTCCCGAGACGCTCGCCGACTGGGCACGACGGGCCGGGGTGCCACCGTCGATGGTCTATGGCATGCTCGCCGGCACGCAGCCGCATCCGGGGCTGCGCGAGGCGCTGGCCCGTCGCCTGGACGTCCCGCGCCACGCGCTCGACCGCGTGGTGGATGGCGTCCGCCGCGACCCGGCGGTGCCGCGGCCGATCCCCCTCGCCGACGCCCCGCCGCCACGCCCGGGCGAGGCGCCGCGGGCTGCCGGGCCGCCGGCCGAGCCGCCGACCGTGCATCCGCCCACCGACCGGGGAACCGACGGCGACGACGACCGGCGGCAGCTCTCGCTTGAGCTCTGACGTCGAGCCCCGCCAGGGGCCATGCACGGGCGCCGACGCCGGTATCCATCTTGAAGGAGCGGAGCGCGTTCCATCCTTCCCACTCACGGAGCGACGATGGCCGACGAGAGAGCGAACAGCACGTGGAACGACGAGGCCTCCGAGGCCGATGTCGCGCGCGCCGCGGAGACGGTGCGCGGCCAGCTCGAGGAGCGCGACGTGCGCCTGCAGGACGGTGATACGCCCGAGGAGCTGGCCGATCTGCTGTCGGCGGTGGAGACCTTCGAAGCCGCCGTCCGCGAGCGAGGCGGCGACAGCTACACCAACACGCCGCGCTCCTCCGATCCGGACCGCGACGAGTTCGTCGTCCCCGCGCGCGGGGACGACGAGATGGTGCCCGCCTACGTCCGCCGCGTGCTCGCGGCAGCCGATCGCCTCGCGCCGGGCATCGCGGCGCGCGCCGAGGTGCGTCGCCGCTCCGACGACGCGCTCTGACGCCGCGTCGGGATCGCGTCGCGGCGCGATTGCGGCGGGCGGGCAGCCTGCACAGACTTCCGGCGGTCGCGCCTGGCGGCCGCGGTGCCACGGCCCGCGGCCGCCAGGGCTTGCTCCCATCCCGTCTCGCACACCCGGAGGTGCCGGTTGGCCGGTCGCCACTTTCTCTTCGTTCCCGGACCGACGAACGTGCCGGACCGCGTGCTCCGCGCGATGGCCCGGCCGATGGTGGACCACCGCTCCAGCGCCTTTCCGGCACTGACCACCGGGTTGCTGCGCGATCTGCGTCCCGTCTTCGGCACCACGGCCGGCCAGCCGGTGATCTTCGCGGCCACGGGCACCGGCGGCTGGGAGGTGGCCCTGGTGAACGCCTGCCGGCCCGGCGACCGGCTGCTCGCCGTGCGCAACGGCCAGTTCAGTCACCTGTTCGTGGACGCGGCCCAGCGCCTCGGCTTCGACGTCGAGACGATCGACGTGCCGTGGGGCGAGGGCGTGCCCGCCGACGCCATCGAGCAGCGGCTGCGCGCCGACGGTGGGGCTGCCATCCGCGCCGTGCTGGTGGTCCACAACGAGACGGCCACCGGCGTCACGAGCGACATCGGCGCGGTCCGCGCCGCGATCGACGCGGCCGGGCACCCGGCGCTCCTCTTCGTCGACGGCGTCAGCTCGGTGGGCAGCATCCCCTTCCGCTTCGACGACTGGCGGGTGGACGCGGCGATCGCGGGCTCGCAGAAGGGCCTCATGCTCCCGCCCGGGCTGGGCATCGTCTGCCTGAGCGAGCGGGCGCTGGGCGCGGCGCTCGAGCCGGGTGGCGCGCGCGGCTTCTTCGATCTGCGCCCCATGCTCCAGGCCAATGCCGATGGCTACTTCCCCTACACTCCCGCGCTGTCGCTCCTCTTCGGCCTGCGCGAGGCGCTCGACATGTTTGCGGAGGAAGGGCTGCCCAACGTCTTCGCGCGCCACGCCCGGCTGGCGTCCGGCGTGCGCGCGGCGGTGGCCGAGTGGGGGCTGGCGCTCTGCGCCGCCCGTCCGGAGCTCGAGTCGAACACGGTGAGCGCGGTCGTGGTGCCCGACGGCGCGGACGCGCGGCGCGTCATCGATCTCGCCTTCCGGCGCTACGATCTCTCGCTCGGCGGCGGCCTGGGCCGGCTGGCCGGGCGTGTCTTCCGCATCGGCCACCTCGGCGACGTCAACGAGCTGATGCTCCTCGGGGCGCTCGCCGGCGTGGAGATGAGCCTCGCCGACGCGGGCATCGACGTCACCCTCGGCAGCGGCGTCGCGGCCGCGCAGCGCCTCTGGCGCCGGTCGTACGGCGCGACCGACGGCGCGATCGAGAGCGCCGCGATCACCGCGGGCGCGTCTTGAGCGCACGGCAGACGGGCGCGCGCGACGGCCGACCGGTGGTCGTCGTCACGCGGCGACTGCCGCAGCGGGTGGAGGACGCGCTCCTGGAGCGCTACGACGCGCGCCTCAACACGCTCGACCAGCCCCTCGGCGAGGCCGAGCTGCGCGACGCCGTCCGCCAGGCGGATGCGCTCCTCTGCACGGTCACGGACCGCGTCACGCGCGAGGTCCTCACGGCCGCGCCACGGCGCTCGCGGCTGGTCGTCAACTTCGGCGTCGGCGTGAACCACATCGACCTCGCGGCGGCGCGCGAGGCCGGGATCGTCGTGACCAACACCCCCGGCGTGCTCACCGACGACACGGCCGACCTGGCGATCGCGCTCCTGCTGGCCGTCGCGCGCCGCACCGGGGAGGGGGAGCGGCTCGTTCGCGCCGGCGCCTGGCCCGGCTGGGCGCCCACGCAGCTGCTCGGCACGCGGGTCAGCGGGAAGACGCTCGGCATCGTCGGCTACGGGCGGATCGGGCGCGCGGTGGCGCAGCGGGCCCGCCACGGCTTCGGCATGCGCGTGCTCGTGCACTCCCGCCGGCCGGCGGCGGGCGAGGGCACCACGGCCGAGATCGAGTGGCGGGCGGAGCTCGACGACCTGCTCGTGGAGAGCGACTTCGTCTCGCTCCACTGCCCGGCGACTCCCGACACCCGCCACCTCATCGACGGCGGCCGACTGCGTCGCATGCAGCGCACGGCGTACCTGGTGAACACCGCGCGCGGCGACGTGGTGGACGAGCGGGCGCTCGCCGATGCGCTGCACGCCGGCACGATCGCCGGGGCCGGGCTCGACGTCTACGAACGCGAGCCGGCCGTCTGGCCGGCGCTGCTCAATGCGCCCAACGTCGTGCTGCTGCCCCACCTGGGCAGCGCCACCGCGGAGACGCGCGAGGCGATGGGACTGCGCGCCCTCGCCAACCTGGATGCCTTCTTCGGCGATGGTGAGCCTCCCGACCGCGTGGCCTGAGTCGCGCTTGCCCCTGCCGTCCGGCGCTGCGTAGCTTCCGCATCCTTCCACCGGCGCCCCCGGCGCCGCGTCCGTCCGCGGCGCGCGCTCACCGCACACCCGTACGCTCCCATGCCCTTTTCCGCCTCGGTTCGCCAGCCCGACGTCGCCGCGTCGGACGCCCCGCTGCTCGCCATCCTCACCGGACGGGGGCGCACCATGCCCGAGGCGCTGCGCGCGGCCGACGCGGCCGTCGGCGGTGCGATCGAGCGCGCGTTCGCCAGTGGCGACTTCCGCGGCGGGCGCGACGAGACGCTGGCGCTGAGCGGCGGGGCGCGGGGTCCGCGGCGCATCGTGCTCGTCGGCATGGGGGAGGCGACCGAGCGTGGGCCGGCGCTGAAGCGCGCCGCGGCCGTCGCGGCGCGGCAGGCGGCCAAGCTCGGCACCGGAACGCTGGCGGTGCTGGCGCCCGACGCCAGCGGCGACGAGCTGGAGCAGGTCGCCCTCGGCCTGCACGCGGGCGCGTGGCGCTACGACGACCTGAAGACCCCGCCGCCGGCCGACGAGCGCCGCGCCCCGGTGGAGAGCGCGGTCGTGCTGAGCGCGGATCCGGGGGCCGCCGCTGCCGTGGAGCGCGGCACCGCGATCGGCGAGGGGCAGGCGCTGGCGAGGCGGCTGGCGATGATGCCGGGCAATCTCTGCACGCCGCAGTTCCTGGCCGAGACGGCGCGCGACATCGCCCAGCGGCATGGGCTGGCAGTGAACGTGCTCGGCCGCGACGACCTGGAGGCCGAGCGGATGGGCTCCTTCCTGAGCGTCGCCCAGGGCACGCCGCAGGAGCCGCAGCTCGTCGCGCTCGAGTACCGCCGCGGCCAGGGCAGGCCGATCGTGCTGGTCGGGAAGGGGCTCTGCTTCGACACCGGCGGCATCTCCATCAAGCCGGCGCAGAGCATGGAGCTGATGAAGTTCGACATGTGCGGCGCGGCCGGCGTGCTCGGGGCCATCGAAGCCATCGCGCGGCTGGACCTGAAGATCGACGTCGTCGGCATCATCGGCGCCACCACCAACATGCCGTCCGGCACGGCGGTGAAGCCGGGCGACGTCGTGCGCAGTCGCTCGGGCAAGACGATCGAGATCATCAACACCGACGCGGAGGGGCGCCTCGTCCTCGCCGACCTGCTGGACTACGCCGCGCGCTACGAGCCGGCCGCGGTGGTGGACGCGGCGACGCTCACCGGCGCCTGCGTCATCGCGCTGGGGCACACCGCCACCGGCGTGTTCGGCGGCGACCAGGGGCTGGTGGACGAGGTGCTCGCCGCCGGCCGCCGCGCCGGCGAGGCGGGCTGGCAGCTCCCCGTCTGGGACGACTACAAGGAGCTGATCCGCTCCGACGTGGCCGACGTGAAGAACACGGGCGGGCGCGCCGCCGGGTCGATCACGGCCGCGCTCTTCCTCAAGGAGTTCGCCGGCGCCTACCCATGGGTGCACCTGGACATCGCCGGCACCGCCTATTCCGAGAGCGACCTCGTGGCGCTGCCGAAGGGACCGACGGGGGTGCCGGTCGGAACCTTCGTCGAGTTCGTCCGCGGACGGGCGGGGTGACCTCCGGCGTCGCCCGGCTGCTCTGGCGGGTGGGCCTCGGCGTCGCCGCCGGGGCCCTTTTCTGCGCGCCCGTATGGGCCCAGGTGACACCGCGCGACACCGTGCGCAGGGGTCGCGACACGACTGCGGTCCCGATCCCGGCCCGCCCCGACAGCGCCACGGCCGACACGACGGCGCGCCGCGACACGACGGCGGCGCGGGACACCGTGCTCCCGCCCATCGCGCGCGCGCCGCGCCCCGCCGCACTCGGCCTGGGCGGCGACTACGTCTGGGATCGCGCCGCGATCTTCGCCAGCGGGGCGATGACGCTCACCGACCTGCTCGAGCGCGTGCCGGGCGTGACGGGGTTCCGCACGAGCTGGCTGGTGACGCCGGAGCTGATCACGTATGCCGGCAGCTTCCAGCGGGTGCGGCTCTTCTACGACGGTGTGGAGCTGGATCCGCTCGATCCCCGCACCGCTGGGCTGCAGGAGCTGTCGAAGATCCCGCTCTGGACGCTGGAGGAGGTGGCGGTGGAGCGGGCGGCCGGCGAGCTGCGCGTGCACCTGCGAAGCTGGCGCGTGACGCACACCACGCCGGCGACTCGCTTCGACGTGGCGACCGGCGAGTTCAACACGAACCTCTTCCGCGGCTTCTACGGGCGCCGCTTCCGCGGCGGGCAGGCGTTGCAGGCGGGATTCCAGCAGTTCTCGACCACCGGCCCCTTCGGCGGCGACGGCGACCAGCTCGCCCTCTTCGCGCGCGGCGGCTGGGCCGGCCGGGTGTGGAGCGTGGACGCGTTCGTCCAGCGCACGCGGCGCCTGCAGGAGTCGCAGAGCCGCCGCTTCGAGCGCGCCGACCTGCCGCGCCTGGAGGGCGCCGCGCAGCTCGCCTACCTGCGCGTCGGCTACCGGGACCCGGACGCCGAGGGGCTGTGGGCCCAGCTCATCGCGTCGACCCAGTCGTTCGACGAGACGACGGAGGCGGAGCCGGCGCGCGACTTCGGCATCCCGGCCGACTCGGCGGACACGACCCGCGCCCGACCGCAGTACGTCGCGCATGCCGGATGGACGCGGGGCGCGCTCCGCGTCGCGGCCTCGACGCGCCTGCGAGCGTTCGAGGGCGAGACCTTCCTCTCGCCCGCAGCGCGCGCCGCCTTCTTCACCGATCGGGTCCAGGCGCAGCTCCACGCCGAGCGCGCCGCCGAGGACTCGTCGACGCTGCTGGACGGGGAGCTGCGCTTCACGCCCCTGGAGCGGGTCGCCGCGTCGGTCGCGGCGTCGCGCCGGATGCCGGACGGGCGCACGGGGCGCGAGACCGAGCAGGCGTTGCGCGGCGAGGTCGGCGTGCGCGTGGGACGCACCTGGCTGGTGGGCGGGCTCCTCGCCCGCGACGGCGGCGCCACGGGCGCGCCGATCGTCTTCGACCCGAGCTTCCTGCCCGCGGCCGTGGAGTCGCAGCAGGCGGTCTACGGCGCGGTGCGCGGTCCGGTCTACCGGGACGTCAGCGTGGACCTCGTGGCCACGCAGTGGACGGACGGCGGGGCGTCGTCGCTCTACCGGCCGCACCAGCAGCTGCACGGACAGCTCACCCTGGATACCCGCTGGCTCGGGCGCTTCCCGAGTGGCGAGTTCGGCTTCAAGGCGTCCGTCGTCATGGACTACCGATCCGCGACCACCTTCCCGGTCGGTGGGAGCGAGACGATCGCGACGCTCTCCAGCACCATCCTGTCCGGGCTCATCGAGGTGCGCATCCAGGACGCCGTCGCCTACCTGCAGGCGCGGAACTTCCTCGCCCTGCAGTACGAGCAGGTGCCGGGCTTCCTCATGCCGCGCAACCTGCTCGTCTACGGGGTGCGCTGGCAGTTCTGGAACTGAGCGGCCTCGGCGTTTGACAATGGCCTTGCGGTGCCGTAACTTAGCTGGCTCACCATGATACGCAGCATGACGGGATTCGGTGCGGCCGAAGGGCCGCTCGGCGCGGGCCGGGTGGCGGTCGAGCTGCGCACGGTGAACCACCGCTTCTTCAATCCGAGCCTCAAGCTGCCGGCGCGTCTGCAGCGCTGGGAGCCGGAGCTGCGCGAGGCGCTGCGGCAGCGCATCACGCGCGGCCACGTCACGCTGTTCGCGCGCCTCGAGAGCGCGGCGGCGGCCGGCTGCGTGGTGGACGAGGCGCGCGTCCGCGCGTACGTCGAGCAGCTTCGCGGCGTGCGCGAGCGGGTCGGCCTGGCCGGCGAGGTGGACCTGGCGACCGTGCTCCGCCTCCCGGACGTGATCCGCACGGCGGGCGACGACGAGGGCGAGGACGGCGGGAGCGCCGAGGAGCTGGTCGCCGTCGCGCAGCGTGCGGTGGACGCGCTGGAGGCCATGCGCCTGGCCGAAGGGGAGCGGCTGGCGGCCGAGCTGCGCGAGCGGCTGGCGGCGGCCGAAGCCGCCATGGCGCGGATCGCCGAGCGCGCGCCGCAGCGCCTGGTGGAGCAGCGGGATCGGCTGCGCGAGTCCGTGCGCGAGCTGGCGGCGGGTGTCGCCGTGGACGAGCAGCGGCTGGCGCAGGAGATCGCCATCCTGGCCGACCGGCTGGACGTGCAGGAGGAGATCGCCCGCTTCGCCGCCCACGTGGCCGCCTTCCGCGCCGCCCTCGCGGCGCCGGCCGGCGAGGCGGTGGGCAAGCGGCTCGGCTTCCTGCTCCAGGAGATGCTCCGCGAGGCCAACACCACCGGCAGCAAGGCCAACGACGCCGCGATGGTGCAGGACGTCCTGCTCATCAAGGAGGAGCTGGAGCGGATGCGGGAGCAGGTGGAGAACGTGGAATGAAGCCGTTCCCGGTCATCCTCTCGGCGCCCTCCGGCGGCGGAAAGACGACGATCGCGCGCGAGCTGCTGCGCCGCCGGGCCGACGTCGGCTACTCCGTCTCCTGCACCACGCGGCCGCCGCGCCCGGGCGAGGAGCACGGCCGCGACTACTACTTCCTGTCGCCCGAGGAGTTCGCGGCCCGGCGCGCGCGCGGCGAGTTCGCCGAGTGCGCCGAGGTGCACGGGCGGCACATGTACGGCACGCTGCGCTCGGAGGTGGAGCGCGTGCTCGCCTCGGGGCGGCACGTCCTGATGGACATCGACGTGCAGGGCGCGGTGCAGTTCGCCGGCGCCTTCCCGGAGTCGGTGCTCGTCTTCCTCATCCCGCCCAGCGCCGCCGTGCTGCGCGAGCGGCTGAGCGGGCGCATGACCGAGGACGACGAGGCGGTGAGTCGCCGCCTGCGCACCTCGCGCGACGAGCTGCGCGCCGTGCGCGAGTACCAGTACGTGATCGTGAACGACGAGCTGGCGCACGCCTGCGACGCCGTGGGCGCCGTCATCGACGCCGAAGCGGTGCGCCGCACCCGGCAGCCCGACCTCGCGCGGCGCATCGAGGCGCTCGTCGAGGAGCTCGAGCAGATTCTCTCCGTCCCCATCACCAGCGAGTGACACCATGCAGGTCTTCACCCCGTCCGACGTGGCGCGCAATGCGTCCAACAAGTACCTGGCGGTGCTCGTGGCCGCGCAGTATGCGCGCGCGCTCAACGAGTTCCCGCGCATCGGCGGCACCGGCCGCGAGAAGAAGCTGACGACGCGCGCCCTGGAGGACCTGGCCGCCGGCGCCTTCCAGTTCCGCATCGTGCCGCGCCGCCGCGGCGAGTAGGGCAGGAGCCTACCGGCACCGCCGCGTGCGTCCGTTCCGCGGCCGGCGCGTCCTCCTGGGCGTCACCGGCGGCATCGCCTGCTACAAGTCCATCTTCGTCGCCCGCGAGCTGACGCTCGCCGGGGCGGAGGTGGACGTCGTGCTGACGCGCGCGGCGCTGGAGTTCGTGGGCCGCATCACCTTCGAGGCGGTCACCGGCCGCCCGACCTTCACCGAGCTGCTCGGCGCCGGGCACGCGCTCGACCACATCCGGCTGGCGCGCGCCGCCGACGTGGTGGCGGTGGCGCCGGCCACCGCCGACTTCCTGGCCCGCGCCGCCGCCGGCCGCGCCGACGACCTGCTGGCGGCCGCGCTGCTCGCGGCCGAGGCGCCGGTGCTCCTCGTGCCGGCGATGAACGACCGCATGTGGGCGCACCCGCAGACCGGGCGAAACGTGACCCACCTGCGCGAGCTGGGCTACGAGGTCGTGGACCCGGCCGTCGGGGCGCTCGCCGTGGGCGAGGGCGTGGGCCCGGGACGGATGCCCGAGCCCGAGGAGATCGTGGCGCGGATCGGGCGCCGGCTCGAGCCGGCCGGCGCGCTCCGCGGCCGCCGGGTGCTCGTCACCGCGGGGCCGACGCGCGAACGGGTGGACCCGGTGCGCTACATCTCCAACGACAGCAGCGGTCGCATGGGGGTCGCCGTGGCCGCCGCCGCGTGGCGCCGGGGCGCGGAGGTGACGCTCGTGCATGGTCCACTGGCCGTGCCCCTGCCGACCGGCGTGACGACCGTACGCGTGACGACGACGGCGGAGATGTGCGAGGCCGTCCGCGAGCGCATCGGCGCGCAGGACGTGCTCGTGATGGCCGCCGCACCGGCCGACTTCCGGCCCCGCGCCAGCGCCGCGTCCAAGATCAAGAAGGACGCCGGCCCCCGGGCGCTCGAGCTGGAGCCCACGCCCGACATCCTGCTCGCGACGCGCGACGCGCGGCGCCCGGGTGCGGTGATCGTCGGCTTCGCCCTCGAGACCGGCGACCCGACGGCGAGCGCGCGCGACAAGCTGGCGCGCAAGGGGCTCGACCTGGTCGTGGCCAACGACGCCACCGAGCCCGGCGCCGGCTTCGGCGTGGCGACGAACCGGGTGACGTTGGTGGCGGCCGACGGCGAGGAGCGGCTGCCGCTGCTCGACAAGCGGGAGGTGGCGGACGCCATCCTGGACCGCGCCGAACGGCTGCTGGAGGCACGCGATGGACGCTAGGGAGCGGCTCCGCCAGTATCTGGAGCAGCGCCGCGAGCTGGGCGAACGCGAGCTGGTGCTCGACGGGATGGACGTGGACGAGGTGATGCGCCTCGTCGGCGCGCTGCGCGGCGGCGCGGCGGGCGCCCCGGCGGCGAATCGCGCCGGTCCGGCGGATCGGCCGCCGGAGCCCCGCGGCGCCGGCGGCGCGGCCGCGC
>DASTRO010000344.1:0-15033 GCA_035761165.1 Gemmatimonadaceae bacterium | reverse complement strand
AGCACGGAGCGCATGGATCCCTCGCGTGGTTGACGGCGCCCGCGACGGCGCCAGTGCTCGTAGGGGACGCGGCGGAGCACGTCCCAGGTCGCGCCGGCGCAGGCCCGCAGCCAGGCGAGCGGACCCTGAGCCCGTGCCGCGTCGAGCTCGGCCGCACAGAGCTGCACCATCTCCGCCCCGTACGCCTCGCGCAGCTCCGCCGGCAGGAGCCGCAGCAGGGCGCGATAGGCGGCAAGGCGGCGGACCGTCACGACGGCTCCGGCGAGTGCGCGAGTCGGCGCCGCGCGACCCGCACCACGTCCTGCATCCGCTCCACCTCCGCGGCCAGCGCCCGGCGGCCGATGGGGGTGATGCGGAACCAGCGCTTGCGCCCGCCCTCCGGCGCGTCCCCGCCGTCCGCCGGCGCGTCGGCGAGCTCGCGGATCCACCCGTGCTCGCGCAGCTCCTCGAGCGAGCCGTAGAGCGTCACCGGCCAGAGCCGGAGCTCGCCGTCGGTGAGCTCGAGCACGTCGCGCATGATCCCCGAGCCGTGGCGCTCGCGCTCGGCGAGGGAGAGCAGGATGAAGAACCAGTGGCGGCGCACGCGGGGTGAGGCGGGGTCGGCGCGATTATACAGCACTGTATAATTCTGCGCAATCCTCCCCGGCCCGCCTGCCGCCGCACGCCGCACGCCACGCGCCGCGTGGGCGGTCACGGCGGCCCCCCGCGTGTCCCCGCGGCGGCCCGGCCGCGCGGCGTGCCGTCAGCGCGGCGGCGGCGAGGCGGCGGGCGGCTGCTCGAACCGTCGCAGCGCCTCGGCCTCGGGGACGGGCGCCAGCACGTGCTGCGCGGCGAAGCCGGCCGCGTCGGGGTAGCCGCTCGCCCGGATCCGCGACGCGGCCGGCTCCGGATCGTACGCGGTGCACACCGGCCGGACGTCCGGGCCGAGGAGCGCCCAGTGCGCACCGGGTCGGCCGAACGGCATTCCCACGCTGCCGGCATTGACGAGGCGCACGCCGTCCACCTCGCGGTCGAACGCCATGTGCGTGTGGCCGCACACGACGAGCCGCTGCGCCACGCCGTCGACCATCGGCCGCACCCGCGCGGCCGGGGTGACGGCGGTGAAGATCTCCTCGTCGCTCCGCGGCGTGGCGTGGCAGAAGAGCACCTCGCCCAGCCCTGCGATGGTGAGCGCGAGCGAGGACGGGAAGCCGGCGAGGAAGTCGCGGTGGTGCCGGTCGAGCCGGGCAGCCGTCCACGTGAACGCCGCGAGCGCGGGGGCGGGCAGTGGCGGGAGCGTCCGGCCATCCATCGCGTCCACCACCAGCCGGTCGCAGTTGCCACGGATGAAGCGCGCCCGCGGGCCCAGCTCGACGAGGCGGTCGAGCGTCTCACGCGGCATCGGGCCGGGCACCAGGTCGCCGCCGACCAGGATCAGATCGACGCCGGCCGCGTCGGCCGCGTCGAGCGCGGCCTCGAGCGCCGGCAGGTTTCCGTGGATGTCGTAGAGCGCCGCCACGCGCCGCACGGTCGTCTGCTGCATCGCTCCTCCTGACGGATCGTGCTCCGCCGGGGCTTGGCTCAGCGCTGCACGCCGCCCGCGCGATACGACTGCCGGTCGAAGTCGAACCGGAGGTCCGGCTCCGCCTTCAGGGCGATGAAGAAGGTGAAGGCGAAGTTCCCGTTCGGCGACTGCGTGAACGAGAAGACGGCGCGCCAGTCGTGCAGGTCGCGCTGCAGCGACACCAGGTGCTCGCCGAAGCGGTTGCGCTCGAAGTCGTAGCTCGTGCCCCAGGTGCCGCTCCACTTGGACGTGAGATCGAAGGTGAGGTTGGAGCGGAGCATCTTGACCGGGGGCGTGCGCACGATCACGCCGCCGGTGCTGGGAACGGCACCGGGGGCCGGCGGGTTGGCCTGCTGGTACTCCACGCAGCGGTCGAAGAAGGCCGGCTGGCCGCGGTACTGCTCGCAGAGCGAGGCGGGATCGTAGTCCACCACCGTGCCCAGCAGGTCGGGGCGCGTGCGCTGCATGCTGAAGTTGAACGTCGCCCGCCACCCCTGCCCCGTCGGGATCTGCGGCACCGGCACCCGCGCGCGGCTGCCGGCCACCGGCCGCTGCGCGAGCTCGCTGGCGATGGAGTCGCTCCGCTGCTGGCCGAGCTGGTCGAGCTGCGGGTTCTCCACCGGGCGCGAGCCGCCGAAGACGCGCGAGAGGAGCGCGAACACGTTCGAGCGCCGGCCAATGGAGAAGGAGGCGTTGACGCCGCGCAGGAACGGCTTGAAGGAGGAGGTCGTGTCGGCCGACGGCCCGTTGAAGAGCGAGTAGTTGAGCGACCCGCTGAAGCCGGGCAGGAGGTCCGACCGGACGTCGACGTTGAAGTTCTCGGTCGTGATGCCGCGGCCCAGCGTGTCGGCGCGGATGAAGTCGTAGGCCAGCGTCGAGAAGTTGAGGGCGAGCAGCTTGAGCTTGCGGCCGTCCGCGGCGGCCCCCGCCCCCGCCCCACCCTGCTCTCCCGCCTCGGCGCTGTCCCGCGGCGCCCGCAGCTTGGCCTCCAGCACCGTGGAGAGCGTGAGCTGCACCGAGCTCGAGGCCAGCGAGCCGACGTAGGTGGACGGGTTCTGTCCGATGGCGCGCAGGTAGTCGTCGCCCACGCGCGCCGCCGGCGCGTAGCTGTACGAGACGATCGGCGTGATCGAGTGGCGCAGCGCCTCGAAGGGCCCGAAGCCGGGGAAGCGGCGGTAGAGCGTCGGCGAGCTGCTGAGGCCGAAGGTCAGCCGCTTGCGCTGGCGCACGTACTCGCCCCCGCTCAGGAAGCTCCGCACAAGGAAGCCGCCCGGCGCCACGTTCTGGATGCCGACGGAAGGCGACAGGTTCCACGTCCCACCGAAGAGCTGCGGCAGGTTGATGCTGGTGGTCCAGTCCACCTCCGTCCGGAACTCGCGCGCGTAGACGCGCACCGAGCTGTCCGCCGGGTTGGCCGGATCGTAGGTGGTGGCGCGTACCGGTCCGCTGCTCTCGACGTCGCTCAGCGTCAGCGTGTTGGTCCAGTCGAAGTCGAAGATCTTGAGCGGCGTGCTCAGCGTCGCGCTGGTGTTGCGCCGGTCGAACTGGACGGTGTCGAGCGTCACCACGCCGGTGGTCGGGTCCAGGCGCGGCCGGATGCCGAGCTCACCCAGCAGCGGGTTGTGCAGGTTCTCCGTGTTGGTCGCGCTGAGCGACGGCGTCCAGGTCAGCCACTCGCCGATGCTGATCGGCTTCGCGGAGAGGTTCAACGACGGGAACGTGCGGTCCACGCGCTCCTGCCCCGTGTACTGCGTCTGGCTGCCGCCGACGTTGAGCGAGAAGGGGCCGCGCTGGGTCTGGAAGGTGGCGTTGGAGCGGATGGTGGCCAGCGCCGCCGCCGGCACGATGGCCCCGACGCGCTGCAGCAGCGTGCTCTGCGCGTAGTTCACGTTCGAGGTGAACGACGTCCGCTGCGAGAAGCGCTGCTGGTGCCCCCACGAGAGCGTCAGGTTGCGCCGCCCGTTCCCCCACACCTCGTAGCCCGCGCCCAGCCGGCCGGTGAGGAAGCGGTTCTCCCAGTTGTACTGCAGCTCGCCGTTGTAGCGCAGGTAGCCCGGGTCCTCCTCCGTCTGCCGGGCGCCGCTGCGCCAGTCGAGCCAGACGGAGGCGTCGGCGTAGTCGCTGATGGCGAAGTAGTAGCCCAGGTTCTCGATCGAGCGCCGGTAGGTGGAGCTGTTGCGCACCAGCTCCGCGATCCCGAAGCGCGGCGAGAGCAGGCCGCTGCGCCGCCCGCTCCGCATGTCCTGGAAGACGAAGGGGAGCCACATCACCGGCACGTTGCCGATGTACAGCACGGCCGGCCGCGCCACCATCAGGCTTCCCTTCACCACCTTCATGTTGCGCGCCTCGAAGTGGTAGTGCGGGATGGTGAGGTCGCAGCTCGTGATGCTCCCGTCGTGGCCGTAGAAGCGGTAGCCCGCGGTGGTGTCGGCGGCGCTGCCCACCACCCCCGCCCGGTCCGCGGCGACGTACCACGTCTCGCCGCTCGTCACCGCGGTCGAGACGCGATCCACCACGCCGCGCCGCGTGCGCAGGTCGTAGTCGATGAACGTCGCGATGATGTCCTCGCCCTCGCTCGGGTCGCGCAGCACCACGGTGCCACCCGAGTCGGCGCGCAGCGCGACGCGGCCCGTGGAGTCGTCGTAGGTGATGCGCGCGCCCACCGCCACCTGCTCCCCCTGCTGCACGGCGGCCGGCTCGCCGACGAGCACGATGGTGCGGGTGGGCGCCAGGAAGGTGACGTGCTCGCCCTGGTAGCGCGTCGTGGTGTAGCCCTGGCGCGCCAGCAGCCCCGCCATCACCGAATCGGTCTCGGCCCACTCCACGAGCGCGGCCGCGGCCGCACTGTCGGCGGCGGAGGAGTCGGCGCGGAGGGCGTCGGGGCGGAGCGAGTCGGCGGGCAGCGTGTCGCCGCGGGCGCGGCGCAGCGAGTCCGCGCGGGCGCTGTCGGCGGCCGAGCGCCGCGCCAGCGGTGAGCGGGCCGCGTCGCTCGGGGGCGGTGACGGGAGCGTATCGAGGCGCGACGCGCGCGCGCTGTCGGCCACCGGCATGGGCGGCTGCCCCGGCGTGCGCGGTGGCGGCTGCTGCGCCGCAGCGCCCGCGGCCGCGAGGAGGAGGAGCGCCAGCCCGGCCGCCCCGCGGCCGACCCAGCGTGCGACCACGGCGGCGAGGCCGGCCGTCACGCCAGCGCTCCTTCCTCGCGGTCCGCCGCGTCGCGCTCCGCCGCCTCCTCGCGCGCCCGTTCGGCCTCCTCCCGCCGCTGCCGCCGCAGCTGGCGACGGTACACGACCTCGGAGCCGACGACGCTGAGCTCGTAGAGCAGGTAGAGCGGCACGGTGAGCGCCGCCAGGCTCATCGGGTCACCGCCCGGCGTGATGACCGCCGCCGCCACCACGCAGAGCACGAAGGCGTGCCGGCGGTAGGTGTGCAGGAACTGCGGCGTCAGGATGCCGAGCGCGGTGAGCGCGACGATGGCGATCGGCAGCTCGAAGACCGCCCCCAGTGCCAGCGAGATGCTGGTGGCGAAGCCGAAGTAGTCGGACGCCCGGATCATGTTCGTGAACGACGCCGACTGGAAGGTGAGCAGGAAGCCCAGCGTCAGCGGCAGCACCACGAACCACGACAGGCAGACGCCGCCCAGGAAGAGCAGCGACGCCGAGACGAGCACCGGGATCACCAGCCGCTTCTCGTGGCTGTAGAGCGCCGGCGAGAGAAAGGCCCAGAGCTGGTAGAGGATCACCGGCAGCGCCAGCACCAGGCCGAGCGCGAACGACACCAGCATGACGATCTTGAAGGCGTCGGCCGGGTGCGTGATGATGAGCTTCGCCTCCAGGAACGGCGCGATCGGCCGCTGCAGCAGCGCGATCAGGTCGTACTTGACGACGACCACGAACGCCACGATCACGCCCAGCACGAGCGCCGCCAGCGACCACAGGATCCGGAAGCGCAGCTCCTCCAGATGGTCGAGGAACGGCATCTCGGCGTTGGCGGCCGGCTTGGCCATGGGGCGGCTCGGGCGACGGGATCCGGTCGGGCGCGCTTACGGCAGCTTCAGGCGATCGCTCGCCAGCTTCGCGGCATCGCTGCGCGGGTACTCGTCGATCACCCGCTGGAAGACGCGGCGCGCCTCGCGCGTGCGCCCGCCGTTGTCCAGCACCACGCCGTGGCGGTACATCGCCTCGGCGGCGCGCGTCGACTCCGGGAAGTCGGTGTACAGCCGCACCCACGCCGAGTCGGCCGCCGCCTCGTCGCCCTCGGCCGTGTGTGCCTGCCCGATGTAGAAGAGCGCGTCCGGCACCGCCGGATCGTCCGGGTAGCTGCGCACCAGCTCCTCGAGCGCCGCACGCCCGGTGGCCGGGCTGCCGCGCTGGATGGCCTGCCGTCCGCTCTCGAGCAGCTGCGCCGGGCCGGGCGTGCCGGCGGCCGGCGGCCCGGCGGGAGGCATGGTGGCCGAATCGACCGGCGCCGCGCCCGCTGTGGGCGGCAGCTCGGTGCCCATCTGGCGGTTGGCGCGCTCCAAGTCGGCGCGCAGCGTCTGCAGCTGCTGCTGGCTCACGCCGAGCAGCGACTGCACGCGGATGAGCTGGTCGCCGAAGTTCTCCATCGACGTCCGCACCCCGGACTGGAACTCGGTGAAGCGGCGGTTGATGGAGTGCAGCGTGTCCTGCGCCGCGCTCACCGTGGCCACGACGCGGTCCAGCTGCTCGCGCCGCGCGGAGTCGGCGGCGAGCAGCTCGGCGCGGGTGACGGCCAGGTCGTTCTGCAGGACCAGCAGGTCGCTGCGCGTGGCGAAGCAGCCGGTGCCGGCCGCCAGGGCCAGCGCGGGTGCGACGCGAAGGAGGTACCGCTTCATCGCTCAGTCGTCTCCCATGTTCGACAGCTCGCCGCCCACGATCTGGAACTCGGCGCGCCGGTTCTGCGCCCACGCCCCCTCGTTCTCCCCCTCCACCGCGGGACGCTCCTCGCCGTAGCTGACGACGTCCAGGCGCGACGCGTCGACGCCGTGCTGCACCAGGTACTCGCGCACCATCACCGCGCGCCGCTGGCCGAGGGCGACGTTGTACTCGTCGGAGCCGCGGCTGTCCGTGTGGCCGGCGATGCGCAGCCGCAGCCCCGGATTCGCGACCAGCACCGGCACCTTCGCGTCGAGGGTCATGCGAGCGTCCTCGGCCAGCTCGGCCTGGTCGAACTCGAAGTACACCGGCGCCAGCAGCGCCGCGCGCGCCTCCGCCAGCTCCCGCTCGCGGTCCGCCATCGCCAGCGAGTCGGCGCGGCGGCGCGCCGCCTCCTCCTCGGCCGCCCGGGCCCGGTCGAGCGAGTCGCGGATCGCCGCGCTGTCCACCATCGACGTGGTGGGCGGCAGGTCCGCCGGCTGCGGGGTCGCCGGCTGCAGCTGCTGCTTGTGGCAGGCGGCGGCCGTGAGGGCGAGGGCGATGGCGAGGAGGGGAACGGCGCGTGGGGCACGCGTCATCGGTGGCGTCTCCGGGTGAGAGTGGCGTCGTCGCGGGGTGAGCTCGGGTAATCTATCGCGCGCCCGCGGGCGCGGCGCCGTCCGGCTGGCCGCCCAAGCGGTGCGACCAGGCCGGCAGCCGCGGCGCGCCGCCACCGTGCGTCAGCTGCCGCGTGCGGAACGTCTCCACGTCCATCACCCAGAGCTGGCGCGTGCCGCCGCGTGTGGACGCGAAGACCAGGTGCCGGCCGTCCGGCGCCCACGACGGGTTGGTGTTCTCCCCCTCGCTGGTCAGCTGCTGGGTGGCCCCGTCGCGCAGCGAGAGCGTGAAGATCTGGAAGCCGCCCGGGAGCAGCGCCTGGTAGGCGATCTTGCGGTTGTCCGGCGACCAATCGGGGTCGGTGCGGTGGTTGTGCACGCCGAACTCGTACTGCGTCAGCATCTCCGGCGAGCCACCCTCCACGCTGGCCGCGTAGATCTCCGGGTTCCCCGTGCGGTCCGACATGAAGGCGATGCGGTGGCCGTCGGGGCTGAAGGTGGGGGAGACGTTCTCCACCCGCTGGCTGACGGAGATGCGGCGCCGCGAGCCGCCCTCCACCGGCACGGCGTAGATGTCCGTGCCGATGTCCTGCCCCGAGGAGTAGGCGATCAGCCGGCCGTCCGGGGAGAAGGTGGGCGTCGCGTTGAGCCCCACCGGCGAGACACGCCGGGGGCCCGAGCCGTCCGCCTGACGCACGAAGATCGCCGTGCCCGCGTCGGTCATCAGGCTGTAGGCGATGAGCCGCCCATCCGGGCTCCACGCCGGCGACATCGCCGTCCCGCCGCCGCGCGTGATCGGGTGCAGCCCCGCGCCGTCGGCATGGACGACGTAGATGTCGTCGCCGCGGCTGAAGGCGATCTGCGTCTGGGCGATGCCGCGTACCCCGGTGATCCACTGCTCGATCTCGTCGGAGGCGCCGTGCAGCGACATGCGCCAGTCGGGCGAGTTGGGCGCGCCGACGAGCGGGAAGGCCCGCGTGCGCAGCACCTTCTTCTGCCCCACGTCGTGCACCGTGATGGTGACGCCCGACGCGGTGAGGCTGGGCTGCACGACGGCGGCGGCGCCGAGCCGCGCGTAGAGCGCGTAGTTGGCGGACCCGCCGGCCGGCACCGGCGACGAGGTCGGGTCGTTCGGGTTGCCGATGATCGTCACCCGGTCGCCGTAGTCGAGGTCGCGCATGAGGATCGCGCGCACCGAGTCGCCATTGGCGCCGGCGACGGGAAGGACGAGCACGCCGGGGCGGTTGCCCACGCCGTACTCGCCGCTGAGGCGGACGCCGGGCTGGGGCGGCTGCGGGTCCTGCGCGCGCGCCGCGGCGAGCGGCAGGGCGACGGCCGCGGCGGCCGTGGCGGCGAGCCGGAGGGTGCGGAGGCGGCTGGACATTAGCGGATGATGCGAGGGTCGAAGGTGAAGAAGACGGGGAGCACGTCGTCCGGGAAGCCGGCCGGGAGGGCGCCGAAGGCACCGCTGCGCCCGGCCGCCTCGACGGCGGCGCGCGCCTCGAGGTCGAAGTCGAAGACGCCGGAGCCGCGGAAGATCTGGATGTCGCTGACGCTGCCGTCGCGGTGGATCAGGAACTTCACTTCCGCGGTGAGCGGCCGGCCGTCCGGGGGGGTGAAGCGGAGGATGATCTGGCGGGTGATGTTCTGAAGATACGCCGGATACGGGAATTCGATCCCCCGGATCGCCACGTTCGCCACGTCGCTCCCCCGCCCGCCCTCGGGCCCGCCCCCGGCGGTGGGGAGCGGCTGGCGGCGCGGCGGCGTGCGCGGCGCCGGCTCGGCGTCGGCCGTCTTCGTATCCTTGGGCGGCGTCGGCGCCGGCTCGGTCCGGGCCTTGGGCGGCGTGGGTGTGGGGTTCGGCGTCGCCCGCTGGCGCGGCGGCGTGACACGCGGCGCCTCCGGTGCGGCCATCGCGTCCGGCGGCAGCTCGGCCGCCTTGGGCGACGCGGCCGGCGCCGGCTCGGGCGCGGGCGTGGGCGGCGCGGGCGTCGGCTCCCGGACCACACCCACCTGCCGCGGGCCGGGCGGCGCCGCCACCATCGTCACGCGATAGATGGGCGGCAGCACCGGTGGCTCCGGCGTGGGCGCGAGGACCATCGCCGCGACGATCGCGGCGTGCGCGACGGCCGAGAGCACCAGCGGTCCTCCCAGCCGCGCCGGGTCGGCGCGGCGCGCGATCACCGGATCGTCTCCGGCTCGGCCACCAGGCCGACGTCGCCGGCGCCCGAGTTCTTCATGATGGCCAGCACGCGCACGACCGTGCCGTAGGGCACGCCCCGGTCGGCCCGCAGGTAGACGCCGCCCTCGACGCGGTCGCCGGCGAGCGCCTTGAAGCTCGTCGCCAGCTCCGCCTCCGTCACGGGCGCCTCGTCGATCATGATCTTCTCGTCGCGCGTGATCGTCACGATCAGCCCGCGCTTGGCGTCCAGCGGCCGCACGTCGGCGCGCGGCAGCGCCACGTCCACCCCGCCCTGCATCATCGGCGCGGTGAGCATGAAGATCACCATGAGCAACAGCATCACGTCGATGAGGTTGACCACGTTGATCTCGGCGTTGAGCGCCAGGCGCTCGGCACGACGGCGACGACTCACGTCACATTCTCCCTTCGCGGACGAGCAGCGCGATCAGCTCGGAGCCGAACCCTTCCAACTCGCCGTCGATCCGGTTGAGACGGCTCGCGAAGACGTTGTACCCGAAGACGGCCGGGATGGCCACGGCCAGCGCCAGCGCCGTCGCGACGAGCGCCTCCGCCACGCCCGGCGCCACCGCGCTCAGGTTCCCCGACCCGCTCTCGGCGATGCCGAGGAAGGCGCTGATGACGCCGAGCACGGTGCCGAGCAGCCCGATCAGCGGGCTCACCGCGCCGATCGTCGCCAACCACGGCAGCATGTGCGCCAGCCGGTCGCGTTCGGCGTTGGTCTCGGTGTCCAGCACCAGCCGCAGCGCCTCCACCTGCGAGCCGCTGTAGCGCGGGGCGCGGTCGGGCGTGGCGCCCATCGCCGGCTTGGTGTCCTGCAGGAACTGCAGCGCGCGCGAGAAGACTCGCGTGTGCGGGCCGGGCTCGGCCCGCGCCGCCGAGCGCGCGGCCTCCTCGAGCGAGTGCGCGTGCTCGAACTCGTTCAGGAAGCGGTCGCCACTGCGGCGCGCGCGGCGGAACTCGCGCCACTTGGCCAGCATCACCGCCCAGCTCACCAGCGAGAGGACCACGAGCAGGGCGAAGACGGCCTGCGTGAGCGGCTCGCCCCCCTTCACCATCTCCCAGGCATTGCTCGGCACCGCGGGCGCCGAGACCTGCAACAACGTCGACGTGCCCAACACGGTCATGCCCCGGCCTCCGCCATGCGCCGCGCCTCGAACCAGCGATACGTCTCCTCCAGCCCGTCGGCCAGCGTAGCCTGCGGGCTCCACCCCAGCTCGGCCCGCGCCTTGTGGATGCGCACGGCCGAGCGCATCTGCTCCCCGGGGCGCGCGGGCGCGTGCGTCACCCCCACGTCCCGGCCGGCCACCGCCTGCAGCTGCGCGGCCAGCTCCAGCACCGTCGTCTCGACGGCGGTGCCCACGTTGTAGGCGCGCGCGTCCAGGCGGCCCGCCGCCGGCAGCGGCCGCGTGGCGGCCGCCACGTTGGCGCGGGCGACGTCCTTCACGAACACGTAGTCGCGCGTCTGGCGCCCGTCTCCGAAGACGGTCATCGGCTCACCGGAGAGGATGCGGTTGCAGAAGATGGCCACCACGCCCGCCTCGCCGTGCGGGTCCTGCCGCGGCCCGTACACGTTGGCGTAGCGCAGCACCGCGGTCTCGAGCCCGTGCAGGCGGCCGTAGTACGACAGGTAGTACTCCGCGCTCAGCTTGGCGATCCCGTACGGCGACTCGGGGTCCTTCGGGAAGTCCTCGACGTTGGGCGGCGTGACGAAGTCCCCGTACAGCGCGCCGCCGGTGGACGCGAAGACGATGCGCGTGCGGCGCCCACTGGCGCGCACCGCCTCGGCCACGTTCACCGTGCCGAGCACGTTGATCCGCGCGTCGTACAGCGGGTCCGCCACGCTCCGGCGCACGTCGATCTGCGCGGCCAGGTGGCAGATGACGTCGTAGCCGCCCTCGCGCACGAGCGCCGCCGCCTCCGCGGAGCCGACGTCCAGCTCGTGCAGCGGCACACCCTCGGCGACGTTCTCCCGACGGCCGCTCGACAGGTTGTCGAGCACCTCGACCTCGAACCCCTCGGCGGCCAGCGCCTCGACGACGTGCGACCCGATGAAGCCCGCGCCGCCGGTGACCAGTGCCCGGCGCGCCATCTACCGCTCCTCCGGGCGGGGCGCCGCGGGATCGTCCGCCCCATCGGCCGCCGGGGCGTGGTCGGCCGACTCGCCGAGCGCGAACAGGTAGCGCGCCGCGTCCACGACGCCGAGCCCGCGGCCATTGGCCGCCGCGGCGCGCAGGCGCACGGTGGGGTGGTGGAGGAACTTGTTCATGAGCGTTCGGGAGAAGTGTTCGATGGTGGCGCGGTCGGCTTCGCTGAGCGCCGGCAGCCGGCGCAGCATCTGGGCGAGCTCGCGTTCGCGCAGGCCGTCCATCTGCGCGCGCATCTCGGTGAGGACGGGGACCGCCGAGAGCCCGGCGACCCACTCCCAGAAGCGCTGCGTCTCGTCCGCCACCACCTGCTCGGCCGACGGCAGCTCCTGACGGCGACGCTCGAGGCTCGCCGTCGCAACGGCGCGCAGGTCGTCCAGGTCGTACAGATAGACGTGATCGAGCTGCCCGACCGCGGGCTCCACGTCGCGCGGCAGCGCGATGTCGAGCACGCAGAGCGGGCGGCCGCCGCGCGAGCGCAGCGCCTGGCGGAGCCGCGCCGCGGTCACCACCGGGTGCGGCGCCGAGGTGGAGCAGAGCAGCACGTCGATGTCGGCGAGCCCGTTCCAGCACGCATCATAATGCACCGCCACCGCGCCGTGACGGGCCGCCAGCTCCGCGGCGCGCTCGTAGCTGCGGTTGGCCACCACCGCGGCCCGCACGCCCTCGCTCATCAGGCACTCCAGCGCCAGCTCCGCCATCTCGCCGGCGCCGAGCACCATGGCGCGCCGGCCGGTGAGGGAGCCGAAGATCTGCCTGGCCAGCTTCACCGCCGCCGAGCTCACCGAGGCGGCGCCGCGCCCGAGCGCCGTCTCGGTGCGCACGCGCGAGCCGACGAGGAGCGCCGTCTGGAACAGGCGGTTGAGCACCGCCCCCGAGAAGGCACGCCCCAGCTCCCAGGCGCGCCGCACCTGCCCGTGGATCTGCGCCTCCCCGAGGATCATCGAGTCCATCCCGGACGCGACGCGGAACAGGTGGGCGACGGCGTGCTTGTCGTGGTGGACGAAGGCGTGGGTCCCCACCGGCTCCCCCAGCCGCTCGCCGAAGAGCGCCAGCACGGCCTCCTGCACCGGCGTCCCCTCGTCGGCCACGACGTAGAGCTCCGTGCGGTTGCAGGTGGAGAGCAGCACCGCCTCGCGCACGCCGGGGCGCTCGTGCAGGACGCGCAGCGCCGGCGCGACCTCGTCCGCGTCGTAGACGAGCCGCTCCCGCACGGCGATCGGCGCCGTGGCGTGGCTGACGCCGACGACGGTCACTCCCATCCGCGCATCTGCTCCGCGAAGGTCCCGGCCCGCACGCGCGCCACGAAGTCGGCGCCCGTCAACTCCACGGTGGCCCGCCGCCACCCCGCGCCGTCGCCAGCGGCCAGGAGGCGCGCCCGCAGTGCCGCCAGGCGCGCCACCGCGTCGCCCACGCGCGCGTCGAGCCACTCGGCGATGGCGTCGCGCACGCGGGCGGCGGCCGTCGGCACGCCGCCGGCACCCACGGCCACCACCAGCTCCCCCGCGCGGTGCACGGCCGCGGTGGAGAAGGTCCCCTCCTCGGGCGCGTCGACGACGTTCACCGGCAGCCGCCGGGCGCGCGCCAGGCGCGCCACGCGCGCGTTCACCTCGCGCGAGTCGGTCGCCGCCACCACCAGCGTGCACGCGTCGAGATCCCCCTCCGCGAACTCGCGGCGCGAGAGGCGCAGGCGCGGCTGCCCGGCGGCCAGCGCGACGAGCTCCGCACGCGGCGCGGGGGCCACGACGTGCACCGCGGCGCCGGCCTCGAGGAGGGCCGCGGCCTTGCGCGCCCCCACCACGCCGCCGCCCACCACGAGCGCGCCGATCGCCTCGCCGTGCAGCATCACGGGAAAGAGGCTCACAGGAAGCGCCCCGGGGTCGCGGCGACGGCGCGCGCCGCCAGGTAGAGCACCACGACGCCGACGAAGCTCACCGACGAGAGGAGGGCCGCGCGCCGCGCCTGCACGCCGCCCAGCACCCGCCCGACGGCGATGGCGCTCAGGGCCAGCCAGGCGGCCACGCTCCAGACGATCTTCGGCCACTCGAACTGATGGTAGGTCACGGCGTACGCCGTGGCCAGCGCGACGCCCACCGTGAGCCCCAGCCAGCCGCCCACGCTGGCCAGGTAGTTCACCCGGTCCAGCGTCTGGAGCGGGGGAAAGAGGCGGAAGAGCGCGCCGAAGCGGCGCGACTTGAGCTCGTGGTGCTCCAGCAGGTACATCGCGCCGGCCGCGGCCGCCGTAGCGTAGGCGGCGATCCCGATGAAGCTCATGGCGATGTGCGCACCGAGCCACGCTCCCGCCACGCCGCCCGGCTCGAGCACCGTGTGCAACCCCACCAGATTGGCGGCCGCCGTGCAGAGCGCGGCCAGCGGCGCGGCCGCCAGCGTCAGGGTGACCTCACGCGCCAGCGACTCGGCCACGAGCAGCGTCGCGGCGACCAGGAAGCCCGCCACCGAGAGCGCCGGCCCGAGCCCGGCCAACGGGAGTGTGCCGGAGGCCACAGTCGCGGCGACGAGCCCGGCGGCGTGGGCGGCGACGCCGAGGGCGAGCGTGCCGATGACCCAGCGCACCGGCGCCTGCACCGGACGCGCCAGCGGCGCGGCCGCGAGCGCGGCCGCGCCGACGTAGGCGGAGACGGCGAGGGCATGGGCGACGGAGATCAGCATGGCCGCCCACAATGTAACCGGACGCCACCGCCGCCGGGATGCGCGGCGGGGCCGTCCGTACCGCGCTCAGCGCCCGCTGGCGAGGATGCGCGCCTGCGTGCCGATCCCGATCCCGGGCTGCCGCACGTCGGTGATGATCGCCGACGCGCCGCGCGCCGTCACCCGCACCACGTGCGCCGTGCCGAGCACCTCCGGCTCGGTCACCGCCTCGTCATCGGCCGGACCGAGTAGCTCCACCACATCGCCTTCGCGCACCGCCGCGCCACCGGCCGGGGTGAGGAAGAGCCAGTCCTGCAGCGCCGGCAGCACGCTCCGGTTCTCCACCCACGCGACCCGCGCCGCGCCGGCCGCCGAGGCCCCGCTGCGCTCCGCGGGCGGCTCCGGCAGGCTGGTGAGCCGCTGGCCGCTCTCGATGAGGCCGAGCGCGGCGACCACCCGCCCGCGCACGTCGGCGCCCTCGTACTCCGTGATCTGGACGATGCCGGTGGGGTGGACCAGCTGCCCGCCGCCGATCTCGTCGCCGAGCTCGAAGACGAGGAGACGGGCCCCGACCTCCGGCGTCACGCCCCGTGGCAGGGTGAGCCGCACCGGGTCGCCGAGCATGACGAGGCGCGACTCGATGTCGCCGAGCGAGCTGGCGGTCGACAGGACGCGACCAGCGCCCGCCGGTCCGCCGCGCTCGCCGACGTAGGGGGCGGCCACGAAGTCGGCCAGCCGGCGGGCAGCGCGAGCCAGCTCGTCGTCGACGGAATCCATCCGCGGCGCGACGTCCTCCCCCAGGGGATGCGGGGCGATCGCGACGACGTTGGCGCCGGGCGTCGCCGGCGCGGCCGGGGCAGCCGGCTGGCCGGCGGCGCGGGCGACGGCATCGGCCGGCGCGCCGGGAATGCGCAGCCGCTCGCCCGGGTAGATCAGGTTCGGATTCTCGACGACGTCCCGGTTGGACCGGAAGATCTCCGGCCAGCGGTAGGCGTTGCTGAGATAG
>DASTRO010000343.1:0-57143 GCA_035761165.1 Gemmatimonadaceae bacterium | reverse complement strand
GGCGTGGCCGCCCCCCGTGCCGCGAGTGCGGGTGTGCGCCCCGGCCTGGCCTCAGGGCACCGGCGTGCGCACGGTGGGATAGGTGATGCCGAGCTGCTCGAGATACGTGTCGAACTTGGTCGGGTCGTAGTAGTACTTCCGCATCTCGGGGCGGTACTTGGCCATGATGTCGGCGTTCAGCCAGATGGGCGGCTGGTCCGTGGGCGAGATGAACGGGACGTACTTCGTGTCCTTGGTCTGGACGTCGTTGAAGTAGCTCCACGCATCGGTGACGATCTTCGGCTGCATGAGCAGGTCGAGGATCGTCATCGCCTGCACCTTGGCACCGGCCACCACGCCCTTGTGGGCGATCGGCGTGGCCATCGCGATGGCGTTGGCCCAGTTGTGTCCCGGCAGCCCCGGGATGTTGGCCGGGTAGCGGAGGGTGACCGTGGGGACGTTCCAGCTCACGTCGCCGATGTCGTCCGAGCCGCCGCCCATGCGCCGGCTCTCGTCCACCGGGCCGCCGAGGCGGCCGGGGCGCGTGCTCAGGCCGCGCGGCTCACCGCCCAGCTCCCGCTGGATCCCCTTCGCCAGCGCCTGATCCTTCTCGTCCCAGGTGGGCATCCCCACCTTCTCGATGTTCTGGTACATCACCTCGGCCACGGGGCGGTTGAAATGCCCGCTCCAGCCCGAGCCCACCGTCATGATGGTGTCCACCTCGACGCCGGCCATCTCGGCTGCGGCGTGCGCCATCTTCTTCGCGTCGTCGTACATCTTCTGCGTGCGCGGGTAATCGCGCTCGCGGAAGAAGAACCAGATGCTGGCCGTGCTCGGCACGACGTTCGGCTGGTCGCCGCCGTCGGGGATGACGTAGTGCGAGCGCTGCGGCAGCTCCATGTGCTCGCGGTGGAACTCCCACGCCTGCGCCATCAGCATCACGGCGTCGAGCGCGCTCTTGCCGCGCCACGGCGCGCCGGCCGCGTGGGCGCTGCTCCCCTTGAACTTGAAGATGGCCGAGACGAGGGCGTTCTGCCCCGACTGCCCCCACGACACGCCGAGGTCGCTGCTCACGTGCGTGAAGAGCGTCACGTCCACGTCCTTGAAGACGCCGGCGCGCACGAGGAAGGCCTTGCCGGCCATCTGCTCCTCGGCCACGCCCGGCCAGAGCACGAGCGTGCCGGGAATGTGCTCGCGCTCCATGATCTCCTTCACCACGAGCGCCGCGGCGACGTTGAGCGGCATCCCGGAGTTGTGCCCCTCACCGTGCCCGGGCGCGCCCTCGACGATCGGGTCGTGGTAGCCGACGCCCGGCTTCTGCCCGGCCTGGGGGATGTCGTCGATGTCGGAGCCGAGCGAGATCACCGGCTTGCCCGAGCCCCAGCGGGCGACGAAGGCGGTGGGCATGCCGGCCACGCCGCGCTCCACCGTGAAGCCGTTCTTCTCCAGGATGCCGGTGAGGTACTTGGAGGTCTCGAACTCCTGCATCCCGAGCTCGCCGTAGGAGAAGACCTGATCCACCATCTCCTGGATCATCTTCGCCCGGGCGTCGATCTTCTGCGCGGCCTCGGCCTTCAGCGCCTCGAGCTTCGCGTTGCCGGGATAGGTGTACTTGATCGAGTCGGCCGGATTGGCGCCGCCGCCACGACGCTGGGCGTGCGCCCCGGTGGGGACGAGGACGAGGGCGGCAGCCGCGACGGTCGCGACGCGGGCCGCCCGGCGGAACGGGGTGCGATGGGGCATCGGGTCGTGGGGAGTGGGGTGGGGGTGGGGTGAGGGACGGAGTGGGGACGCCGTGGGACCAGGTCGGCGACGTGCGATCTCCCGAGATCATACGCCCGGGCAGGGTGCGGCGCTGGCCCGGCGCCGGAACTTCGGGGTGAAGCCGACGGGTGGCGAGTGGGGAGCCGACCGCTCCCCACTCGCCACCCGTCAATTGCGCTGCGCCTGCCCTCCGGCTCCGCCGCTCCGGTCGGAGGCCGCGGCCACGGCACCGACCTCGCGGCTCCAGACGTAGAACTCGGGATCGGGGAGCAGCGCCCCGCCGGGCGGGAGCGTGGCGTGCAACGTCTGCCACCGCTCGGTGGGACGGATCCATCGGTACGGCGCGCCGGCCAGCGTCACGCGCAGCGGCATCGCGAAGCCCGGCACCACCTCGCGCCAGCGGTAGTCGATCCCGTCCGCCCCGGTGCGCCACTCCAGCACCGGGATGCGCGTCGTCGTCAGATACTGCTCGAACACCTTGGAGAGATCCACGCCGGCGTGCTCGCTGATGTACGCCTCCACCTCGGCGCTGCTCACCGTCTGGTGGCGGAAGGTGGCCTGCAGGCCGCGCAGGATCCCGCGGAACCGCGCGTCGTCGTCGATGATCTGCCGGATCATGTGCAGCATGTTCCCGGCCTTGTCGTACATGTCGCCGGAGCCTTCCTGGTCCACGCCGCGCGCGGGGATGATCGGCGCGTCGTTCCGGATGTTGCGGCGGCTGCCGATGGTGTACTGCGCGCCGGCCTTCTTCCCCGACCGGCACTCCACGTACAGCGCCTCGGCGTAGTTGGCGAAGCCCTCGTGGATCCACATGTCGGCGGGGTCCTCGCCGGTGACGCTGTTCCCCCACCACTCGTGCGCGCTCTCGTGGACGATGATGAAGTCCCACGTCTCGCCCCAGCCGGTGCCCGAGCGGTCGCGCCCGCGGTAGCCGTTCTTGTACTCGTTGCCGTAGGCCACGGCGCTCTGGTGCTCCATGCCGAGGTGCGGCGTCTCCACCAGCTTGTAGCCGTCGGCATACCACGGGAAGGGGCCGAACCAGCGCTCGAAGCAGCGCAGCATCGGCCTCACCTGCGCGAACTGCGCACGCGCCGTGTCCACGTGGTAGGCGAGCGGCCAGTAGTCCAGCGTGAGCCGGCCGCCCTCGCCCTGGTAGACGTCGTCGAAGTGCGCGTAGTGCGCCGCGTTGATGGCGACGTCGTAGTTGTTGATCGGGTCGGTGACGAACCACTCGTAGGTGGTGGTGCCGTCGTCGTGCGGCGTGGTGCGCCGCAGCCGGCCGTTGGAGACGTCGATCAGTCCGTCCGGGACGGTGATGGCGACGCGCTGGCTGTCGGGCTCGTCGCTGCGGATGTCCTTGTTCGGCCACCAGACGCTGGCCCCGATCCCCTCGTTGGCGGTGGCGATCCACGGGCGCCCGAGGCTGTCCGTCGCCCAGACGATGCCGCCGTCCCAGGGCGCGCGCTTGGCCACGATCGGCCGGCCGTGGTAGTGCACCGTCACCGTCTTCTCGGCGCCCGCCGGCTGCGGCGCGGCGAGGGTGACGAAGAAGGCGTCGCCGTCGCGGCGGTAGGCCAGCGCGCGGCCGTCCTGGACGATGCTGTCCACCGCCAGCGGCTCCATCAGGTCCACCTGCAGCTCCGTGGCCCCGGGCTGCAGCACGCGGTAGGTGATCCCGTTGTGGCCGCGGATGGTGCTGTCGGCCGGGCGCACCGCCACGTGGAGGTCGTAGAAGACGACGTCCCACCAGGCGCGAGCGGGGCCGTTGGCGCCGCGCAGCGAGTCGGCGTGGGTGAAGCGGACGGAGTCCTGCGCGGCGGCGGTGGTGAGGGGCGCCAGCACGAGCAGGGCGGCAGGCAGAGTGCGCATGGGCAGAAGATAACCGCCGACGCCGGGTCGGCACGTGGTGTGCTCCAGCGTCCGTCCCCCGCGTCCCCCGCGAGCCACCGCGGCGAGGGCGCGACGCATGGACCGCGACGGGCCCCGCGATGCAGGGGCGGGAGGGAGGCATGGAGAGCCCCACGGAGAGCGCCACCCAGGTCACGGCCACCCCGGCCCCGCCCGCGCCGGCGCGGCCCACCACCCCGGCCGGGAGCCGGCCCGCCACGCCGCGCCCGGCCACGCTGCCGATGCATCACCGCCCGGCAGACGCGGCCCGACGGCCGGCGCGGGGCGACGCGCGCCTCGCCGACGCCATCGGCTGGTTCAGCGTCGGGCTCGGCCTGGCCCAGCTCGTGGTCCCCGACCGCGTGGCGCGCCTGGTGGGGGTGGAGACGGGGACGCGCGGCCGCGCGGTGATGCGTACCCTGGGCGCGCGGGAGCTGGCCAGCGGCATCGGCATCCTCACGGCCTCCTCGCCGGGCCCCTGGCTCTGGGCGCGGGTCGCCGGGGACGTGACGGACCTCGCCCTCCTCGGCAACGTGGCCACCGAGGAGCAGGCACGCCGGCGCCGCACGGCAGCGGCCGCGGCGGCCGTGCTCGGCATCGCCGCACTCGATGCCGTGACCGGTGAGCGGCTGACGCGCCAGCCGGGCATGCCGCAGGCGGCCCGTGGGATCCACGTCACGCGCAGCATCACCGTCAACCGCCAGCCCGACGAGGTCTACGCCTTCTGGCGCGACCTGGAGCGGCTGCCGCGCTTCATGCGCCACCTCGAGTCGGTGCAGGTGGTGGACGAGCGCCGCTCGCGCTGGACGGCCAGGGCACCGGCCGGGCTGACGGTGGCGTGGGACGCCGAGCTGGTGGAGGACCGCCCCGGGGAGCTCCTCGCGTGGCGCTCGCTCCCCGGCGCCGACGTCCAGAATGCCGGCACGGTGCGCTTCCGCCCCGCGCCCGGCGGCCGCGGCACCGAGGTCACCGTCGAGCTGCGCTACGACCCGCCGGGCGGCGCGATGACGGAGCAGCTGGCGCGCCTCTTCCGCGAGGAGCCCGGGCAGCAGGTGCGCGACGACCTCCGCGCCTTCAAGCAGGTGCTGGAGATCGGGGAGGTGCTGCTCTCCGACGCCACGGCGCGCCCGGGCGCCCATGCCGCGCAGCCGTCCGCCCCCGAGACGGTGGACTGAGCGCCGGACCCTCGACCGGCGGGCCGCGGCGCACGACGCCCGGGATTCCCGCCCACACCGTTCGCGACCACGGAGGCGTGATGAAGGCGAATTGCTGGATGGGACGGCAGTCGGTGGAGGTGCGCGAGGTGCCGGATCCGCGGATCCTGAACGCGCGCGACGCGATCGTCCGCGTCACGTCCACGGCGATCTGCGGCTCCGACCTGCACCTCTACGACGGCTACGTGCCGTCGATGATGAAGGGCGACATCCTCGGCCACGAGTTCATGGGCGAGGTGGTGGAGGTGGGGCGCGAGGTGCGCAACCTCGCCGTCGGCGACCGCGTCGTGGTCCCCTTCCCCATCGCCTGCGGCGCGTGCCTGGCCTGCCAGGCGGGGATGTACTCGCTCTGCGAGAACTCGAACCCCAACGCGTGGATGGCCGAGACGCTCTACGGCCACTCGCCGGCCGGCATCTTCGGCTACTCGCACATGCTCGGCGGCTTCGCCGGCGGCCAGGCGGAGTACGTGCGCGTCCCGTTCGCCGACGTCGGCCCGCTCAAGGTGGACGACGGGCTCACGGACGACCAGGTGCTCTTCCTGTCGGACATCTTCCCCACCGGCTACATGGGCGCCGAGATGTGCGACATCAAACCGGGGGACGTGATCGCCGTCTGGGGGTGCGGCCCGGTGGGGCAGTTCGCCATCGCCAGCGCCTTCATGCTCGGCGCGGCGCGGGTGATCGCCATCGACCGCTTCCCCTACCGGCTGCAGATGGCGCGGGAGAAGTGCGGCGCGGAGACGATCAACTACGAGGAGACGAGCATCCTCGAGGCCCTGAAGGAGCTGACCGGCGGCCGCGGCCCCGACGCGTGCATCGACGCCGTCGGTATGGAGGCGCACGGCCACAGCGCGCTCTACGCCTACGACCGGGTGAAGCAGGCGATGCGCCTGGAGACGGACCGGCCGATCGCGCTGCGCGAGGCGATCATGGCGTGCCGCAATGGCGGCACCGTCTCGGTGATCGGGGTCTACGGCGGCTTCGTCGACAAGTTCCCCATCGGCTCGGTGATGAACCGCTCGCTCACCATCCGCGCCGGGCAATGCCACGTGCACCGCTACATGAAGCCGCTGCTCGAGCGCATCCGCAACGGCGACATCGACCCCAGCTTCGTCATCACGCACCGCATGCCGCTGGCGGACGCGGCGAAGGGGTTCGAGATGTTCCTCAACAAGCGCGACGGGTGCGAGAAGGTGGTGCTGACGACCTGACGCGCGAGGCGCGAGCGCCAGGTGGCGGGTGGGAGCATCCTCGGGATCACTCGTCACGTGCTGCCTGGCCGTGCCCCTCCCCCAGCAGATCGCGGCGGGTCAGCGGCAGCCCGGCGCGCCCGGCCGCGTCCGGCTTCGCCAGCAGCGTCTGCACGACGTTCAGGCGCCCGCTGGCGAAGCCGTGGGCCGAGCCGGCCATGTAGAGCCGCCAGGTGCGGTAGGTGCGCGCGTCGGCGAGCGCGACGGCCCGCTCGCGCTGGCGGGCGAGCCGCGACACCCACGCGCGCAGCGTCATCACGTAGTGCTCGCGCAGGCTCTCCGCGTCGCGCGTCTCGAACCCCGCGCCCTCGGCGGCGGCGATGACGGCGTGCAGCGGGCCGAGGCGGCCGTCGGGGAAGACGTACTGGTCGATGAAGGCGTCGCGACGCCAGAGGCGCGCCTCCACCCGTGCGCGCCAGCAGCGCGGCCGTGCGGCCGCCACGCTCACGATGCCGTGGTTGAGCAGCAGCCCGCCCGGGGCGAGGGCGCGGTACAGCGCGCCGAAGTACGTCGGCAGGTGGTCCACGCCCACGTGCTCCACCATCCCCACGCTGGCGATCTTGTCGAACGCGACGCCGGCGGGCAGGTCGCGGTAGTCGCGGATCTCCACCCGGCAGCGGTCGGCCAGGCCGGCGGCGGCGATGCGCTCGCGCGCCAGCGCGGCCTGCGCCTCGCTGAGCGTGATGCCGAGCGCGGTGACGCCGTAGCGCTGCGCGGCGTGCAGCACCAGCGCCCCCCACCCGCAGCCGACGTCGAGGAAGCGCTCCCCCGGCCGCAGGCGGAGCTTGCGGCAGACGAGGTCCAGCTTGGCCAGCTGCGCCTCGTCGAGCGACGTGGTGGGCGTGGGGAAGTAGGCGCACGAGTAGACCATCCGCCGGTCGAGCCAGAGCGCGTAGAAGTCGTTGCCGACGTCGTAGTGGTAGCGCACCGCGGCGCGATCGCGCGCCGGCTCGTGCTGCCGCCCGACCGGGGCGACGACGCGCTCCGCCCGCGCCGCGCGCACGCGGCGCACCGCCGCGCTCGATGGAAGCGCCAGCAGGTGCCGCGCGAGCCGCGCCAGCGTCCGCGGCGAGCGCACCCGGACGGCGATCGCGTCGCCGAGCGTGACCGCGGCCTCGAGGTCCCCCTCGACGTCGATCCCGCCGGCCAGGAAGGTCTCGACGATGGCCAGCTCGCTCGGCGGGAGGAGCATCCGCCGGAGCGCGCCGGCGTCGTTGACGGCCAGGAGGTACGGCGTGTCGGCCGTGCTCGCCCGCTCCACCATGCCGTCCCAGTAGCGCACGTCGAAGCGGCGCACGCTCGGCGGCCCGAAGAGCAGGGCGATCACCTGCCGCGCGTGGTAGAGCGCCGCGTCGGCGGTGGAGGACGGCCCCGGTGTCGGGGCGCGATGGTAGGGCTCACCGGGACCGGCGCGACGTGGCGAATCGCGCACGATCGCCGGCGTGTCGCCGCTCTCGTACGGATGCGGGGTGGGCATGGGAGCCAGTGCGATGGTGGCGGGCGCGGTGGTTCACCGCGCCCGCCACCCGGCTCGCTGCATGCGCCGCGCCAGCGCCGGCCGCGTACGGCGACGCCCGTGCACCGCCGCCGGCCGCAGCGACCGGCCTAACCGCTCGAGTGCACCGGCGTCCGCAGCGGGTCCTTCGCCGTTCCGCGCACGCGAACCTCGTAGTGGAGGTGCGGTCCCGTGGCGAGCCCGCTCGAGCCCACGGTGCCGATGGCCATCCCGGCGGTCACCGCCTGCCCTGGCTTCACCAGCGCCGAGCGCAGGTGGGCGTAGCGCGTCGTCGTGCCGCCGCCGTGGTCGATCCGCACTACCAGACCGTAGCCCAGCTCCCGGCGCACGCTGGCCACATGGCCGGCCGCCGGTGCGAGGATGGGCGTCCCCGCCGGGGCGGCGATGTCGAGCCCGCGGTGCGCGCGGCGGATGTGCAGGATGGGGTGCAGGCGTCCCGTCGCGAAGGCGCTCGTGATCCGCCCGTCCACCGGCAGCACGACGCCCGCGGCGCGGCCTCGGCTGCCCGTCGCGGTCCGGCGGCCCGCGGCGCCCGACGTGGTGCTGGTGCGCGCCGCGTCGCGCGCCGCGCTCAGCGCCGCCACCTGCGCCCGCAGTATGCCCAGCGAATCGTCGAGCAGCCGCAGCCGCTCCTCGCCCAGGTGCAACCGCTCGTGCACGGCGGCGAGCTCGGGCGCCAGGCTCGCCTCGTACGCGCGTGCCCCGAGCCGGGCCGCGCCGTAGGCCACCGCCCCGAGCAGCAGCGCGATCCCCGCCAGCGGCGGCAGCGCATGGCGGCGGCGCAGCGGGACCGTGCGCACCGCCCCGGGCAGCCGGGCGGGCGGCACGAGGAGCAGCGTCCAGCCCCGCCGCGCCGGAGCGCGCCGCGCACGGGCCGCCGGTACGGCGCTCGTCGCGCGGGGGGTGGGAGCGCTCGAGGTGACGAGGTGTGGATGCAGGGGCGTGACGCTCGCGCCGCGCCTGGGGCGCGACGGCGACACCACCGGCTCGATCGCCGTGGTGTAGCACGGCGTGGCGGTCACTCCACGGCGCCGCTCGAGCCGGCCCCCTCCGGGATGGTGGCGACCGCAGCACCACCCGCGCCCGCCACCAGCCGCATGCTGCGCGGCGTGGGGCGCATGGCGCGGGCCCGCTCCTCGTGCGCGCGCACGAGCAGCCGCCCGCGCACCGCGCCGCCTTCGTGGATCAGCACCGTGCCCGTGGCGATGTCACCGGTGACCAGGGCCGTGGACTGCAGCTCGGCCCGCTCCGCGGCGTCGATGTTGCCCAGGACCGAGCCGGCGACGATCACCTCGCGCGCCGCGACGTCTCCCTCCACTTCGGCGTTGGCGCCGAGGACGACGAGGTCGGCGCGGCGGATGGAGCCGCGCAGCTTGCCGTCCAGCCGGAGGGTGCCTTCGGTCTCGAGGTCGCCGACGACGACGAGCTGTGCGTCGAGCACGGAGTAGCCCGGGGCGCTCGCGGCGGGAGCGGCCGGCGGGCGGCGCTTGAGGAGGGACATGCGGCGTCTCTGCTGGCGGGGGCGCGGCGCGGGGCACGGCGAATCCGTCCCCTCGCACCGGCGCACACGGTTCCGTCAGGCCCCGGGCGCCAGCGCGCGCACCCGGATCGGGCCCATCTCGCGGGATCGACGAGGAGGGTGGGCCGGGGGCAACGCACCCGGTGTGCGGCAGGTCACACGCCCGGGCGCCACGACGCCCTGGCGCGCCGCGCCCCCGGCGGCGAGCTTCGCCCAGGGCGGAGCGCGGCCGGCGCGCCGCCTGCGCCCCACGTTCCGGGATCCACCGGGAGCCGATCCCGCCCCGCGCGGCGTCGGCATCCACACGTGCCGACGCATGACGCGGAAATGACGTGCGCCTTCGTCGTCGCCCGCTTCTGAGCCGCCGCCATGATCGAGCGCCTCATCACCACCCTCCACACGCTCGCCGCCCCGGCCGAGCGGCAGCTCCACCGCCTGCCGCCACACGTCGCGCACGCCGACGAGCTGGCGCGCGACTTCGAGGACGCCTACCGGCTCGTCTGCGACTGCCCGCAGGTGGAGCTCTCCGCCGCGCAGCGCGCCGCGCTCGAGCGCGTGGAGGCGCGACTGGATGCCCTGCGCGACCACCCGGACGCCGCGCTCTGGACGGAGAAGGCGCTGCGCAGCGCGCCCGCGTGGGCGGCGACGCGACGGGCGGCCGCGGACGCGCTGGCCGCACTCGGCGCGCCCGACGCCGCGGCGCCAGACTCCTCGGCCCCATCGGCCTGACCGCGCCAGCACCAGGACGCCGCCGCTGACCCACCACGCCGCCGAGCACCCTGGTGTCGCCGATGCGGGTGCCGGCCCCGTATCGGCGAACGGCCGATCGTCAGCGCCGCGTCGACCGGGAGCTCCCCTCCGCTCGAGCCCCCGTTCATCTCGTCCCTACTCGTCGGACGCGCCCGTTCCATCCTCCTGTCCATCTTGTCCATCCTGTCGAGCCGCTTCCCTCCGTGGCGAGGGACGATAACAGCGGGCCTTCCGTCTGAACTCGAGCCGCTCGGCGCCGAAGTTGAGCGGCAGTCCGATGTCGATGCCCGTCGCGGTCAGATAGTTGACCAGCTGCACCTCGTGCGCGGCCCCCAGTGTGCGCACGGCCTTGGTCTCCACCAGGACGCAGCGCTCGACCAGCATGTCCGCCGAGAAGTTGCCCACGACCAGCGCCCGGTAGCGGACCTGGATCGGCACCTCGCGCTCCGGCGTCAGCCCCAGTCCACGGAGCTCATGCGTGAGGGCGTTTCGGTAAACCGACTCGAGAAAGCCGGCACCAAGGGCCCGATGCACCGTCATCGCCCCGCCGATGATGCGTCGCGTCGGCTCCTCGTGCTCCATGAAAAGCCCTGGACAGGATGAACAGGAGACACGGGACGAGTGGGACCACCTGCGGCGAGAGGCGTCGAGGTGAGCGTCGACGTCGATCCGTTCCCGAAGATCATCGCTGCCCCTCATCTCCTGTGCATCCTGTTCATCCTGTCCGTGCCGTTCCGTCCCCGTCCTCAGTCCTCATCCACCAGGCCGGTGCTCGGCACCGGTTGGACGGAGGGCTGCGGCAACAGCGGCTCGGCCGCGTCGGCGGCGATGACGGCCCGCTCCGGCACGTCGCGGCTGCCGACGTCGCGTACCAGCGCCATGCACGCCGCGGCGGCCAGGAGCGCGACGCCCCCGAGCATCACCACGTAGAGCGGCGCGCGCGGGTTGTCGACGCCGAAGGCCGCGCGGATGAGCGGGCCGAAGGCCAGCGCGGCGACGATCTCGGGGATCACGATGAAGAAGTTGAAGACGCCCATGTAGACGCCCATCCGCGCCGGCGGCACGGCCGTGGAGAGGATGGCGTAGGGCATCGAGAGGATCGACGCCCAGGCGATCCCGACGCCCACCATGCTGAGCAGCAGCAGGTAGCGATCGTGGATGATCCAGACGGAGAGCAGGCCGAGCGCGCCGCAGATCAGCGCGCCGGCGTGCACCGCCCGGCGGCTCGTCGCCGCCGCCAGCCCCGGCAGCGCGAAGGCCACCGCGAAGCAGGTGATCGAGTAGAAGGCGAAGACGAAGCCGCCCCACTCCATCCCCTGCGTGTAGAGCGCGGACCGCGGGTCCGTGGCCCCGAAGACGTGCCGCGCGGTCGCGGGCACGAAGAAGAGCCACATGCAGAAGAGCCCCAGCCAGGTGAAGAGCTGCACCACCGCGAGCTGCCGCATCGTCGGCGGCATGTGGCGGATGGCGGAGCCCACCTCGCGGAGCAGCGTCCCTGCCCCGCCGCGCGCACGTCGCTCGCGCTCCCAGGCCGCCAGGTCCGCCGGCGGCTGCTCGGCCGTGGTCACCACCGTCCAGAGTACCGCGAGCAGGAACACCGCCGCCCCGATGCGGAAGGCGTAGTGCACCGAGAGCGGGATGCCGCTCGCCGTGTTCCCCTCCACGCCCAGCCAGCCGAGCAGGAAGGGGAGCGCGTTGGCCAGGCTCGCGCCGACGCCGATGAAGAACGACTGCATCACGAACCCCGCCGTGCGCTGCGAGGGGTCGAGCTGGTCGGCGACGAAGGCACGGAAGGGCTCCATCGACACGTTGATCGACGCGTCGAGCACCCAGAGCAGGCTGGCCGCCATCCACAGCGTGCTCGACGTCGGCATGACGAAGAGCGCGGCCGAGGCGGCGATCGCCCCACCCAGAAAGTATGGCCGGCGTCGGCCGAGCCGCCCCCAGGTGCGGTCGCTGAGCGCGCCGATCACCGGCTGCACGAGGAGCCCCGTCATGGGCGCGGCCAGCCAGAGCAGCGGCACCTCGTCCGGACGCGCGCCGAGCCGCTCGTAGACGGCGCTCATGTTGGCGAGCTGCAGTCCCCAGCCGAACTGGATGCCGAGGAAGCCGAAGCTCATGTCGAAGAGCTGGCGGAAGCTCCGGCGCGCTGCAGCCATCGGCGTCCTCCGGGAAGTGCGGGAGTGCAGCGCCTACGGATGGTCGGCCGCGGCGAGGGCGGACGCTGGCGGGCGGCCGCCGGCGCGCACGCGGAGCAGCAGCAGCGCCGCGTCGTTGCGCGCCACGGCGATCAGGCGTCCGCCCCCCGCCACGCCGCGCAGCGTCGCCAGACGCCGCACCTGCCCGTCGATCGCCACCCCGCTCGCCTCCGGCTCCACCGCCGTGAAGCGCCCACCGTCCAGGCCCCGGAGCAGCAGGCCGTAGCTCGCATCGTAGCGGCCGAGCACCGGCGGCACGCCGTACGTGTTGCCGGCGAGGAGCAGGTCGGTCCGTCCGTCCCCGTCGAGGTCCTCCGCCAGCGCCGCGCGCACCGGTGCGAGCTGCGCCTCCACCGGTAGCGGCCGGAGCTCGTAGCGTCCGCCGGCCCTGCTCAGCGCCACCGCGCTCTCGAAGGTGCGCGCCTGCAGCACGGTGGCGCGCCGCAGCTCGTCGCCCGGGAAGATGTCCTCCACACGGCTGGCGCCGAAGGCGGCGTACGAGGGATACCGGCTGCGCAGCGAGGGAACGAGGCGCACCAGCTCGTCGCGCCCGGCGAGCGGGTAGCTCACGCCGTGCCGGTACGAGGTGAGCACCTGCTTGAGGGCGCCCGTGCCGCCGAAGTCGTGCACGTAGAGCCGCGCCGGCTCGGCCGCGGAGGCGTGCAGGAAGGAGTTGCGCCCCAGGTTGCCGAGCACCAGGTCGGGGCGGCCGTCGCCGTTCAGCTCCGCGACGGTGACGCTGTTCCACCACCCCTCGCTGCCGGCCAGCCCCGCCTGGGCCGTGCGCTCCACGAAGCGGCCGTCCTCCTGCCGGAAGAGGCGCACCGGCATCCACTCGCCCACCACCACGAGGTCGAGCCGGCGGTCGCCGTCGTCATCCAGCCATGCCGCCGATGTCACCATCCCGGCGCTCGCGAGCGCCGGCGCCAGCGCGGCCGTGACATCCGCGAAGCGACCGCCGCCCTCGTTGCGCAGCAGGTGGCTGCGCGGCGTGTCGCCGTACCGGCGCGAGACGACGCGGCTGCCGACGAAGAGGTCCACGTCCCCGTCGCCGTCGAAGTCGCCCGGCGTCACGCAGGCGCCGTTCTCGAAGAAGTCGGGGAGCGCATCCCGGGCCCGCTGGAACTGCCCGCGCCCGTCGTTCAGATAGAGCCGGTCGCGCAGCGCCTCGGCGTCGCCCCAGAACTCGTTCCCGCCGCTCACCACGTAGAGGTCACGGTCCCCGTCGCCGTCGGCGTCCAGGAAGGCGGCGTCCACGTCCTCGGCCAGGCTGTCCAGCGCGAAGGCGGGTTGCACGCTCGCCTCGAAACCGCCGTCGCGCCGCTGGCGCAGCAGCTGCCCGGCCTTCCACTTCGCGCCGCCCAGGTAGAGGTCGTCCAACCCGTCGCCGTCCACGTCGCCCACCGCGAGCGCCGGCCCCTCGGCGGAGAGCACGTGCGGCATCAGCGGCTCGCGGTCCAGGTCGAGCGACGCGTTCTCCTCGTGCCGTGCGGTGACGCCGAGCCGCTCCGTGACGTCGGCGAGGACGGGAAGCAGCGAGTCGCGGCGCGGCGCCTCCCACCGGCCGCGCGCCGCGCGCTGCCGGAGCACGATCATCGTGTCGGCCACCACGCCGCGCAGCACCTGGTAGCGGCGGTCCGGCCAGACGACGACCAGCGAGTCCACGCGCGCGGCGCCACCCAGGCCGACGTGCAGACGCGGGTCCACGGACGACTGGAAGCCGCGCGTGGGCATCTGCTCCAGCAGCTGCGTGCGCCCGCTCGCGGTGACGAGCAGCTTCGCGCCGATACCCGCCGTGTTGCCGCCCTCGCCGCGCAGCCGGACGGTGAGGTAGTGGCGGCCCGTGAGCTCGCGGGCGCGGTTGCGGTAGACCGCGGCCGGCGCGTTCACGTCGTTGACGACGAGGTCGAGCGCGCCGTCGTTGTCCAGGTCCACGTAGGCGGCGCCGTTGGAGAAGCCCGGCTGCGCGAGCCCCCAGGCCTCGGCGACCTCGGTGAAGCGCAGCCCGCCGTCGTTGCGGTAGGCGTGGTTGGGGAGCGGCACCTGCGGCATGTGCTGCAGCAGTGCCAGCTCGTCGCGCCCGATCCCGCGCGCCAGCGCCGCCTGCACCGCGTCGTTCCCGACGTAGTTGATGTAGTCCAGGTCGTTCGGCCGGCGGTAGATGCCGTTCGTGATGAAGAGGTCCTTGCGCCCGTCGTTGTCCAGGTCCGCGAGGAGTGGCGCCCAGCTCCAGTCGGTGGCCGACACGCCCGCCAGGTAGCCGATCTCGCTGAACCGCCCCGCGCCGCGATTGAGCTGCAGCGTGTTGCGCGGGTACTGCGGGTGATAGCCGGCGCGCAGCCGCAGGTTGAAGAGGTTGATGCCCTCCACGCCGGCGGAGGTCTTGAGGATCTCCTCGCGGTCGGGGAGCATGTCGGCGACGATCAGATCCGGCCGGCCGTCGTCGTCCACGTCGGCCGCGTCGACGCCCATCGAGAAGCGGCTGGTGTGCCCGGTGGCCGTCGTGATCGACTCGGCGAACGTCCCATCGCACCGGTTCAGGTACAGGAAGTCGTTCTCCTGGAAGTCGTTGGCGACGTAGAGGTCGATGCAGCCGTCGAGATTCACGTCGCTCGCCACGACGCCCAGCCCGTAGCCCTCCACGCCGCCGTAGATGCCGGCCTGCTCGCTCACGTCCACGAAGTGGCCGTCGTCGTTGCGGTACAGGCGATCGCCGGCCGCGGGGTGGCGCACGTCGCGCCGCGCCTGCCGCCCCACCGTGCGCTCGGTGTGGGTGGAGTGGTTGAGCAGGTACATGTCCAGGTCGCCGTCATTGTCGTAATCGAGGAACGCGGCCTGGGTGGAGTAGCCCGCGAAGTCGAGCCCGAACTCCACCGTGCGATCGGCGAACGTGCCGTCGCCACGGTTGACGTAGAGCACGTTGCGTCCGTGCTTCGACAGGTAGCTGACCCCGGAGACATAGATGTCCACGTGGCCGTCGCCGTTCACGTCGGTCATCGTGGCGCCGGTGGTCCAGCCGCCGGGCACGCCGGCGACGCCCGCGCGCTCGGTGACGTCGTCGAAGCGGAAGTGGCCTCGGTTGAGGTAGAGCCGGTTGGGGCCGAGGTTGGCGGTGAGGTAGAGGTCCGGCAGCCCGTCGTCGTTCACGTCGCCCACCGCGACGCCGCCGCCGTTGTAGTAGTAGAGGTAGTTCAGGATGTTGAAGTCGGTGCTCTCGGGCAGCGCGTTCACGAAGCGGAGGCCGGTGGCCTCGGGCGCGAGGCGCTCGAAGAGCGTGGGCGCGGGCGGTGCCGCCGGTGCGCCGTTGCAGGCGGCGAGCGCGAGCAGGCAGGCGAGGACGGCGGCGCCGGCCCGGAGGCGCGGCGTCACGGGAGCGCCCGGAAGCGGATCGCCTGCCCCCCGCCCGGCGCGAGCACGATGCGCAGGCGCGACGTCGCCTCCACCGGCCGGCGCGTGATGGCGACGGGGAGCGGATCGGTGAGCCAGTTCGCGTCCGGGCCGTCGGCGTAGATCTGCGCCTCGTAGCGGCGCCCGGCCGGCAGGAAGTCGAGCGGGACGTCGAAGGTGCGTCCCTGCTCGTCGGTGATGGCGCCGAGGAACCAGTCGTCGCTCCCGCGCGCGCGGCGGGCCACGACCACGTAGTCGCCGATCTTCCCGTCGAGCACGCGCGTCGTGTCCCAGTCCACCGCCACGTCGCGGATGAACTGGAAGGCGGGCTGCCCGGCGTAGCTCTCCGGCAGGTCGGCGGCCATCTGCAGCGGTGAGTAGAGCACCACGTAGAGCGCCAGCTGCTTGGCCAGCGTGGTGCGCACGCGCGGCTGCTCGGGACGCCGCGGCCCGTCGGCGGCGCGCGAGAGGAGGATGTCGAAGATCCCCGGCGTGAAGTCCATGGGGCCGGCCAGCATCCGCGTGAAGAAGAGGATCGTCTCGTGCTCCGGCGGATTGCCGCCGTCGGCCGCCCAGGCGTTGTACTCCTGCCCGCGCGCGCCCTCGCGCGTCATCATGTTCGGGTAGGTGCGTCGCTCGCCCGTGTCCTTGATGGGCTCGTGCACGTCGAGCATGATGCCGTGCCGCGCGGCCGCCTCGATCACCTTGCGGTAGTGGCGCACCATGTACTGCCCGTGGTGCGCGTGGCCGGCCATCGTCGTGTCGCCCACGTAGCCCGTCTTCACCGCCTCGATGCCCAGCGACTGGTAGAGCGCGAAGGCGTCCTCGAGCTGGCGCTCGTAGTTCTCGATCCCCATCGCCGTCTCGTGGTGGCCGATGAGCTCCACGTCGTGCTGGCGCGCGTAGGCGGCGAGGGCGCGCAGGTCGAAGTCCGGGTACGGCTGCGTGAAGGAGAAGCGCCCGCCGTTCTCGTACCAGTTGCCGTCCCACCCCTGGTTCCACCCCTCCACCAGCACGCCGCCGAAGCCGTTGGCGGCCGCGAAGTCGATGTAGTGCTTCGTCCGCGCCGTCGTCGCGCCGTGCGTGGGGCCGGAACCCCACGTGTTCTGGTTGATGTGCATCCCCCACCAGATGCCCACGTACTTCATCGGCCGGATCCACCCGGTGCTGTCCAGCACGCTCGGTGGGTTGAGCTTGAGGCCGAGGAGCGACGGCGCCAGGTCGGCCGCGCGGTCCGCCAGCTGGATGGTGCGCCAGGGCGTCACGAACGGGGTGCGGCCGCGCACCTTCACGCCGTCCGCCCACGGGGCGAGCGCGGGGCGCAGGGTGCGGTCGGGGCTCCCGACCAGGTTCATTGCCGCGTAGTCCACCAGCGCCGCCTCGTGGATCACCGCCACCCGCCCATCGCGCAGCTCCAGGGTGAGCGGCGTGTGCACCGTGTCCAGCATGCTCGCCGGCGACGCCGAATAGAGATACTCGTAGCGGTTCGGGCGGAAGGAGGGAATCCACCAGGCCCGCGCGTCGTCGGCCAGGGCGAATTCGGTGAGCTCCTCGGTGATCTCGAAGTCGCGCGGCGCGGGCGCGTCCAGCAGCTCGTAGCGGAAGCCCACGCCGTCGTCGAAGGCGCGGAAGACGACGGCGAAGCGCCGCCGCGCGGCGCCCAGCTCCTCCAGCGTCACGCGCAGCTCCTCGTGCGCGTCGCGCACCCGCGCCACCTCTCCCCACGGCTGCGTCCAGGTGGTGTCCACCCGCCGCCGCGCCGTGTCCACCACGCGCAGGCTGTCGCGCAGCCGCGGCGCGCCGCGGAACTCGAAGCCCAGCCGCGAGGGGAGGATCACGGGGCGGCCGTCGCGCCGCACGGCGTAGCGCAGCGCGCCGTCGCGCAGCTCCACCGTCACCTCGTTCCGCCCGTCCGGCGAGGCCACCCGGACCACCGGCTGGGCGTGCGCCGCGACGCCCGCGAGCGGCGCCAGCGCGGTGATCAGCGCGAGCGTCGCGGTGCAGCGTCGGCTGCGACCGAGCGACTGCGCGCCGGTGCGCACGCCACGCACGCCACGCACGCCACGCACGCCACGCACGCCGCGCACGCCGCGCACGCCGCGCACGCCGTCCGGCGCGCTACTCATGGGCGCTCGCCACCTGCGGCCGCGCCCGCGTCCGCACCCGCTGGAGCACCAGCGTGCCGACCTGTCGTCCCTGCCCGAGCCCCGCCTCCACCGACCGGCGATAGTGGATGCCGCCATAGAGCCGGCTGATCGCCGCCTCGCGGGCCGCCTGCTCGAAGGAGGCGAAGCTCCGTGGCGGCAGTCCGTAGGCGGCCTCGGTGGAGTCCACGAAGGCGACACGGTCACCGAACTGGTCGGCCAGCACGGCCGCCGCTGCCATCGAGATGACGCTGTGCGCACTGGGGTATTCCGGGAAGGGCGGCGTCTGGAGCATCGGCTCCCAGCCCTCGTCCAGGTACGCGTTGATCACCGTCTCGGGGCGCACCAGGTTGCTGTGGAACTTCTCGTCCCAGGCGCTGATGAAGCCGTCGGCGATGGCCATCGCCGTGCGCGCGTACGCCTCCGCCGACTCCACCAGCCCCGCGCCCGACTGCCGCGCGGCGATGGCCGTGATCCCCATCCAGTGGCCGCCGGGGGTGATCTTCTTGGTGGCGAACATGGCGTGCCCCTGCACGTGCATGACGTACGGGTTGCAGTCCCAGAAGGCGGCGATCGCCCGCTGCTCCGACGTCAGCCCGCGCCCCGTCTCGTAGACGTCGCGCGCCTGCTGGAAGAAGGGGCTCCCCGGCGTGCTGTCGAAGGGGATGGGGCGCGCCGGCCGGAACTGGCTCCCCGAGTCCAGCACGAAGGGCCGCAGCCGCCCCCAGTTGGGCTCCACCGCGTCCATGTAGGCCGGGGGCGTCGGCACCCAGCGCCCCGGCTCGGCGGTCACGGTGTACTTGGGGTAGCCGCGCGTCTGCACGAAGCTGTCGGCCGCCGCCCAGGCCAGGATGTGCTGCGCCACCCGCTCGCCGTAGGCGATGGAGCGCGCGTACACCGGTGCCGGGATCCCGGACCGGCGGAACCGCTCGTCCATGGCCGAGCGCAGCGAGTCCATGCGCGCGCGCGAGAAGGTGAGGGCGCGCCCCACCGTCATGAAGGCGTGCACGCCGGCGAGCGGCAGCGAGTACGCCACGCCGGAGTCGGGCGCCGGCACCGGCGCGAGCCCGTTCACCTGCCCCGCCAGCGTGCGGTAGGCCGGGTCGCCCTGCCGCAGCGTCTCGTACGCGGCGATGCTGGCGTACGCGTAGACGCGGCTCGCCTGCGGCGGGCTGAAGATGTCGTAGACGATGACGCTCGTGAGGTCGCGCACGGCGCCGTGCAGCGCTTCCGCGTCGGCGCGGCCGGGGGTGTCGGTGGCGGCGGCGCGCCCGCAGCCGGTGAAGGCACCGGCGGCCAGCGTCGCGGCCAGCAGGGGACGGACGAGTCGTGGGCGCATGGTCACTCGTGGCCGGTGGAGGCGAGGGTGGCGCGCGGCGCGAGGCGGAAGGCGAGCGGACGGTCGTCGTTCCGGGCCACCACGTACAGGTCGCCGTCGCGCGTGCGCAGGCGCCGGACGTCGCGTGCCTCGCCGGGAACGTGGAAGCCGCTCCGCCGGGCCGGCAGCGGCGTGAAGCCGCCCGCGCCGTCGCCGCGCAGGAGCAGGCCGTAGCTGGCCGCCGTCCGGCCGATCTCGGGCTTCACGCCGTCGAAGTTGCCGGCCAGCAGCAGGTCGGTCTGGCCGTCGCCGTCCACGTCGTGCGCCAGGATCCCGTAGACCGGCGCCAGCTGCGCCTCCCGCGGCAGCGGCACGACGGTGAAGGCCCCACGGCCGTCGTTGCGCAGCAGCGCGGTGGCGAAGGTGCGCGCCTCCTTCCGCACCGCGTCGCGCAGCTCGGCGGCGGGGAAGACGTCGTCCACCCCCTGCCGCGCGTAGTCGGTGTAGTTCAGGTAGCGCGCCTTGAGGGCGGGCAGTGCGCGGATCAGATCGTCGCGCAGCGGCAGCGGATAGCTCACCCCGCCGCGGTACGTGGCCACGATCTGCTCGGCGAAGCCGTTGCCGTCGAAGTCCTTCACGTACATCGTGGCCGGCTCCGCGTCGCTGGCCTGCAGCCGGGTGTTGAGCCCCAGGTTGCCGACGACGAGGTCCACGCGGCCGTCGCCGGTGACGTCGGCGGCCACGATGCGGTTCCACCAGCCGTGGCTCCGCGCCAGCCCGGGCACCTCGCGCCGCGTCAGCCGCCCGCCGCCGGCGTTGTGGAAGATCGTCACCGGCATCCACTCGCCGACGACCACGAGCTCGGGGCGCCCGTCACCGTCCACGTCCTGCCAGAGGGCGTCCGTCACCATGCCCACGCGCGCCAGCTCCGGCGCGGCGCGCTCGGTGACGTCGGTGAAGCGGCCGTGCCCGTCGTTGGCGAGCAGCAGGCTCCGCGGGTCCACGCCGTAGCGCCACGGCACCACGCGCCCGCCGACGAACAGGTCCTGGTCGCCGTCGCCGTCGTAGTCGGCGGCCGCCACGCGCGAGCCGCTCACCTGCTCCGGCGGCAGCGCCTCCGCACTCTCCCGGAACCCGCCGCGCCCGTCGTTGAAGTAGAGCCGGTCCTGCAGCGCCGGCGCCAGCTCGGAGTACTCGCTCCCCCCGCTCACCACGTACAGGTCGGCGTCGCGGTCGCCGTCCGCGTCGAAGAAGAGCGCACCGACGTCCTCGGAGATGGCGTCCGGCTCGAAGAGCCCGGGGTTGCTGCGCGCGAAGCGGCCGTCCGGTCGCTGGAGGAAGAGCGCCCCCGGCTGGTCCTTGGCGCCGCCCAGGAAGAGATCGTCCAGCCCATCGCCGTTCACGTCCGCCACCGCCATCGCCGGCCCCTCGGTGGAGAGCAGCTTCGGAATCAGCCGCTCGCGATCGAAGTCCACGAAGGCGTTCTCGCGATGCACGAAGTCCAGCCCCACGTCCTCGCTGACGTCCGAGAGGAGCGCGCTGGGCGGCGCCGGCGCCGGAGCCGCGGCCACCGCCTCGACCTGGCGGAGCGTGAGCCGCTGGTCGGCCGCGACGGCGGTACGGACGGTGACGCGGCCGTCGGGCCACGCCACCGTCACCGTGTCCACCGTGTCGCGCGCGCCCAGGCCGAAGGTGAGCACGGGGTCCACGCTGGACTGGAAGCCGCGCGTCGGAGCCAGCTCCTGCACCAGCGTGTCGGCGCCGGCGCGCAGCGTCACGCGCGCCCCCACGGCGAAGCGGTTCGCTCCGCTCCCGTCCAGGCGCAGTTGGAGAAAGTGGTTCCGGGGCGACAGCGCGCGTGCGTTGTTGCGGTAGACGAACGCCTCGCCGTTCACGTTGTTCACCACCAGGTCGAGCGCGCCGTCGCCGTCCAGGTCGCCGTAGGCGGCGCCGCTGGAGAAGCTGGGCGTGTCCAGCCCCCACGCGGCGCTCTCGTTGGTGAAGGCCAGCGCCCCCACGTTCCGGAAGGCGGCGTTGGAGAGCGGCGTGGAGGTGAGCGCCGCGGTGAGCCGCTCGAAGTCCACGTGCCGGCCACGCGTGACCTCGGACATCGTCTGCCGGTCGGCGAGGAACGCCACGTAGTCCTGCGACGTGATGTCCTTGGCCAGCCCGTTGGTCACGTAGATGTCCTTGCGCCCGTCCAGGTCGAGATCGGCGATCAGCGCGCTCCAGCTCCAGTCGGTGCGCGCCACCCCCGCCAGCTGGCCGACGTCGCTGAACGTGCCGTCGCCGTTGTTGCGCTGGAGCATGTTGCGCATGAACTGGTGGTGGTAGCCGTTGCGCACCTTCGCCTGGTAGACGTCCCACCCCTCGAACGAGGACGTCGTGCGCAGCCGGTACTCGTCCTCCGGCAGCATGTCGGTGGTGTAGACGTCGGGCCAGCCGTCGTTGTCCACGTCGGCGATGTCGAGCCCCATGGAGAAGTAGCTGATGGACGGCATCGCCTGGTCGAGCGCCTCGGCGAAGGTGCCGTCGCCGCGGTTCAGGTACAGGTAGTCGCGCTCGAAGAAGTCGTTGGCCACGTAGACGTCGGGCCACCCGTCGCGGTTCACGTCGGCCACCGCGACGCCCAGCCCGAAGGCGATCTCGCTGCCGTGGATCCCCGCCGCCACGCTGACGTCGGTGAAGCGCCGGCCGTCGTTGCGAAGGAGTCGGTTGCCGGGGAGGGAGTCGCGCCGCGCACGCCCGTTGCGCAGCCCGAAGCTGTCCACGGCGCGCGGCGTGTTGTTGACGAGGAAGAGGTCCAGGTCGCCGTCGCGGTCGTAGTCGAGGAAGGCGGCCTGCGTGCCGTAGCCCTCGTCCGCCACCCCGTAGGCCGCCGCCCGGTCCTCGAAGCGCGGCACACCGTCGCGCCCCGGCCCCAGGTTGATCCAGAGGGCGTTGGCGCGCTCCGCCGGCGCCACCTTGCCGGCGTGGCAGACGTAGACGTCCAGCCGGCCGTCGCCGTTCACGTCGGCGAGCGTCACGCCCGTGGCCCACCGCGCGTCGTCTCCCAGCCCGGCCGCGTCGGTGACGTCGCGGAAGCGGAACGCGCCCTCGTTCAGGTAGAGCCGGCTCGGTCCCTGACTCGCGGTGAAGAGCAGCTCCGGCAGGCCGTCGCCCGTGAGATCGCCCACCGCGACGCCGCCGCCGTTGTAGAAGTGGCGGTAGGTGAAGACGTTCAGCTCGCGCGACTCGGTGAGCTGGTTGGCGAAGCGGACGCCGGTGTAGCCGGACGGCAGCCTGGTGAACAGCTGCCCACCGACCGGCGGCGGCTCGGCGGTGCGCCCCTGCTCCGGGGAGCCGAGTGCCCCGGAGCAGGCGGCGAGGAGCACCGCCGCGGCGAGCCACGGTGCGACGGGCGCGGACCGGCGCCTCGGATGGAGCGGGTCGGGCATGCGTCGGGGAGACGGCGGACGGGAGCGGATGCCGGTGCGGCACCCCCGGAGACACCGCGATGCCGGGGGGTGCGTCAGAGCCTGCCCCCGGCGGGAGCAGGCTCGGATGGGATGCGCACCGCGGACGGCCGGGCTCAGTAGCCCGGGTTCTGCACGAGCAGCGGGTTCGTCTGCAATTGCGTGAGCGGGATGGGGAAGAGCACGCGGTAGGGCTCGCGTTGCTCCTTGAACTCGAATGGCGCGGTGAACACGCCCATGCGGATCATGTCCTGCCGCCGCTTGCCCTCGTTGTTCAGCTCGAAGAGCCGCTCCTGCAGGATGGCGCTGCGGAGCGCCGCCTGCGACAGCCCGGCACTCAGCGGCTTGGGCGGGTTGAAGACGCGGGCGCGGATGACGTTCACCAGCGGGATGGCATCCCCGGTGTGCCCCAGCTCGTTGAGCGCCTCGGCTTTGATGAGGTAGATCTCGGCCAGACGGAAGAGCGGGAAGTCGTTCCCCATCTGCTCCTGCGAGTGCGCGGGATCGAAGGGGAACTTCACGACCCGGACGCCCTCGTTCTCGGCGGCCTGGGTCACGTCGTGGATCTCCGGCGTGAGGACGAGGGGGTGGCCGGCGCGGTCGTTGATCGGCTCTCCCGTCTCGAGGCTCACCTGCGGCCCGACGAGGAAGATGGACTTGCGGAGGTCGGCGTCGTCGAAGGCGTTGTAGGTGTCGGCCAGCGTCGAGAAGCCGTTCCAGCCGCCGGGGCTCCGGTAGTGGTTGTAGTGGACCGCACGGTTGATGAAGGTGAGCCCGAGGCCGGGCTGTGGGCTGTTGCGGGCGACGAAGATGAGCTCGGGCGACGACTCGTTGGTCGGCGAGAAGTTGCTCTTCCAGTCGGCGGCCAGGCTGTAGACGCCGGAGTTGAGGATGCGGTCGGCGGCGTCGACGGCGTCCTGCCAGCGCGCCGTGCCCCGCTGCAGCCCACCCTCGGTGACGGTGCCGGTGAAGACCTCCGCATTCAGGTAGAGGCTCGCCAGGATCGCGTCCACCGCCCCCTGCGTCATGCGGCCGTAGTTCGCCCCGTCCCACGTCTCCGGCAGCGCCGGCCGGGCCGCGAGCAGCTCCGACTCCACGAACGCGAAGACCTCGGCGCGGGTGCTCGGCTCGCGCTGCTGCACCGCGGCATCGGTGACGATCGGCACGTTGCCGAAGAGGTCCATGAGCAGGTAGTAGTAGTACGCCCGCAGGGCGCGCAGCTCGGCCTCGATGACGGCCTGGTCGTCCACCTGATTGGGCTGCAGGGCGCCGAGCACGACGTTGGCGCGGGCCACGCCGGTGAAGAGCTGGTTCCAGGCGCCATTGACGTTGTCGAGCGTGATCGCGCTCCCCGCCGTCCAGGTCTGCCGGTGCAGCTCGAGCCACTTGCCGTTGTCGAGCCAGTCCTGCCCCCGCACCGGCACCACCGTCTCGTCGGTGGAGACCTGGGACAGGTACCAGTAGTTGTCCTGTACGCTGCGCAGCGACGAGTACACGCCGGCGAGCCCGCCGCGCACCTCCTGCTCGGTGCGATAGTAGTTGTCGGGCGAGATCGTGCTCGTGGGATGCTCGTCGAGATCCGTGCAGCCCTGTACGGCGCCCACCACGGGGAGCGCCGCCAGCAGCGCCACCCGTCGCGCTGCCGTCACTGTCATCGTCACGGATGGTGTCCGCATATGCTCGCGTGGCCGGAGTGGGTGTGCCGATGCGCCGAAGCGACGAGCCGGCCGGCGCGCGCTGGGGCGCGCCGGCCGCCACGGGTCAGAAGCCGAGCCGCACGCCGACCGTGAAGGTCCGGGCGCGCGGGTACGTCAGGTAGTCGATGCCGCGCGTGGCCAGGCCGGCGTTCGTGTAGACCTCCGGGTCGTACCCGGAGTAGTCGGTGGACAGCAGCAGGTTGTCCCCGGAGACGTAGATGCGGGCCAGATTCACCCGGCTGACGCCGAAGCGCTGCGGGTTGAGCGTGTAGCCCACCGTCACGTTCTGCAGCCGGATGAACGAGGCGTCCTCGATGTAGCGCGACGAGAAGATGGCCGGCTCGTGCAGTCCGATGCCGTCGTTCAGCGCCGACGCCAGGAAGTTCTTGTCCTGGAGGACGTTGCCCTTGGTCGCGTTGACCAGCGCGGTGTTGTTGAACACCTTCGCGCCGTACTCGGCGCGCACCAGCAGGCTGGCGTCGAACGCCCCCCAGGTGGCGTTGCTGTGCAGCCCGATCCGGACGTCGGGGTTGGCGTCGCCGAGGATGACGTTGTCGTCCGCGCCCGGCGTGGTGGTGGTGCCGGCCACCTCGCGGCTCGTCTCCCGCCCCGACTCGTCGCGCGTCACCGTGTACTTGTTGAAGAGCTGCTGCCCCTCGTCGTTCACGCCCACGAACTGCGGTCCGTAGAAGGTGCCGAGTGGCTCGCCGGGGATGATCCGCTGCGCGCGCTGGCCGGACTGGCCCTGGCCGCTCACGATCCCGGTGACGATGAAGTTGCGCCCACCCAGATCCACCACCTCGTTGTGCTCGAAGGAGACCACGAGCCCCGCCGCCCAGCTCCGGCGCTCGTCGGTGAGGATCTGCCCGTCCAGCGAGGCCTCGAAGCCGCGGTTGCGCACGCGGCCGATGTTCTGGATCTGCGTGCCGACCGGCGCCGGCTGCGGCACGTCGACGCTGAGCAGCAGGTCGCGCGTGTCCTTCACGTAGTACTCGAGCGTGCCGCTGAGCCGCTCGTCGTACAGGCCGAAGTCGACGGCGACGTTGGTCTGCGCCGTCGTCTCCCACTTGAGGTCCGGGTTGGCGTTCTGCGAGGGCGTCACGCCGGTGACGATGCCGTTGCCCAACTCGTAGCGGGCGCCGGCGTCGGTGCCGAGGAGGATGAGCGACTGGAAGGGCAGGATCGCCTGGTTCCCCTGCAGGCCGTAGCCCGCCCGCAGGCGGAGCTCGGAGAAGGGCGACCCATCCATGAAGCTCTCCTCGCTGATCCGCCACGACGCGGAGACGGCGGGGAAGACGGCGTACTTGTTGTTCGCCCCGAACACCGACGAGCCGTCGCGGCGCACGACCCCGGTGAGGAAGTAGCGGTCCCGGTAGCCGTAGTTGGCGCGCGCGAACACCGATGAGAGCCGACGCGGCTCCTCGATGGAGTACGGGTTCACCAGCGTGGCCCCGGCGCCCAGGTTGTTGAACCCGAAGGCGTCGGTCAGGAAGTCGCGCGCCTCGGTCCCGAACTCCGTGATGTCGGTGTCGCTGTACTCGTAGCCGGCCACCACCTCGATGCTCTGCTCGCCGGCCACCAGCTGGTTGTACGTGAGCAGCGTCTGCAGCGTGGCCGTGGAGATGTTGCGGTTCGTCTGGCGCGCGCGCCCGTTGGTGAGCGCGCCCAGCGGGTTCGCGGCCGGGAAGTACGTCTGGCGCAGCCCCGTGGAGCGGTCCACCCCGACGTTGACGGAGGCCCGCAGGTTCGGCACGATCTCGTAGTCCGCGGTGAGATTGCCGAGCGTGCGGGTGGTGTTGGCCTTGTCGTTGATCTGTTCGGCCAGCGCCACGGGATTGCGGATCGACTGCTGCCCCGCGATCTCGAAGAAGCGCTGCGTGCCGGTCACCGGGTCCTCCACCATCACCGGCCGGGTGGGGTTGTAGGTGACCATGTTGGCGAACACGCCGCCCTCGAAGCCGCCCTGGTTCTCGAAGGCCAGGTACTTGTTCGTCACCTGGGAGGCGGTGAGGTTGAGCCCGAGCTGCAGCCGGTCGTCGAAGAGGCGCGATGCCGCGTTGAGGCGCCCCTGATAGCGGCGGAAGCCGTTGGAGAGGACGATCCCCTCCTGATTCATGTAGTTGAGCGAGGCGCGGTACTGCGTGGTCGGCGTCCCGCCGGCGAAGGAGAGGTTGTGATTCTGCGTGGTCGCCCGCCGCGTGACCTCGTCCTCCCAGTCCGTGTTGGCCGGTCCGAGCTGGTCCAGGCGCGACTCGTCCAGCTCGTCGTCGGCCACCAGTTGCTCCACGAAGGCGCGGTACTGGCTCCCGTTGAGCACGTCGAGCGTGCGCTCGGGGGCGGACGTCGCCACGTAGCCGTCGTACTCGATCACGGAGGGCCCGGCCGCACCCTTCTTGGTCTCGATGAGGACGACGCCGTTGGCCGCCCGGCTGCCGTAGATGGCCGTGGCGGCGGCGTCCTTGAGGATCGTGATGTTCGCGATGTCGGCGGGGTTCAGCAGCGTGAGCGGGCTGCGCGGCAGCGAGGGCGAGTCGGCCGCGTTGTTGCTGACGCTGACGCCGCCCCCTTCCGTCTGCGCGTTCTGGATGGGCACGCCGTCGATCACGTAGAGCGGCTCGTTGCTGGCGCTGATCGAGGTGCCGCCACGGATGCGCACCTGCGCCCCCGCGCCGGGCTCGCCGCTGTTCACCGTGATGTTGACCCCGGCCGCGCGCCCCTGGATGAGGTTGTTGACGTTCGGGACGACGCCGACGTTCGCCTGGTCCGCGTCCACCGTCTCCACCGAGCCGGTGATGGCCGCGCGCCGCTGCGTGCCGTAGCCGGTCACCACCACCTCGCCCAGGCTGGCCGCGAGCACCGGCAGCGAGAACTGCACGGTGACGGGGGCGCCGGCGGTCACCGTCACCGGCTGCTCGACCGAGCCGTAGCCGATGCGCCGCGCCCGCACGCGTTGCGACCCCGTCGGCACGCTGGCGATCGCGAAGGCGCCGTCGTCGCGCGTGATCGCCCCGAGCTCGGTGCCGACGACGGAGACGGCGACGCCCGCGAGCGGCTGCTGGGAAGTGGAATCGACGACCCGGCCGGTGATGGTGCCCGTGCTGCCCTGTGCTGCGAGCTGCGCCGCCGAGATCGCCACACCGACGAGCGCCACGACGAGACGACGAATCACCGCCATACGCCTGCCCTCCTGACGCTGCAGAGTGAAGCCGAGTGCTTCGGGGAACTGCGGGCCATGCAGCAGGGGGGCGCGCGGCGCGCCCGGCCCGCAGCCGGCTGAGCCGGGCCGCGGGCGCGCCTACGGCGCGGGGCCGGGCGGACGAAGCATGGGTGCGTCGCTGCGGGATGCCCGCGCCGGATGCGCGCGGCGCGAGGATTCCACGGGCGGGGCGGGCGCCGGACGTCCCCGGTGGGGACTCGTGCGAGGTGCAGCGCGCAGCGTGCGCGTCATGCCGGCCTCCCGGAAGCGGTCCGGACCTCACCCCGGCCATCGAGCAGCGGCGCATCGGCGTGCCGCGCTCTGGCCGCGGGAAACGTCGCCATCTATTCTCTCGGGCACTCGCGTTGTCAAGATCGCCGTACGCGACCATAGCCGCGCTGTAAGGCGAGCACGACCGTCCGCCGATGCGGCCGTGTAAGGCAGCCCCGACCATACCGGCCCGAGGATCTCGCATGAGCCTGCTGACGCTCGCACTCGCGGCCCAGCTCGCCGCACCGGCGGCCGAGCGTCGACCCGTGCTCGCCTTCCCCACGCCCGGGCTCGACGACAGCGCCGCCTACCAGGGCTACCGGACACGGCTCTTCCGCGACGCGGCCGGCAACACCGTCCAGGTCTACCTGGACCGGCGCGCCGGGCGCGTCGTCCACCTCTGGGCCGATGCGGAGGACGAGAGCATCGGCTTCACGCCACGTGATGCACGCGGTCGCCCGGCCATCCTGCGCTGGGACGGCCCGGGCGTGCGGGTCGCCCGCAGCGGCCGCCGCCGCACGCTGGAATACCGCCTCGCCGCCGAGACGCCGGTGCTCCATCTCGGCTGGTTCCTTCTCGGCTCCATGCGCGTCGAGCGCGACCTGCAGTACGCGGAACGGCAGCATGCCCCCTTCGCCGAGGCGCCATTCGTCGTACCCGAGCTCGACCGGCTGCTCGACGCGCTGGAGCGGCTGGGGCCGGCGGCGCGCCGGCGCCACCTCGCGCTCCTCGGCGTCGACGACGTCGGTACCCTGCGCGCCCGGCTCCGACCGCGCATCGCCACCAGCGCCAGCGGCGCCCGGTGGATCGCGCGCATCGTCCAGCCGTCGCTCGACGCGCGCGACACGCTGCTGCTGGAGCTGCGCACCGATCCGCGCCTGGTCGCGGCGACCCGGGCCGGCGACTCCATCACGCTGCGCGCCCGCTCGGGCGACGAGATCCCCGTCACGGTCCGGATCGCCACCACCGGCGAGGCGCTCACCCCGCTCGCGCGCGAAAAGATCTTCACGCCGGACTTCCTCCGCTTCCTGGCCGCCGCGCGGGCGGCGGGCGACCGCGCGCCCCCGGGCGACTCGACGGCCATCCGCGCGCGCTGGCTGGAGCGGCAGGTGCGCGGTGTGGAGCTGCTCGCCTCGCGCGAGAAGCTGATGGCCGGCCTGCCGACCTACGCCACCTACTTCGGGCGCGACATGCTGGTGAGCACGCTCATGATGCGTCCCATCTGGCGGCCGGAGGTCTCGCAGCTGGCGATCGCCAGTGCGCTGCGCAAGCTCTCGCCTGCCGGCCAGGTGAGCCACGAGGAGGCGCTGGGCGGACAGGCGGTGCGCGAGGCGGCGGCGGAGTACGCCGCGCTGGTGGACGCGTACCTGGCTGCCACCCGCGCCGGCGACGGCACGGCGGCCGACAGCCTGCTCGAGCGCGCCACGGCCGTGCTCGGCCAGCGGCGGCGCGTGCGTGAGAACTACCACATGATCGACGACGAGCTGCAGCTCCCGGTGCTCGTCGCCCGCTGGCTGACGGACAGCACCGTGCCGGAGGCGGATCGGCGGGCGTTCCTGCTCGACACGACGGACGGGGGCGAGCCGCGGGTGACCCGGCTGCTGCGCGAGCTGGCGCTGGTGGCGCGCATGACCGCGCCCTACGCCGAGGAGCCGGCAGCCACCCGGCTCGTCTCCTTCGCGCCACGCGAGCTCCCGGTCGACGCCGCACCCGACGGCCCGCGCTGGGCGTCGGCGAGCTGGCGCGACAGCAACGCCGGCTACGCGGGCGGTCGCTTCGCCATGGATGTGAACGCCATCTGGGTACCGCACGCGCTCGCCTCGCTGTCGCGGATCCGCGCCGCGCTAGCCCCCCTTGGCCTGCCGCCCGACTCGCTGGCGGCCGAGCTGCCGGAGCTGGCGGCCGACACCCCGCTGGGGCGATGGTGGCGCGACTCACTGGCGCTGCGCGCGGCGATCGAGACGTGGCGCGGCGCGGCGCGCCACTTCGTCGTGCGGCTCGGGCCGGCGGAGCTCCGCGCGCACGTCGCCGCGCGGCTGGCCGCGCTCCCCGCGCCCGAGCGCGAGCACTGGACCACGCTCCTCGCCGACTCGCCGGCGGACGACGACTCGCTCACCTACCTCGCGCTCTCGCTCGACGCCGGGGGGCTGCCGATCGGCGTCGCCAACAGCGACCCGGCGACGCGCCTCTTCCTGCTCGGGCCCGGCGCCGTGGACGACAGCGCGGCGGCCGCTCGCGTGCTGCGCGACGTGCGGCTCTTCGTGCGCGACTATCCGGTGGGCCTGTTCATCGCGGGCGTGGGACCGGTGGTGGCCAACGACGCCTACGCGACGCCCGCCGTGTGGCAGGCCTTCGAGCGCGACCGCTATCACGGCCCGCGCGTGGTGTGGGGGCGGGAGGTGAACCTCTTCCTGCTGGGCGTGGCGGCGCAGCTGGCCGCCGAGGACGCGGGCACACCCCACGCGGCGGAGCTGCGCTCGGCGCTGCGGCGCGTGGTGGACGCGGTGCGCGCCTCCGGCTTCCGCAGCGAGCTGTGGAGCTACGAGCTGCAGGACGGCCGCGTGGTGCCCGTGCGCTACGGCAGCGGGGCGGACGTGCAGCTGTGGAGCACCACCGACCTCGCGGTGCAGTACGCCCTCTGGCGGCTGGGGCTGGACCGCTGACCGGCCCGTGCGCCGCCGGCCAAGCGAAGCCAGCCACTAGCGCTGCCGCCACTCCCACGCGCAGACTCCACGCCTACCCTCATCGTGGAGCCCCGATGCGATCTGCATGGTTCGCCCCGGCGTCACTGCTGCTGCTCGCCGCCGCCACTCCGGGCGCGGCGTCGGCGCAGTCGGCCAGCCCGGTCAATCGTTATGGCAATCCGGCCACCCTGGCGCCGGCCCCCACCAGCCCGGCGATCAGCGTGCGCGACCTGCAGATCCGGCTCTACCAGTTCGCCGACGACTCGATGCTCGGCCGGCGGGTCGGGCATGTCGGCAACATGAAGGGCACCGCTCTCATCGCCGCCGAGCTGAAGCGCCTGGGGCTCGTGCCGGCGGGCGACAACGGGACGTACTTCCAGGTGCTGCCCTACCACCTGCACCGGTTCACCGACCACTCGCGCCTGACGGTGGACGGGAACCCGCTGGCGTGGAACGCGGACTGGCTGGCGGTACCGGGGACGCACGCCCCGCGGCCGATCGTCGACGTGCCGGTGGTGTTCGGCGGGGTGGCCGGCGACACGGCGCGGCAGATCCCCGCCGCGCAGGCGGCGGGGAAGCTCGTCGTCCTGCTGCCGGCGCCGGCGGGCGCGCAGGAGGCGCGGGGCCGCGGGCGGGGGCGCTTCGGCCGCTCCGAGCCGTCGCGCTTCGACGACGCGGTGGCCATCGCGACGGTGGACCTCGACGAGCTGTCGCCGGCCGAGCGCGCGGCGATCAACGAGCCCACGATGGCCTCGCAGAGCAGCGCGCGGCGTGGCCGCCGCGGCGGCCGTGACGACGCGCCGGTGGACTCGCTGGCCCTGCTTCGCGAGCAGCTCGCCGCGCTGGCGCCGCAGGCCACGCTGCGCCTCACGCGCGACGCCGCGGCACGGCTCTTCGGCGGTCACCCCGTGGCGAGCCTGCGTCCGGGCACCCTGGGCGGGACCGTCACCGCCGCGCTGGACTTCGTGGAGCTGCCCACCGACTGGGCGCGCAACGTGGTGGCAATCATCCCGGGCAGCGATCCGGCGCTCCGCGGCCAGTACGTGGCGATCGGCGCGCACAACGACCACGTGGGCATCACCACGCCGGTGGACAAGGATTCGCTGAAGGCGTTCAACGACGCGCGCAACCGGATGCTGATCGCCAACAAGATGATCTCGCTCGGCCGGGAGCAGCTGGCGACGATCCACGTGAACATGGACAGCATCCGCCGCGTGCACCCGCAGGTGCGCCTCGACTCGATCAACAACGGCGCCGACGACGACGGCTCGGGCTCCATGGCCGTCCTCGAGATCGCCGAGGCGATCCAGGCCATGCCGGTGAAGCCGAAGCGCTCCGTGCTCTTCGTCTGGCACACCGGCGAGGAGGGCGGGCTGGTGGGCTCCAGCTACTTCACGCACAACCCCACCGTCCCCATGGACTCGGTGGTGGCGCAGATCAACATCGACATGATCGGCCGCGGCCGCGCGGAGGATCTGCCCGGCGGCGGGCCGGACTACCTGGGCGTGGTCGGCTCCTTCTTCGACTCGAAGGACCTGGGCGAGACGGTGGCCGCGGTGAACCGCAAGCAGGGCGACCCGCTCGACCTCGACTACAAGTACGACTCGACCCTGACGTGGTCGGGATACAACAACATCTACGGCCGTAGCGATCACTACAACTACGCGCTGCAGGGCGTGCCGATCGCCTTCTTCTTCACCGGCCTGCACGGCGACTACCACCAGCGCAGCGACGAGCCGGAGTTCATCGACTATCCGCACTACGCGCGGATCGCGAACTTCATCCGGGACCTGGTGGTGGAGGTGGGGAACGGCCCACGGCCGCGCCTCAACGGCTCGCGCCCGGCGCGGCCGGCGAAGGCAGTCCCCTGAGCTGCGCCCGGTCGGCCGCGCGGCGCCGCGCGGCCGACCGGGCGGGCCGACCGGGCGGGCCGACCGCCGACGGTGGTCGACAGCGGAGCGGGGGCGGACGCAGATTCCGGGCATGACGCCCGCCGACCCGCCGTCCGGCGAGGGCTCGCCGCAGCTCTTCGCCTCGCTCTACGCGGAGCTGCACCGACTGGCCGAGCGCCAGCTCGGCCGGGCCGGGGCGGGGCTGACGCTCAGCACCACCACGCTCCTCCACGAGGCCTACCTCGACATCGCCGCGCGGCCGGGCGTCCACTTTCCCGACCGGGCGCGCTTCCTGGCCTACGCCGCACGCGCCATGCGCGGGATCGTCATCGACTACGCGCGCCACCGCGGCGCGCGGAAGCGCGGCGGCGGCGCATTCGAGATCACCCTCACCGCCGACCTGCGCCCGTCTGCCGGCAGCGGCGGCGACGCCGGCGACGCCGCGGAGCTGGAGCGCCTCTCCGACGCGCTGGACGAGCTGGCCGGACTGGACCCAGCGCTGGCCGAGCTGGTGGACCTCCACTTCTTCTGCGGCTACAGCCTCGGCGAGATCGCGGGCATGCGCGAGGTCTCCGAGCGCACCGTACAGCGCGACTGGCGCAAGGCGCGCCTGCTGCTCCACCATGCGCTCCTCGGCGACACGGCGGCCGGCGACGCCGGGCGTTAGGCGTCCCGCGCGCCGTCGGCGTCCCCTCGCGCCGTCAGCGTCCCCGCGCCGCGCGGTAGCGCGCCGCCGCCTCCGGTCGCCCCTCGGCCTCGTACAGCTTGACCAGGGCGTCGCCCGCGAATCGGCGGGCCGCCTGCTCCCGCGGCGAGTCGCCACTCGCCGCCTCGTAGCCCTCGCGCAGCAGCCGCTCCGCCTCGGCGAGCTCTCCCTGCGTCCGAAGCGCCTCGCCGAGATAGAGCCGGGCGCGGAGGCCGACCGGGTGCGACGGCGGGAGCTGCGGACCGAACTCCCGCAGCACGCCGCGCAGCAGGGCGATGCCGTCCGATGCGCGCCCCTGCCTGTACACGGCGTACCCGAGGTGCACCGTGGCGCTGGCGACGTGCAGGCTGCCCTCGCCGAAGAAGCGCCGGTAGAGCTGGATGGCCTGCCGCCACACCGGCTCGGCGTCCGCCCAGCGGTGCATCGCCTGGAGATGGCCGCCGAGGTCGCGCAGGGCGTTGGCCAGCTCCGGGTGCCCATCCGGGTAGCTGGCGCGCAGGATCGCGACCGCCGCGCGCAGCTCGGCCTCCGCCTCGGCGGGGTGCTTGGCGTCGGAGAGGATGCCGCCCAACAGCATCCGGTCGGCGGCGACCCGGTGGCTCCGCTCGCCGTAGAGCGCCCGGTCCATGGCCAGCGCCTGGCGCGCCAGCCGCTCGGCGTCGTCGAGCCGCCGGCTGTACTGGAGCACCGGGACGAGGGCGGCGAGCTGCGCCGCGCGCGCCGGGGTGGCGGGCGGCGGATGGCGTACGGTGGACGCCATCCACTCGTCGAAGAGCGGCCGGGCGCCCTCGTAGTCGCCGGCCATGTGCAGCGCGCTGACGAGCGCGTAGCGCGCATCACTGGTGCGGGGATCGTCCTCGCCGTAGTGGCGGCGGCGAATCTCGAGCGCCTGCCGCAGCAGCGACACCGTCGAGGGGTCCGTATGGTCCGAGCCGGCCACCTCGGCGAGCCGCAGGAGGCTCGTCGCGACGTCCGGATGCTCGTCGCCGAGCACCTGCCGGCGAATGGCCAGCGCCCGGTCGAGCACGCGCCGGGCCTCGTCGTATTCCCCGCGCTCGGCTCGGATGCGACCGATGACGTCGAGCATCTGCGCCTGCACGGCCGGTTGGCCGGAGAGCTCGTTCGCCTGGACCTCACCGCGGGTGAGCAGCTCGCGCGCGCTCAGCGTGTCGGTAATCGCAGCATCGACGGCGCCCCCGCCGAAGAGACCGACGGCGAAGTCCGCCACCTGCTCGGCCTTCTCCGCGTTGATCGTCGCCTCGGCGAGGGCGCGCCGCACACGCTCGCGGTCCTCCATCACCTGCACCAGGTAGGCGGCCGAGAGGAGCGCGACGGCGCCGGCGGCGGCGAGGCCGGCCCGGTGGCGCCGGACGAACTTCCGCGCGCGGTACGCCAGCGAGCCGCGGCGCGCGCTCACCGGCTCGTGGCGCAGCCAGCGCCGCAGGTCGTCGGCCAGGGCGGCCACGCTCTGGTAGCGCGCCGCCGGCTCGGCGCGCAGCGCGCGCGCGAGCACGGCGTCCAGGTCGCCGAGGCCGAGCGGCGCCGGGTCCCGCGGGGCGTCGAGAGTGCCGCCGGGCGCGCTGGCGGCGGCCGGCAGGTGCGCGGCGAGCAGCAGGTAGAGCAGCACGCCGAGCGCGTACACGTCGGTGGCCGTCGTCACCGCCTCGCCGCGCACCTGCTCGGGCGCGGCGAACTCGGGCGTGAACGCGCGCGCGCCTTCCACCGTGACCGAGGCGCGCTCGTCGTCGGCGTCGAGCAGCTTGGCGATGCCGAAGTCGAGCAGCTTGGGCGTGCCGTCCGCGGTGACGAGGATGTTGGACGGCTTGAGGTCGCGGTGCACCACGAGGTTGGCGTGGGCGTGCGCCACCGCATCGAGCACGCCCAGGACGAGCCGCACGCAGCCCTCGGGGGCGAGCGCGCGCTCGCGCACGTACTCATCGATGCGCCGGCCGTCCACGTACTCCAGCACCAGGTAGGGCTGCCCGCCCGGCCCGACGCCCGCGTCGAGCAGACGGGCGATGCCGGGGTGCGCGAGGCGCGCCAGCACGGAGCCCTCGCGACGGAAGCGCGCCTGCCCCGCCGTGGTGAGCAGGGCGAGGTTGAGGAGCTTGATCGCGGCGCGCCCCTCGAAGCGGCCATCGGTGCGACGGGCCAGCCAGACGCTGCCCATCCCACCGTGGCCGAGCAGCCCCTCGATGGTGTAGCCGCCGAGCTCCATCCCCTCGAGCGTCGGCGCGGGCGGCTGGGCGAGGAAGCCGAGCCGGTCGGCGGTGGCCTCGCCGGAGAGGAGCGTCTGCAGGTCGGCGGCGAGGTCGGGCGTGCGCGCGCTCACCTCCGCGAGCCAGGCCGGGCGCTCGGCATCGCTCAGCTCCAGCGCCTCGTCGAGCAGCGGTTGCAGCCGCAGCCAGCGGTCGCGGTCCATGACGCCCATGTCGATCGGCCTCCGCGGAGACCCTTCAGCTTACGGTCGCGGGCGTGGGGCGCAATGCCGGCCCGGCGTGCCGGGCGCCGCGCTCCGCGCTGACGGGGCTCACGGGCGGTCCACCGGCAGGCCACTGGGGACGCGATGCGGCACCAGGCGCCGCAGGTCGCGCGCGTGGTCGTCGGTGAGCGCCTGCATGTAGGCCACGAGCGCGTCCACGATCTCGTCGCCCAGCACCACGCCGTCGAGCAGCGGGTCGCGCGTCGCGAGGATCTCCTCGGCGTTGGGCAGCAGCGTGCCGCCGAGGACGGGGTCGAGGTCGTGCGCGTCGAAGCCGCGCAGCTTGAGGTCGGACTCGCTGTAGTGCGCGATGAAGGCGCGCAGCGAGGTGACGGCGCCGTCGTGGCCGTAGGGCGCGGTGAGCTCCACGTTGCGCAGCGGCGACGTGCGGAAGCGGTACCGGTCCGCCGGATTGCCGGTCACGTTCATGCGGCCGAAGTCGTCGCGTCCGGACGGCCCGTTCCCCTGCCCCGGCCCGAGCTGCGCCACGGCCACGTTGTGGAACTCGTCGTCGCTGAAGGTGGCGCCGGTGTGGCAGGTGACGCAGCGCAGCGAGAGGAACGTCCGGGCGCCCTCGAGCTGCGCCGGCGTGAGCGCGCGGTCGTCGCCGGCGAGGAAGCGGTCCCAGGGCGAGTCGCCGAAGCTGAGCCGGTCCACCAGGAAGCCGCCGATGGCATTCGAGGCGTGGGCGAAGGTCATGTCCTCGAAGCGCGTGTGCGGGTAGGCGGCGCGGAACATGGCGCGGTACTCGGGGATGGCGCCGAGGCGCCGCATGAGGCCGGCCCAGATCGCCGTCGCGTCGTCGTCGGGGATGGCGGCCAGCTCGTTGCCGGACGTGCCGCGCATCTCGGTGCGGCTGGTGACGGGGAACATGGCCAGCGCCGACACGGCGCCGAACTCGAAGACGCGCTGCATCTCGGGGGTGACCTGCTCGCCGGCCGGGGTGTGCACGATGCCCGCCGCGTCCTCCTCCACGCGCCCGTCCCAGAAGAGACGCCTCCGCTCGCCCAGGTTGAAGAGCGGCGGCGCGTTGCGCGGGATGAGGACGCCGGCCGGGTGCGTGCGCTCCGGTCCGAAGCCGGCGCCCCCCTCGCCGATCGAGAGGCTGCGCGCGTCGCCGGTGGCGAAGGCGGGGAGGTGGCAGGTGGTGCAGGCGATGTTGCGGTTGCCGCTGAGGATCGGGTCGAAGGCGAGCGCCTGCCCCAGGCGGACGAGCGGGCGGCGCACGCGCGCCGGGCGGCGCAGCGGCACGACTCCCTGCTGGTAGGCGAGGAGGCGCACGGCGCGTACGGTGGCCTCGTCCACGGGCGGGCGGCCGTGGTGCCGCCGGAGATCGGGGGCGGGGGGCGCGGTGGTGGCGTCCGGCCGGTCGGAGCAGGCCGCGAGGACGACGAGCGCACCGGCGAGCGCGGCGCGGAGGGGGAGTGGAGGCATGGCGATCCTCTGGCGTGGGACACCGGAGACGGGAGCGGCCGACGCGAGGCGTGCAGCCGTCTACCAGAGAGATCGAAATCGGGCGGCCGAACCCGACACGCGGGGCGTGTGCCGGGCGGCCGGCGGCGGGCGGCGGCCCGCCGCGCTACGGCAGCGCGAAGACGACGAGCGAGAGGGCGCGCGGCACGCCGTAGTCGTGGGGCGCGAACCCCTCCAGCCACCCGCCCCAGCCGACCGGGACGGCCACGTACTGCCGGCCGCCCACGCGGTAGGTGATGGGACTCGAGTGGATGCCGCTCCCCGTCCGGAACTGCCAGAGGAGCCGCCCGGTGCGCGCGTCGAAGGCGTCGAACATCCCCGACGGCTCGCCGGAGAAGACCAGGCCGCCGGCGGTGGCGAGGAGCGAGGTGACGATCGGCGCCTCGCCGCGCCACGACCACACCTCGCGCCCGGTGGCCGGGTCGAACGCCTTCACCTGCCCCCACCCTTGCTCGGCGTCGTTCTGGAAGCCGGAGCCCAGATAGGGGAGCCCCTCGCGGAACTCCTGCGTCTGGCGGGTGAAGGTGGCGCAGAGCTCGATCACCGGCACGTAGAGCAGCCCGGTCTGGCGGCTGTAGGCGGCGTGATTCCACACCTTGGCGCCCGCCGGCCCCGGGCAGATGCGCGTGCCGCTGTCGCTCGGCACCCGCTGCACGGTGACCCGCCCGCTCGTCGGGTCGATGTCGGCCCAGTCGGCGCGCGCGTAGCGGGTGGCGCGCACGAGGCGGCCGTCGGTGCGGTCGAGGATGAAGAGGTAGCCGTTGCGGTCGAAGTGGGCGAGGAGCTTGCGGCCGTCCTGCTCGAAGAGGATCGACTCGCCGACGCCGTCGTAGTCCCAGACGTCGTGCGGCGTCCACTGGTAGTGCCAGCGGATCGTGCCGTCGTCCGGGTCCAGCGCGACGACGGAGCTCGTGTAGAGATTGCTCCCCTGCCGCCCCTCACCGTCGAAGACGGGGGACGGGTTGCCGGTGCCCCAGTAGACGAGGTCGAGCTCCGGGTCGTAGGTGCCGGTGATCCACGTCGTGCCGCCGCCGCGCGCCCAGGCCCCTCCGTGCCGGGCGTCCGGCGGCTCCGGCGGCCAGGTCTCGGCGCCGGGCTCCCCCGGCTTCGGCACGGTGTAGCGGCGCCAGACGCGGCGCCCGGTGCGCGCGTCGATGGCGTCGATGTGCCCGCGCACGCCGTACTCCGCGCCCGAGCTGCCGACGAGCACCAGGTCCTTGACGACGAGCGGGGCGAGCGTCGCGCTCTCCGCCGCGCGGACGTCGGCGAACGCGGTCTGCCACCGCGGCTGTCCGGTCCGCGCGTCCAGGGCGACGAGATAGCCGTTGGCCGTCGCCATGTAGACCAGTCCGCGCGCCACCGCCGCGCCGCGATTCACGTTGCCGCAGCAGAGGGCGACGTCGATCGGGATCTGGTGCTGGTACTGCCACAGCTTGCGCCCGGTGGCCGCGTCGAGAGCCCAGAGATAGCCGTTGGGCCCCGTGACGTACATGACGCCGTCCACCACCAGCGGCGCCGCCTCGAAGGCGGCGGTCACCGGATTGGCGTAGAGCCCGAGCAGCTGGTACTGGAAGATCCAGGCGGGACGCAGGCGCGCCACGTTCGACGTGTCGATCTGGTCGAGCGCGCTGTAGCGCTGCCCGTCGTAGGCGCCGTAGTAGGTGAGCCAGTTCTGCGGCTCCTCGCGCGCCCGCACCAGCCGCTCGGGGGTGACGGCGTCGGCCACCGGCGGCGCGCTCCCCACCTGGTCCGCGTTCAGCGACGCGAACGGCACCGCCTGCTCGGTCATCGGCAGCTCCGGCACGTGCTGCGCGCACGTGGCCAGCAGCAGCGCGACGGCGAGCGGTGCGAGGCGCGGCGAGCGCCGCGCGGGCGTCGACGCGGCGCGGGCGCACGAGGAGCCGGCCGGGCGGCGCGCGGTCATGGCCGCCGCTGCGGCGGCCGGTCGAGCCGCGCCTCCGCCGGCGTGTCCCCCTTCACCAGGATGAGCCCGATCATCCCGCGCCCCGCGTGGTTCATGACGGGACAGCCGAAGAAGTAGTAGCCCGGCTGGTCGAGCCGGATGCGCGCCCGTCCGCCCCGGCGCTCCGGCAGCCAGATGAGCTGGCGCCCGCCGTCGCTCGGCAGGAAGGCGCCATGCAGCACGCGGTCCGGGTTGGTGAAGGCGATCTCGAGCTCCCCGCCGTGCGGCATGATGATCACCGCCGGGGACCAGAGGTACTCGTCCGGCGGCACGTCGACGGCGACGCGCATGACGCCGTCGCGCCCCACACGCGCGTCCGCCGCGCCGCCGTGGGCGAAGAGCCGCCCGATGAGCGCCTCGTTCACGTCGTCGGTGGCCGGCAGCTCGTTGACGAGCCGCACGACCCGCGGGTTGAGCTGCTTCAGCACGCTCGGTCGGAGCAGCCGCACGTAGCCGCAGCCGGCCGCCAGTGCCGTGGCGGCCAGGGCGAGCGCGACCACCCCGGCCCGTGCCCATCGAGCACGACGGGACACCCGGTCCTCCCGGCGGTGGGATGGGTTCGATCGAGCACGGATCGTACCCGATGGGCCAGCCATCATCGAAGGCCGGGGTTCCGGCGTGGAGGCGCGTGCGTGCGCCCGCGCACAGCTGAGCGAGCGTGCCACAGCGTGGCGCATCGGTTGCAAGTGCGGTCGGGGCCGCCGCCGGCGCCGCCGCGCCGCGGCCCCCCTGACCAGAGCCCCATGTCCCGATGAGGGAGCAGCGCAGTGAGGAGCGTTCCGCGAGTGACGACGACCGTCGCGACGGCCCACCGACGAGCGACCCGCCGGACGGGACCGCGCTGCCGACCGAGCTGTGCACCGGCCTGCTCGACGCCTGGAACGCCCGCCCGGTCGACCGCGTGCGGGTGGTGCGGGCGCTGACCCACTGCGTGCTCTGGCTGCGCGCCCGGGGTGTGCTGCCGGAGCACGTGCTCCTCGCGGTCAAGGAGCGGCTGCCGGTGGGCTCCATGCGGTCCGCGGAACGCCGGGGCTTCGTGGCCGAGCGCGAGGTGCTGCTGCGGCTCGTGCTGGCGATCTACTTCGGCACCTCGCGCGACGCGACGCACGAGGAGGCGGCCGCCGACTCGCTCGTGCGCCTCTGGCCGGAGGTGGAGCGTCGGGCGGCGCGGCCGCACCCGGCGCGACAGAGCGCCCGCATGGTGTCCGACTCGGGCGGCGACGTGTGGCGGGTGTACGAGCGCCCGGAGCAGCGGGCCGCGCCGATGGCGGCGCCGAGCCTCGTCTTCGAGCGGGAGGGCTGCATGCGCCGCCGCCGCGCCTACCCCGCCCACTGGCGCGAGCTGCCGGATGCCGCGCTCGTGCGGCTGCTCGAGTGTCCGGAGCATTCGTGAGCGAGACCCCGGGCTTGAGATCGGATGGGGGACCGCCGCATGTTTCGCGTCTCGTGCAGTCGTCGTGGCACCCGCTGCGACGGATCCTCACCCCATCGTCGCCTCCAGCCGTCGCCTCGTGAGCACTCGCCGCCCCGTGGAGTCGTCGGACGACGGCGACCACGCCGCACGTCCGGCGGCAGCGCCGTCCGATGCCGTCCACGAGCGCGAGGAGCCGGACGGGCCGGGCGGGTCGGGGGACTCCGATGATCCCACCGGCATGGGGCTCGCGGACATCCGCGCGCGGCAGCAGGCGGCGGTCGCGAAGTTCGGCGTGCGGGCTCTCGGCGGCCTAGCCGTCCCGGAGCTGCTCCGGGAGGCGGCCGAGGTCGTGTCCGCCACGCTCGACACCGAGTTCGTGAAGCTCCTGGAGCTGCTGCCGGACGAGCAGACCGCACGACTGGTGGCCGGGGTCGGGTGGCGGGAGGGGGTGGTCGGCTCGGCCACCATCCGCGTCGGCCGCGACTCGCAGGCCGGGTACGCGCTGCTCTCGCACGCGCCGGTCATCGTCGAGGACCTCCGCACCGAGACCCGCCTCGACGACCCGCCGCTGCTCCGCGAGCACGGCGTGGTGAGCGGGATGAGCGTCATCCTCTACGGCCCCGGCGGCCGCTCCTACGGCGTGATCGGCGCCCACACGGCGCGGCGGCGGCGCTTCACCCAGGACGACGTCAACTTCCTGCAGGGCATCGCCAACGTCCTCTCCGCGGCGTTCCACCGCCAGCACGTGGAGGACGAGCTGCGCCGCGCCCATGCCGAGGCCGAGGCCTACGCGGGGCTGCTGCAGGAGCAGGCGCTGGAGCTCGAGCAGCAGATCGAGGAGGCGCAGGCGCTGGCCGAGGAGCTGGCGCAGACGAACGAGCAGCTCCTCCGCACGACGGCCGAGGCCGAGGCGGCCCGCGAGGCGGCCGACGCGGCGAACCAGGCGAAGAGCCAGTTCCTGGCCACCATGAGCCACGAGCTCCGCACGCCGCTCAACGCCATCACGGGCTACGTGCAGCTGCTGGAGCTCGGGCTGCACGGCCCGGTCACCGAAGGCCAGCGGAGGGCGCTCGAGCGCATCGACCGCGCACAGCGCCACCTGCTCGGCCTCATCAACGACGTGCTGAACTATGCCCGGCTGGAGAGCGGCCGCGTGGAGTACGCCCTGGAGCCGGTGCGCGTGGCGGACGTGATCCGCGACATCTGGCCGATGGTGGAGCCGCAGATCGCGGCCGCCGGGCTCACCTTCGACGTGCGCCTGCCGGAGGATGACGGCCGGCCGTCGGTGACCGTCTGGGCCGACCGCGAGAAGCTCGCGCAGATCCTGCTCAACCTCCTCTCCAACGCGGTGAAGTTCACGCCGGCCGAGCGCGACGGAGGCCCGGGACGGGTGACGCTGGAGCTGTCGGCGGACGACGGGGTGGAGGCCGGAACGGGCGCGGATGCCGGAGCGGCGCGATCGGGCGAGCTCGTCTCGCTGCGGCTCTCCGACACCGGGGTGGGGATCCCGGCCGGCAAGCTCGAGTCGATCTTCGAGCCCTTCGTCCAGGTCCAGAGCGAGCTGACGCGCCAGAGCGGCGGCACGGGGCTGGGGCTCGCCATCAGCCGCGACCTGGCGCGCGGCATGGGGGGCGACCTCCGGGTCGAGAGCACCGAGGGGGTCGGCTCCACCTTCACCCTCGTGCTGCGCCGGGTGGTGGAGGCCACCGGCGAGCCCGCCGAGCGGCGGAGCGGCGGGGAGCGGCGGGTGGACGAGGACCGACGGGGCGGCGACGACCGGCGCGAGCGCGAGGGCGAGGCGACCGAGCGTTAGCCGGGCTGCTGGCAGCCGGGCTGCTGGCCTTGCCGGGCCGTTGGCCGGCGCGCCGGTGCTCCACGAGTCGCGTGCCGGCGCGGGGCTCGATTTCGCCCCCCGCCTTCCGGGCCATCGTCCCCTGGTGCAGACTTCGAGGCTGAGAGAGACCACCTCCAACGTCCGGCTCCCCTGCCCTTCCCGGAGACTGACGGCATGACTCCATCGCACCACGCCCGCGTGACCGCCACGACGCTGGTGGTGGCCGCGCTCGCCCTGGCGGCGTGCCGCGGCGCCGGCCAGGAGGCGGTGCGGACCACCCCCGCTCCGTCACCCGCACCCGCGACGCCGCCGGCGGCGGCCGCCGTCGAGTCGGCCGACCTGGCCGCCATCGCCCGGGCGCGCGCCGACAGCGTGCGCCGTCCCTACACGGAGGCCGACATCCAGTTCATGACGAGGATGATCGGCCACCACGCCCAGGCCATCACGATGGCGCGCATGGCGGCCACGCACGGCGCCAGCCCGTCGGTGCGGACGCTCGCCGAGCGCATCATCAACGCGCAGCGCGACGAGATCGCGACCATGCAGCGGTGGCTGCGCGACCGCCGCCGGCCGGCGCCGGAGCCGGACACCACGGGGCTGGCGATGCACGACATGCACGACATGCACGACATGCCGGGCATGGCCGGCATGGGCGGCGCGCACGACATGCACGGGGCGACGGCGGCCACGGCGTCGGCCACGCTGATGCCGGGGATGCTCACCGCCGAGCACATGCAGCGGCTCGACGCGGCGCGGGGGCACGAGTTCGACCGGCTCTTCCTCAGCTCCATGATCCAGCACCACCAGGGGGCGCTCGTCATGGTGAAGGCGCTGTTCGGCAGCTACGGTGCCGCGCAGGACGAGACCGTCTTCAAGTTCGCCTCCGACGTCAACGTCGATCAGACCACCGAGATCGCCCGGATGCGGACGATGCTCGCCGCGCTCCTCTTCGAGGACGACTCCCTCTGACCACCCTGCCACCGGACGTCCGCATGTCCCACCCCGCTCCCGTCGAGGCCTCCATCATGACTCCCTCGTCCCGCTCTCGCCGCACGCCGGTGTCGCGCGGCGCGCGGCTGCTGCCGCTGGCGCTCGGGCTGGCGTCGCTGGCGGCGTGCGCCCGCTCCAGCGTCACTGCCGACGCCGGCGCCCCCTCGCCCGCCGGCGGCATGGCCGCCAGCCGCTCGGCCAGCCTGTCGACCGGCGGCCGGTTCGCCGGCGCCGCGGCGCCCGACCCCGACCCGCGCGTCGGGCTCCGCGCCGGGCTGTGGGACGCCGAGCAGGCCGCGTGGAACATGCGCCTGCTCTCCACGTCGCGGCCCACGGGGAGCTTCCTCGGGAGCACCAACTCCGACCTCGCCTTCACCGGCAAGTACGCCATCCAGGGCAACTACAACGGCTGGCAGATCTGGGACATCTCGAACCCGCGCCAGCCGGTGCTGGCGACGGCCTACGTCTGCCCCGCCTCGCAGAGCGACGTGTCGGTCTACAAGAATCTGCTCTTCATCTCCGGCGAGGGGCTGAGCGGGCGCATCGACTGCGGCACGCAGGGCGTGCAGGACACGGTGAGCGCGGAGCGCCTGCGCGGGCTGCGCATCTTCGACATCAGCGACATCCACCACCCGCGCAACGTCGGCAACGTGCAGACGTGCCGCGGCTCGCACACGCACACGGTGCTGGCGGACCCGAAGGACCCGGAGAACGTGTACGTCTACATCTCCGGCTCGGCGCGCGTGCGCTCGCCGAGCGAGCTGCCGGGGTGCGTGAGCGCGTCGCCCGAGGAGGACCCCAACTCGGCGCTCTTCCGCATCGAGGTCATCAAGGTGCCGCTGGCGCACCCCGAGCAGGCGGCCATCGTCAGCTCGCCGCGCATCTTCAACGACCTCGTGGCGCCGCCGCGGCACGGTGACGCGCCGGCGGACGTCGCCGCGCAGGCGGAGGAGCTGGCCCAGGCGAAGGCGCGCGGCGAGTTCACGGCGGTGATGAACGGCCGCGAGCGCGTCCTGCGCTCGCGCATCACGCAGCCGCTGCTGGACAGCATCGTGAAGGCGCGCAACGGCACCGGCGCGCCGACGGCCGCCGACAGCGCCGCGCTGCGCGCCGCGCTTCCCGGCCTGGTCGCGCAGATGTTCGGCCAGTCGTCGAACGGGAACGGTCCGCGCCCCGGGCCCACGCAGTGCCACGACATCACCGTCTACCCGGCCATCGGGCTGGCCGGCGGCGCCTGCGAGGGCTACGGCCTGCTGCTCGACATCAGCGACCCGGCGCATCCGGTGCGCCTCGCCGCGGTGGCCGACTCCAACTTCTCCTACTGGCACTCGGCCACCTTCAGCAACGACGGCAGCAAGGTGCTGTTCAGCGACGAGTGGGGTGGCGGCTCGCAGCCCAAGTGCCGCGCCAGCGACCCGAAGGACTGGGGCGCCGACGCGATCTTCACCGTCGCCGACCGGCAGATGCAGTTCCAGAGCTACTACAAGATGCCGGCGGCGCAGACCTCGGAGGAGAACTGCGTCGCGCACAACGGCTCGCTCATCCCGATCCCGGGCCGCGACGTGATGGTGCAGGCGTGGTACCAGGGCGGCATCTCGGTGTTCGACTGGACCGACCCCAAGCACCCGGTGGAGATCGCCTTCTTCGACCGCGGCCCGGTGGACTCCACGCGCATGGCCAGCGGCGGGTCGTGGTCGGTCTACTGGTACAACGGCGTGCTGGTGAGCTCCGAGATCGCCCGCGGACTGGACATCTTCGAGCTGACGCCGAGCGAGTTCCTGACGCAGAACGAGATCGACGCCGCCAAGTCGGTGCACCTCGACTACCTGAACACGCAGGGGCAGCCGAAGCTGGTGTGGCCGCCGACGTTCGCGCTGGCGCGGGCCTACGCCGACCAGCTCGAGCGCTCGCAGGGCCTCTCGGCCGACCGGCTGACGGCGGTGCGGCAGGCGCTGCGCGACGCCGAGGCGGCGTCGGGCGCGCAGCGGCGCGACGCGCTGACGCGGCTGGCCACGTCGCTGGACGGCGACGCGCGCGGCTCGAGCGACGCCGCCAAGGTGCGGCTGCTGGCGGACGCGGTGCGGCAGCTGGCGGGCTGAGAGTCGGCAGGTACCTGGTACCAGGTATCAGGGTACGGAGCGGGGTCCCGGCCATCGGCCGGGGCCCCGCTTCCGTTCCGGGGGCTCGCGTCCGCCCAACCCGTGGTGGGCGGCTTCCAGGCGTCGGTGCAACGCGGCCGTGTGTGGCCGGGGGCTCCGGGAGCCGGTCAGGGGAGCGGTTCGCCGGTGACGAGAGGGCCGAGGAGTTCGCGCAGGCGAGCCACCGACCGGACGAGCCCTGCCCGGCGGAGCGTGTCGAGGAGGTCCGGAAGCGGGACCGGCGGATTTCGCAACGCAGCGACCTGCGCCGTCACGCACTGGACGACGGCGCCGGGAGCCAGATCGATCGAATCGAGCACGAACTCGTCCGGATGCTTCGTCTCGAGGTCGTAGCGGGCGAGTACGTGATCGGGGAAGTCGCGCAGGTTGTAGGTCACGAGCGCCTGCGCGTTCGCCCGGATGGCGGCGGCGAGGACGTGCCGGTCGTCCGGGTCCGGGAGATCCAACCCGTCGATCAGGTGCTCGTAGCCGGTGACCAGGCAGTCGGGTACGGCCGCGATCATGAGCTCACGGGTCCGCGCCAGCGCCTCCGAGCGGAGATCGGGACGGTCCGCCTGACGTTGCGAAAGCACTCGTCGAGGATGGCGTCGGACCAGCGGGCACGGACGATCCCGGCGTTCGCGATGCGGAGCAGCAGATCCCGGACGGGCGCCGGATAGAGGACGCAGGCGTCGTAGAGAACGACGAAGGCCATCAGGGGTGTGGCCCGCTGTCCGACTCAGTAGCCCATGCCGTGTCGCTGGGCATCGTCTGCCAGTTCGTCGAGCACGTGGCGGCGACGGGCCTCGTCGCGACGCTTGTATGCGAGGACGTCGACAGCGAGCACACGCCGATGCGTGCCCACCCGGCGGTAGGGAATGGCGCCCTGCTCGAGCAGCCCGATCAGATACGGGCGGGAGACATTGAGCAGGTCGGCCGCCTGCTGCGTCGTCAACTCGGCGTGGACCGGGAGGATGGTCACGGCGTTGCCGTTGGCCATCTGACCGAGGATCTCGAGGAAGAGTTCGAACGCCTGGCGTGGGACGGTGACTGCCACCTCGGACACTGTATCGTCGGCCCGCACGTGAACCTGGCGCACGGGGTGGCTGGCAGTGGCGATCGGCGCGAGCTGGCGGAGCGCCGCGCGAGCCTCATCGATGGCTTCCGGGGTCGGCATTTCCTGTGTCGCATTCATCGCAGCGAGTCCGAGCATGGAGGTGGCGAGTCGAATTATATGAATTATTCGAAACAATCGCAACACACATGTGATGCATGGAAGGCGCGAGGACGCGATGGGAGTTCTGCCTGGCGATCGAATGCTCCGCGTCGGCATCCTCTCAGCGCCCCCGCACGGAGCTTGCTTCGGGATTTATTCGGGATTACGATAGCAGCCCCGGCGGCGCACTCGCCGGTGCCGTCCCCGGTGCCAGCGCACCGGCGCCGTCGTCACCCGGACCGTCCCGTACCCTCGCGCCATGCCGCTCTCCACCCTCCCCCGCCATGTCGGCCCAGCTCCGTGCCCTCCGCCAGCTGCTCGTCGAGCGCTTCCCCGATGCGGCGCCGCTGGCCGACGGCGACGCGCGGCGGATCGCGCCGCCGGTGGGCACCGGGCTCGCGACACTCGACCAGGTCTTTCCCGGCGGCGGGCTGCCGCGCGGCAAGCTCACCGTCTGGACGCCGCAGGGCGGGGCGACCGCCGTGCTGCGCGCCGCCTGCCAGGCGGCGGTGGCCGCCGGCGAGCGCGCCGCCTGGATCGACGCCGCCCACACGGCGGGGCCGGCGTGGAGCGAGGGGCCCCTGCTCATCCGGCCCGAGGGGCGGCCGCGGGGCGAGGCGCGGGACGCGCCGGACGACCCTCGGCGCGACGACCCGCTGCGCCGGCTGAACGCGCTGCGCAGCACCGAGGTGCTGCTCCGCTCGGGCGGCTTCGCGCTGGTGGTGCTGGCCGGCGCGCCGCCCCAGGGGACGGAGACCGTCCGCCTCGTGCGGGCGGCGCGCGAGGGAGGGAGCGCGCTCGTCGTCCTCACCACCGGGGCGTCGCTGGCCAGCCTGCGCGTGACGTCGCGCCTGCTGCCGCACGGCTACCGCTGGGCGCACGGGCCGTTCGCCGACCCGGCCGCGCCGCTCGAGGCCACGGTGCAGGTGCGCGTGCGCACGCTCGGCTGGAACCGGCAGGCGGAGGTCGTGCTGCCGGTCACGCCGTATGAGCTGCGTCTGTCTCTGGATCCCGGGCTCGCCGACCGGCGCGGCGGCGACCGGCGGGGTGACCGACACGACGGCGGCCGGCACGGGCGCGACCGCTGACGTGACGCCGGGCGAGCCCGCGCCCGACGACCAGCCGCCTGACACGCTGCCATCCGACGGCCGGCCATCCGGCGACCACCCGCCTGACGATCACGCGCCGGACGATCACGCACTGGACGACCACCCGCCGCACCGGCCGGCGCTCGTCGCCGCGCTGCTCACCGTCGCACCGCACGTCGCCGTCGAGACGCGCCCCGGGGGAACGCTCTTCTGGGTGGACGCGCGGGGGCTGCCGGCGCGCCGCGTCGCGCGGGCCGTGCTCCGCCTCGCCCGGCAGGCCGGCGCACCGGCCAGCGGGGCCGCGGCGGCGCGCGTCGGCATGGCCCGCACCGCCGTCGCCGCCGAGCTCGCGGCCACCACCCTGCCCCCCGACGTGCGGCGCGCCGGCGTCGAGCCGCCTCCGATCACTGTGGTGCCGCCGGGCACCGACGAGGCCTTCCTGGCCCCGCTCCCGCTCGCCGCGCTGGCGCGGGCGGCGGCGGAGCCGGACGCACCGGGCACGAACGCGCCGGGCACGAACGCGCCGGGCGCGGGCGCACCGCGCGGCGGCAGGCACGCGGCCGGCGCGGCGCGCCCCGAAGCCCTGGTCGCGGCGCTGCGCGACGTGGGGCTGGAGACGTGCGGCGACCTCGCGCGGCTCACCCGCGCCGCCGTCGAGCTGCGCTTCGGCGCGGCCGGCGTCGCGCTCTGGCGCCTGGCCCGCGCCGACGCCACGGTGCGCACGCGCCATCCGCTCGCCCTCTTCCCCCCGCGGCCGCGCGCCCTCCCCTCCGCCTCGCTCGCCTGGGACGACTACGCCGTGCGCGACCTCGAGCGGCTGGCCTTCGTCGTCAACCGGCTGGCCGCCACCGTCTGCGACGGGCTGCGCGCGTGGGGGGAGGGCGCACGCGCCATGACGGTGCGCGTCGCCCTGGCCGACCGCACGGCGCTCGACTGCCCCGTGCGCGCGGCGCGGGCGACGGCGAGCCGCCGCAGCTGGGCGCGGCTCGTCCGCGCGGCGCTCGACCGCGCGACGCTCCCCGACGCGGTGGTGGGACTCGCGCTGCGCGTGGACGCGGCGGGGGACGTCGGCGCGCTGCAGGGGGATCTCTTCGACCGCGGCTTCCAGGCCGGCGCCGCGGTGGCCGAGGCGCTGGCGCAGATCGTGGACGACGGGCGGGCGACGATCGTCGGGCTCGCCCCCTCGCACCACCCGCTGCTCGAGCGGCGCGCGCGCTGGCGCGCCCGTGAGCTGGGCGCGGTGCTGCAGGAGGACGACGCGCGCGCGGAGCGCGCGGCCGCCGGCCGGGCGGCCGCCACGCGGGCGAGCGCCGCAGCGCTCGCCCTGCAGCTCCTCCCCGCGCCGCGCCGCGTCGTCGTGACGACGACGCGGCGCCGGGCGCACGACGTCCCAGTCCGCTTCGCCGATCCCGCCCCCGAGCGGGAGCGCGGCCCCTGGCCGGCCGACGTCCCCCTGCTCACCGCGGCCGGGCCCGACCACGTCTCCGGCGGCGAGGCGGCGGGGGCGCCCTACGCGCGCGAGTACTTCCACGCCCTCACCGCCGACGGCGTGCTCGTGCTGCTCTTCCGCGACGCGGCCGCGCCGGAGGGCGACGGCGCCTGGTACGTGCACGGCTGGTGGGACTGAGCGCGCGATGACCCCTCCCCGCCGGGCGAGCGGCGCCGTGCCGTACGTGGAGCTGCGGGCGCACTCCGCCTTCTCCTTCGGCGACGGCGCGGCCACCCCGGAGGCGCTGGCCGCGCGCGCGGCGCTGTTGGGCTACCCCGCCCTCGGCCTCACCGACACGGCCGACCTGGGGGGGGTGGTGCGCTTCGCGCTGGCCGCCGAGCGGGCGGGGATCCGCCCCGTCGTGGGGGCGGAGCTGGTGGTGGACGGCCACCCGGCCGCCTTCCTCGTGCGGAGCGCGGAGGGCTACCGCAACCTCGCCGCCCTCGTCACCCGCGCCCGCTGCGGGCAGGTGGAGGCGTGGACGCCGGAGGACGCCGGGGCGCGGGCCGGCGCGCCGCCACGCGGCCGCCCCGGCGTGACGTGGGCCGACGTGGCCGCGCGGAGCGCCGGATTGATCGCGCTCACCGGCCCCGCCACCGGGCCGCTGGCCGCGCTGCTCGCCGCCGGCCAGCCCGACGTCGCCCGGCAGCGGCTGCGCGCCTGGCGCGACGTCTTCGGCGAGTGGCTGGCGGTGGAGGTGCAGCTCCACGGCGCCGGGCGGCGCGAGGAGGCGCTGGCCGGCGCGCTCGTCGCGCTGGCCGAGGAGGCGGGGGTGCCGTGGGTGGTGACGAACGACCCGCGCTACCTGGACCGCGCCGGCCGCCTCGCGCACGACGTGCTGACGGCGCTCCGCGCCGGGCTCGACCTCGAGACGGCGGCGGCGCGCGGCGTGCTCCTGCCCAACGGCGGATGGCGGCTGCGCTCGCCGGCGGCGATGGCCGCGCGGTGGGCCGGCCGGACCGATGGGCTGACGACGAGCCTGCGGATCGCAGAAGCGTGCGACTTCCGCCCCGGCTGGGTGCGCCCGCCGCTGCCGCGCTTCGCCGTGCCCGCCGGCCACACCGACGACAGCTTCCTGCGGCAGTGTGTCGAGGCGGGGGCGCGCGAGCGGTGGGGCTCCGTGCTCATCGACCGGCAGCGCGACCAGCTGGAGCACGAGCTGGCGGTGATCGCGCGGCTCGGCTTCGCCGGCTTCTTCCTCGTCATGTGGGACGCCGTGCGCACGGCGCACGCGCGCGGCATCCTGGCGCAGGGGCGCGGCAGCGCCGCCAACAGCGCCGTCGCCTACTGCCTCGGCATCACCGCCGTGGACCCGGTGCGGCACGGGCTGCTCTTTGAGCGCTTCCTCTCCGAGGCGCGCACCGACGGGCTCACCGAGGCGCCGGACATCGACGTCGACTTCGAGCACGACCGGCGCGAGGAGGTGCTGGACTACGTGTACGGCCGCTACGAGCGGTCCAAGGCGGCCATCACCTGCATCGTGCAGACGTACCGCGCGCCCAACGCCGTGCAGGACGTGCTGCGCGCCTTCGGCCACCCGCCCGACCTGGCGGTGGCGCTCTCCAAGCGGCTGCACCACGTGGAGCCGGCCGAGGGGGCGGCCGTGCTGCGCGACGGGCTGGCGGCGGCGCACGGGCTGGACGTGACCACGCCGCGCGGCGCGGCGCTGCTCGCCGCCGTCGCCGCCTTCGAGGAGCTGCCGCGGCTGCGCGCCACGCACCCCGGCGGCTTCGTCCTCTCCTCGGCCCCGTTAGGCGACTACTGCCCCATCGAGCCCACGACGATGGGGCGCACCGTCATCCAGTTCGACAAGGACGACCTGGACGCGGTGGGGATCCCGAAGTTCGACTTTCTGGGACTGGGCTCCCTCGCCGCCGTCCGACGGGCGTTCGACGTCATCGAGCTGCGCACGGGCACGCGCCCCACGCTCTACGGGTTGCCGCCGGACGACCCGGCGACGTTCCGGATGATCGCCCGCGGCGACACGATGGGCACCTTCCAGATCGAGAGCCGCGCGCAGATCGCCTCGCTGGTGCACACCAAGCCCGAGCGGCTGTACGACATCGTCGTGCAGGTGGCGCTCATCCGCCCCGGGCCGATCGTCGCCAAGTTCGTGCGCCCCTACACCGACCGCCGGCGCGGCCGCGCGCCGGTCGTCTACCCGCCGGGGCTGGCGGGGAGGCTCGGGCCGATCCTGGATCGCACGCAGGGGATCCCGATCTTCCAGGAGCAGGCGATGGCGATGGCGATGGAGCTGGCCCACTACTCGGCGGCCGAAGCGGACGAGCTGCGCCGGACGATGGGGCACCAGCGCAAGGCGGCCCGCCTGGCCGCCGCGCTGGAGCGGCTGCGCGCGCGGATGGTCGACAACGGCATCGCCGAGCCCGTGGCGGCGCAGCTGGCCGACGACCTGCGCAGCTTCGGCAACTATGGCTTTCCGGAGAGCCATGCGTGGAGCTTCGCGATCATCGCCTACGCCACGGCGTGGCTCAAGGCGCACGAGCCGGCGGCCTTCTACTGCGGGCTGCTCAACGCCTGGCCGATGGGCTTCTACGCCCCCTCCACGCTGGTGCACGACGCGCGGCGGCACGGCGTGGAGGTCCGCCCGCCCTGCCTGGCCGCCGGCCGGCGCGAGTGCACGGTGGAGGAGACGGACGACCCCGCGCGGCCGGCGCTGCGCATCGGCTGGCGCTTCGTGCGCGGCATGGGGCCGCGCACGCTGGAGCGGCTGGCGCACGCGCGCGCCGGGGCGCCGTTCGCGAGCATCGCCGACGTGGCGGCGCGCGCCGCGCTCACGCGCGCCGACGCGCTGGCGCTGGCCCGGGCCGGCGCGCTGGCGGCGTGGGAGCCGGACCGGCGGCGCGCGGCGTGGGCGGCGCTGCGCGTGGTGGGCGACACGCTGCCGCTGGCGCCCGCCGGCACTGCACCCGACACGCCGACACCCGACACGCCGGCACGCGACACGCAGGCACTCGACGCCGCGCTACCCGACGCCGCGCTACCCGACGCCGCGCTACCCGACCGCGCCGACCCGGACGCGGGCTACGCGCCGCGCGCGCTGCGGCGGCGCGAGGCGATCGCCCTCGACTACCATGCGGTGGGGCTCAGCGTCACCGGGCACCCGATGGAGCGCTACCGCGCCTGGCTGCGCCGGCTGGGAGCGATCGACAGTGCGGAGCTGGCGCGCTGCCGTAGCGGGGAGCTGGTGATCGTGGCCGGGCTGGTGAGCGTGCGCCAGCGCCCGACGACGGCCAAGGGGACGCTCTTCCTGCTGCTCGAGGACGAGCAGGGGACGATCAACGTGATCGTCGCCAACGAGCTCGTGGAGGCGAACCGCGAGGCGGTGCGCCACAGTCCCGTGCTCGCCGTCTACGGGCGGGCGGAGCGGAGCGGCGCGCTGGTGAACGTGGTGGGGCGGAAGTTCCGCGCGATCGCGGCGGAAGCGGTGACGCATCGGTCGCATGACTTTCGGTAGGAAGCAGGAAGCAGGAAGCAGGGAGTAGGGAGTAGGGAGTAGCCAGGGAATAGGAAATAGGGACGAGGGAGGAGGGAGCGAGGACGCAGGCGCCGCGGTCCTCCTGTCGTCCCGGGGAGCCCGCCGCGGGCCGGCTCACTCCCTCCCTGTCATCCCGCAGGAGCGCGCGGAGCGAGCGAGTGTCGGGATCTACTCGCACGTGCTGGTGGCCATCCACGCGGCAGGGACAACAGATCCCGACACTCGCGTCGGCTGCGCCGCCGCTCCTGCGGGATGACGATACCGAGGCGCAGGACAGAGTCGATTCAGCAGCGCCGATGACGATACCGGGGCGCAGGATGGAGTCGATTCGATAGCGCCGATGACACCGGTTCCGTCGAATGCGTCCGCATGGTGCCGAGCCACCATCCCCGACGGGTTGTCAACAGGGCCGATGACAGGCGGGTGATGGCTCGCAGCGCCGCCGCTCCCGCAGCGATGACACCGTGGATCGCACGCGGCACGCGCTGCCGCACCACGACCGGACGGAGACGACACGGGCCCCCGCGTCGCGCGACGCGGGGGCCCGTGCTGCGGTCCGATGCGGGCGCCGCGACTACCGCGCCGCGGCCAGGTCGCGCACGGACTGCACCAGCAGGCGCACGCGCGCCGCGTCGGCGGCGTTGGCGGCCAGCGGCTCCAGCGTGCTCGCCAACCTGGTGAGCGCCTGCTGCCGCTGCGCGCCGCTGAGCCGCTCGGCGGCGTCGAGGTCGCGCCGCGCCTGGGCGATGCGGTCGGCCGCCAGCCCCTGGCCGCGCTCCAACTGGTCCAGGTAGGCGCGCGACAGGCTGAAGGTGGCCGGCCACACGAACCGCGGCTGGCTCTGCGGGTTGAACTCGGCCAGCACCACCGACCGGGCCGCGTCGATCTCGTTCTGCGTGAGGAACTCGCTCGGCGTCAGCTCCAGGATGTCGAGCCCGCGGGCGATGGCCGAGGAGTAGATGTAGCCGTTGTACCAGTAGGCGCCCCACGAGCCGGCGATGTACATGCGCGTCGAGTCCACCGGCCCGCGATCGAAGTAGGCGATCTCCACCGGGTGGTTCGGGTCGGTGAAGTCCATGACGCTGACGCCGCCCTGGTACCAGCCCTGCGCCATCACGTCGCGCCCCGGGATCGGGATGAGCGAGCCGTTGTGCGCGACGCAGTTCTCCTGCGGCGTCTGCGCGGCGGGCAGCTTGTAGTAGGCGTGCTGCGTCAGCTGGTTGTCGGCGATCGTGAAGATGGCGTCCGCACCCCACGGCAGCGGGTCGGTCACGCGGCAGCGCGGCTGCGTGCCGCCGCCCCACTCGTCGGTGAAGACGACCTTGGAGCCGTCGTTGCTGAAGGTGGCCGAGTGCCAGAAGGCGAAGTTCGTGTCGGCGGCGAAGTCGATGCGCCGCGGGTTCACCGGATCGCTGATGTCGAGCAGGATCCCGTAGCCGCCGCAGGCGCCACCGGCCCGGTCGATGGCCGGGTAGACGGTGATGTCGTGGCACTGGTCCGGGCCGGGACGCTCGCGCGGCGCGCCGGCGGCGGCCGGGCGGCGACGCTGCGTCGTGTCACCCGGCGCCGCGCCGTGCGACGCGGGGCGCGGCTGCGCCGGGAAGATGCGCGCGCCGTTCACCACCCGCGCCTCGGCCGGGTTGTCGAGCGGCACGCGCGCGACGTCGATCCGCCCGCGCGACGAGCCCGCCGAGTCCGGCGGCACGTCCAGGCATCCTTCCAGCTCCTGTCCCGAGCGGATGCCCGCCGAGCCGGAGATGTACACGTAGATCACGCTCGAGTCGCGCGGATCGGGGACGAGCGTGTGCGTGTGCGAGCCGCGGCAGCTCTGGATCCAGCCGACCGGCTTCGGGTTCGCGACGTCCGAGACGTCGAAGATGCGGACGCCGCGGAAGCGCTCCTCGCTCACCGTGTCCTGCACGCCCTGCGTGCCGCAGTCGATGCGGTTCCCCGGCCCCTCGGCCGAGATGAAGAGCAGGTTGCCGTGGATCGACGGATCGCCCTGCCCGGTGGCGCACAGGTAGGCCACCTTCCGCACCGGCTTGCGCGGGTCGGAGACGTCCCAGATCTGGAAGCCGCTGAAGTTCCCCTGGAAGACGTAGTTCCCGCGGAAGGCGAGGTCCGAGTTGGCGTAGGTGAGGCCGCCGAGATCCAGGTTGCCGGCCGAGTCGCGCGGCATGTAGATGTCCGGCTTGGGGCTGTTGGACACCAGCCGCAGGTTCTTCGCCGCGACCTCGGCGTCGGTCAGGCCCGCCCCGAGCCCGACCCGGGGATCGTTGGTGGTAGGCAGGGGCAACTGCGCGACCAGCGCGGTCGGCACCGAACCGAGGGCGAGCGAGGCGATGGCCGCGAGCATCCTGACGCGGCCCGACGAGCGAAGGCTCATGGGGCAGGGCTCCGTGGGGTGGGTAGGGCGTTCAACATCTGCTGCATGCGCTCGATCTCGGCGCGCTGATCGGCGTCCACGCCGGCGGCGAAGTCGAACAGCGTCGGCTCCTGGCCGCCGCCGGGCGCGGCGAACAGCTCCTTCACCATGGTGAGCGCGCCCTGGTGGTGCTGGATCATGCCGGCGAGGAAGAGCCGGTCGAACTCGGCGCCCCGCGCCTGGTCGAGCTGCTGCATCTGCTCGGGCGTGAGCATCCCCGGCATGTGCATCATCACGTGATCGTGCGCGCCGACCTCCGGCACCGGCAGCCCGCGGTCCTCCAGCCAGCGCTGCATGAACGCCATCTCGTCGCGCTGCGAGAGGTCGATCTTCTTCGCGAGGAGCTGGATGCGCTCGCTGGCCCCGTGCGTCGGCGCCATCGCCGCCATGACCACGGCCTGCTGGTGATGATGGATCATCCCCTGCATGAACTGGACGTCGGCCGGCACGTAGTCCTTGGCCGGAGCGCTCGCCGTGGCGGGGCGCGCGGCGCTCGAGCCGGCCGTCTGCGCGCAGGCCGGCGCGACGGTGGTCAGCGTGCCGGCCATGACCAGCACGCTCAGTGGCGTCGGGAATCTGGGTCGCATCATCGGACAATCCTCTGCGGCACGGGTGAGGCGCTGGCCACCGGGGAGGCACGTCGCCTCGGCGCGCGCGCGCCGGGGCGCCCCGCAATCATGCGCACGGGGCGCATCGGAGACAACCGTCGGGGGTCTACCACCGGAGGTCTACCACGCGACCTGCGGCGAGGGGTAGAAGTTCACGCCGAGCAGCCGCCAGCGCGGCGCGTGCGCGGCGATGCGCGCGCGGAACCCCTCCCAGCTCCGCCGCCCCGGCGCGCTCCACCCCACCTCGGCGAGCGCCGGCAGGCGCGGCACCAGGAGGAACTCGGCGGCCGTGATGTTCTGCACCGTCTCCGTCCAGAGCGGGGCCTCCACGCCGAGGACGTTCTCCGGCGACACGCCGGCGACGTAGGTGGCCGGGTCCCAGTCGTACACCGTGCGCACCTCCAGGAAGCCGGCCCACCGCAGCCCGAGCTCGGTGGCCGGCGTGTACTTCATGTCGATGTACGCCTTGGGGCCGGGCGAGAGGATGAGCCGCGCACCCTGGCGCGCCGCGAGGAGCGCCGTGTCCCCCCGCCACAGCTGCGCGATCGTCGTCGGCCGCAGCCGCGCCTTCCCCACCTCCTCCCAGCCCACCATCGTCTTGCCGTGCCGCGCGACGATCTCCTGCACGCGCTCCACGAAGCCCGCGTACTGCGAGTCGGTGAGCGCCGCCACCTCGTCGCCGCCCACGTGCAGGTACGGGCCCGGCGTCATCGCCGCCAGCTCGCCCAGCACCTCGTCCACGAAGCGGTAGGTGAGCTCCTTGTCCGGGCACAGCGTGCTCCACCCGACGGTGATGCCGGTGTACAGCCCCGGCGGCTGCGAGTCGCCCGGCGCGCCGGCGTAGACGCTGGGCGTCGGCCGGCTGCAGCCGAGCTCCGGGTAGGCGGCGATGGCCGCGTTGGTGTGCCCCGGCATGTCGATCTCGGGCACCACCGTGATGAAGCGTTCCCGCGCGTACTGCACGATGTCCGCGTAGTCCCGCTTCGTGTAGAAGCCCCCCGGCCCGCCGCCCACCTCGGTGCTGCCGCCCACCGTCGCCAGCTTGGGCCAGGCGTCGATCTGGATGCGCCAGCCCTGGTCGTCGGAGAGGTGCAGGTGCAGCGTGTTCAGCTTGTAGAGGGCGAGCAGGTCGATGTACTGCTTCACCTCGTCCACGGTGAAGAAGTGGCGCGCGACGTCGAGCATCCCGCCGCGCCAGGTGTAACGTGGCCAGTCCACGATGCGCCCCGGCGGCACGGTCCACGCGCTGGCCATCTGCATCGCGCTCTGCTCCGCCTCGATGCCGGCGGGGAGGAGCTGCCGCAGCGTCTGCACGCCACGAAAGAGCCCGCCCGGGGTGGCCGCGGCCAGGCGCACCGAGTCCGCCGTCACCAGCAGGTCATAGCCCTCCTGGCCCAGGCTATCGGCGCCGCGACGCAGCACGATCGCGCCGCGCGGCGCTGGCCCGTCGCTGGCGACCACCGGGAGCCGGAAGCCGGTCGCCGGCCGCAGCAGCGCCCCCAGCGCCTCGCCCACGCGCGCCGCCTCCGCGGAGGCGTCCGGTACCGGGACGACGATGATGGTCGCCGCCGTGAGCGCGAAGGACGCCCCCTCGGCGGGCGTCACCGAGACGGGCACCGGCACCACGTGGTGCTCGGCGAGCGTGGTGAGCGGCGGCGGGGTCTGGATCGCTCGCGGCCCGGCGGGCTGCGGGGCGGGGCG